>NZ_PSVD01000001.1:0-483681 GCF_002932035.1 Rathayibacter sp. AY1F6 | reverse complement strand
CCTCTCCCCCGCCCGCGCCCGCCGCCTGATCGGCACCGTCCTCGAGCAGCTCGCCGCCCGCTGACCCCCCAAGACCCGAGCAGCCGTCCGCGCGGGAGACCGCGATGCCGTCGAGGACTGCGAGGAGAAGCGCCGCGTCGTCGGCGCCGAACGACGCCGCGGGATGCGCGGCGCGCAGCAGCTCCAGGCCGACGTCCTCCGTGCGCGACCAGCCGGCGGTGTGGATCGCGCGGATCTCCGGATCGGTGCCGGCGCGGGAGGCGAAGGCGGTCCACACGATCGCGTCGGGCACGTCCTCGTCCGCGACGCACGCGATCTCGTCGCAGAAGACGCGCAGCCGCACCTCGGCCGAGGGTTCGGCCTCCAGGCGGCTCCGCATCCGCTCGCGGAAGCGCTCCTCGACCCGGGCCATCGCGCCGGCCAGCAGCGCCTGCTTCGTCGGGAAGTGGTGCTGGACGGCCCCCACTGAGACGCCGGCCTCGGCCGCGACGGTACGGATGCTGAGGTGCTCCGCCCCGCGGGCCGAGAGGACGGCGACGACCGCCGAGAGGATGTCGCTCCTGCTCTCGCGCCGATCCGGCATGGCGTCCCTCTCGTTCGACTGCTCGAGCAGGCTACGCTCTCGGACATGACCAATACGACCGTATTGCCGCCCCGTGCCGGAGCCGGCCGCCGCATCGCGACCCTGGACGTCGTCCGCGGTGTCGCGATCATCGGGACCCTCGGCACGAACATCTGGATCTTCTCCCACCCCTGGGGGATGCTCGGACTGCTCTCCGTCCCGGTGACGCCGGAGACCTCCTCCTCCGCCGGGACTGCGCAGCTCCTGCTGATGGCGCTGGCGCAGGGCAAGTTCCTCGCCCTCCTCTCCCTCGCCTTCGGGGTGGGCCTCGCGATCCAGCACGCCTCCGCGGTCCGGCGCGGGACGCGCTGGCCGGGCCGCTACCTCTGGCGCGCGACGCTCCTCCTCCTGGACGGCGCGGTCAACTACGTGCTGATCGCGGAGTTCGACGTCCTCATGGGATACGCCGTCACCGGAGCGGTCGTCGCCTGGCTGCTGCTCACCCGGCCGACGACGCAGCGCCGCGTGATCCTCGTCTGCGGTGCTCTGCACGTCGTCCTGATCTCGGCGCTCGTGGCGCTCGTGGCGGCGAGTCCGGACGGTGCCGGACAGGGGCCGACCGGCCGGAGCCCCTACGCGGACGCGTCGTTCCTCGGCCTCGCCCTCTTCCGGCTGCAGAACGCGGGCGTCTTCCGTGCGGAGCCGGTGCTCATCGGGCTCCTCAGCCTCGCGATGTTCCTCCTCGGCGCGCGCCTCCATCGGGCGGGGGTCCTCGCCGCCGAGGGCGCGTCACTCCGCCGTCGCATGATGGTCCTCGGCGCCCTCGCCCTCCCCGTCGACCTCGCGCTGGGCGTCGGGGGGAGCGCCGCCGGTCTGCTCGCCGAGCGCTACCTCGTCGCGCCCCTGGTCGGGCTCGGCCTGCTCGCGGCCCTCGCCGAGGCCTGCCTCCGCCGGGGCGCCGAGGGCTGGGCGGCACGCCGGGCGCGGGAGGTCGGCCGGGTCGCCCTGAGCGCCTACCTCCTGCAGAACCTGCTCGGCGGCGCCCTCTTCTACGGCTGGGGACTCGGGCTGGCGGTGACCGCCGCGCAGTGGCGCGTCCCGGCGACCGTCGGAGCGTTCCTGCTCATCGCGGCGGTCGTCGTGCTCGCCGCGCACCTGTGGCTGCGCCGGTTCGAGCTCGGTCCGGTGGAGTGGCTCTGGAAGCGGGGCGAGCGGATCGGTGTCCGCGCGCCCCGCTGACCGGAGGGGGACCTACGCGAGGAGCTCCGCGGCGCCGGTGCGCAGGGCGGCGAGGCGGGACGAGACGGCCGACCAGCGGGCGTCGGCGTCGGAGTCGTGCGACCAGGCGTCGAGGTAGAGCTTGACCTTCGGCTCCGTGCCGCTCGGGCGCGCGATGAGACGGGCACCGTTCAGGGAGAAGCGGAGCGCGTCGGTCGGGGGCAGCGCGCCGCCCTCGGCGAGCAGGTCCTCGCTCCGCTCGACGGCGAGCCCGCCGATCGCGGTCGGAGGCGTCGCGCGCAGTCCGGCCATGATCCGGCCGATCTCGGAGAGGTCGGTGACGCGGAGCGAGATCTGCTCCGATCCGAAGAGCCCGAACCGCTCGGCGAACGACTCCAGCTCGTCGTCGATCGTGCGCTCCTCGGCGGCGAGCGCGCTCGCGAGGGAGAGGAAGGCGAGCGCGGCCGAGACGCCGTCCTTGTCGCGGACCGTCCCGGGGTTCACCAGGTAGCCGAGCGCCTCCTCGTAGCCGAAGACGAGGTCGGGGACGCGCGAGATCCACTTGAAGCCCGTGAGCGTCTCGGCGAAGTCGAGGCCGTAGTCGGCCGCCAGGGCACCGAGGGCGGGGGAGGACACGATCGAGCAGGCGAGCGCTCCTCCGGTGCGGCCCTCGCGGCGGGCCTGCTCGGCGGCGCGCCAGCCGAGGAGCGCTCCGACCTCGTTGCCGGTGAGGCGCCGGAAGCCCTCCGGCGCGGAGGCGTCGGGCACGGCGGCGGCGAAGCGGTCGGCGTCCGGGTCGTTGGCCACGATCAGCTGCGCGCGACCGGAGCGCGCGGTCGAGAAAGCGAGGTCGAGGGCGCCCGCCTCCTCCGGGTTGGGGAACGCGACCGTGGGGAACGCCGCGTCGGGCTCGATCTGCTCGACCACGACGGCCGGCTCGTCGAATCCCGCCGCGGAGAGCACCCGGTGCGCCGTCTCCCAGCCGACCCCGTGCATCGCCGTGTAGACGATGCGCAGCGGAGCGGACTGGCGGCCGACGGCGGCCGTCGCCTCGATGTAGGCGGCGACCACGGACTCGTCCGCGAGCCGGTACTCGCCGCGCGGCAGCTCCGGAACGCGCCGGTCCCGCGCGACCGCGAGGATCCGCTCGGCGATCTCGGAGTCGACCGGCGGCACGATCTGCGAGCCCTCGTCGGCGCCGCCGAGGTACACCTTGTAGCCGTTGTCCTGCGGCGGGTTGTGGCTCGCCGTGACCATCACTCCGGCGTCGGCGCCGAGGTGGCGCACGGCGAAGGCCAGCACGGGGGTGGGCAGGAGCCGGGGCAGCAGCACCGCGTCCACGCCGGCGCCCGCCATCAGCGCGGCGGAGTCCTCCGCGAAGACGCGCGAGTTCTTCCGGCCGTCGTAGCCGATCACGACCACGGGCCGCTGGACGCCCTGCGCCAGCAGGAAGTCGGCCAGGCCGACGGCGGCCTGCGAGACCAGCACGCGGTTCATCCGGTTGGATCCCGCCGCGATGGCGCCGCGCAGGCCCGCGGTGCCGAACGCCAGGCGGGCGCCGAAGCGGTCCTCGAGCTCGGCGCGGGCGGAGGCGTCGCCCGAGTCGGAGGCGGTCAGCAGGCCGACCAGCTCCTCCCGCGTCTCCGGGTCGGGGTCCTGGGCGAGCCAGGCCTCGGCGAGCTCCCGGACGTCGGCGCTCACAGGGCGCCCGTGATCCCGGCGAGCAGGCGGGCGAGGTCGTCCTCGGCGTCGCGGCCGGCCTCGAGCACCTCCTCGTGGCTGAGGGGGGTCTTCTGGATGCCGGCGGCGAGGTTCGTGATGAGCGACATGCCCAGCACCTCCATGCCCGCCTCGCGCGCGGCGATGGCCTCGAGGGCGGTCGACATGCCGACGATGTGGCCGCCGATGATCCTCGCCATCTGCACCTCGGCCGGGCTCTCGTAGTGCGGCCCGCGGAACTGCACGTACACGCCCTCGTCCAGCTCAGGACGCGTCCCCCGGGCGAGGTCGCGCAGGCGCGAGGAGTAGAGGTCGGTGAGGTCGACGAAGGTCGCGCCCTCGAGCGGCGAGTCGGCGGTGAGGTTGATGTGGTCGCTGATCAGCACGGGGGTCCCGGGCGTCCAGTGCTCCTTGATGCCGCCCGCGCCGTTGGTGAGGATCATCACCGTCGCGCCCGTCGCGGCGGCGGTGCGGACGCTGTGCGCGACGCGGCGCACGCCGTAGCCCTCGTAGTAGTGGGTGCGGGCGCCGATGATCAGCGCGCGCCTGCCGGTGGGGAGCAGGACGGAGCGCAGGGTGCCGCCGTGCCCGTGCACGGCCGGCTTGGAGAAGCCGAGGATCTCGGTGGCCTCCACCGTCGCGGTCGTCTCGCCGATCGCGTCGGCGGCCTTGCCCCAGCCGCTGCCGAGGGTGAGGGCGATGTCGTGCTTCTCGACCCCTGTCGCCTCGGCGATCTGAGCGGCCGCGCGGGCCGCGATCTCGAAGGGATCGGCGTCGGGGGCGTCGAGGGGGTGAAGGGTCTGGTCGGACATCCTCCCACCCTACCGACGGGCTGCGCGGCGGCGGAGGGCGACTCCCGCGGCCGATCCGACACCCCGCGATTGGGCGAACACTCAGTGAGAGAGGACAATGGGAAGCATGGCTTACGAGTTCGAGCGCGCGCAGAGGATCGCTGTACTCGGAGGGGGGCCGGGCGGCTACGAAGCCGCCATCGCGGGAGCGCAGCTCGGCGCTGAGGTCACCCTGGTCGAGCGGGTCGGAGTGGGCGGCTCGGCCGTCATCACCGACGTCGTCCCGTCGAAGTCGCTCATCGCGACGGCGGAGGCCACCAACGCCATCGGCGAGGCCGCCGACCTGGGCGTGCAGTTCTTCACCCGCTCGGAGCAGAACAAGCCGGTGCGCCCGGACGTGGCGGTCAACCTGGCGACGGTGAACAAGCGCCTGCTCGGGCTCGCGCGCCAGCAGTCCGAGGACATGCGCGCGAACCTGGTGCACCACGGCGTGCGCATCGTCCAGGGGGACGGGCGCCTGGACGGCTCGAACGCCTTGATCGTCTCCACGGCGGCCGGCGGCGAGGGCATGGACTTCGACCGCATCGAGGCGGACACGATCGTGGTCTCGGTGGGCGCCAGCCCCCGTGTGCTCCCGACCGCGGCTCCCGACGGCGAGCGCATCCTCAGCTGGACCCAGCTCTACAACCTCAAGTCCGTCCCCGAGCACCTGATCGTGGTGGGCTCCGGCGTGACCGGCGCGGAGTTCGCCTCCGCCTACCGTGCGCTCGGCGCCCGCGTGACCCTCATCTCCTCCCGCGACCAGGTGCTGCCCGGCGAGGACGCCGACGCGGCCGCCGTGATCGAGAACGTCTTCAAGCGCAACGGCATGGTCGTGCTCTCGAAGTCGCGCGCCGACCGCGTCGAGCGGACCGAGAAGGGCGTGCAGGCCGTGCTCTCGGACGGACGTGTCGTCGAGGGCTCGCACTGCCTGATGGCCGTCGGCTCCGTGCCGAACACGGCGGGCATCGGCCTCGAGGACGCGGGGGTGCAGCTGACGGAGTCGGGGCACATCCGCGTCAACCGCGTCGCCCGCACCAGCGTCCCCTCGATCTACGCGGCCGGGGACTGCACCACGTTCCTCCCGCTCGCCTCCGTCGCCGCCATGCAGGGCCGCACCGGCGTGTTCCACGCGATGGGCGACGCCGTGAACCCGACCGAGGTGCGCAACGTCGCGGCGAACATCTTCACGCAGCCCGAGATCGCGACCGTCGGGTGGAGCCAGCGCGAGATCGAGGAGGGCATCGCGCAGGGCGAGATCTACAAGCTCCCGCTCGCCGCGAACCCGCGGGCGAAGATGATGGGCATCCGCGACGGCTTCGTCAAGCTGTTCGCGCGCACCGGCTCCGGCACCGTCATCGGAGGCGTCATCGTCGCTCCGAAGGCGAGCGAGCTGATCTTCCCGCTCGCCCTCGCCGTGGAGCACCGCCTGACCGTCGACCAGGTCGCGCGGGCCTTCACCGTCTACCCGAGCCTCACCGGCTCGATCTCGGACGCCGCGCGCGCCATGCACATCGTCACCTGACGCGCCCCTCCGCCGGGCCGCGCGGGGTGCGGCCCTTCATCGGCAGAGCGCGCGACCGGGAATCGCGTGCGAAGCGATTGACGGCAGCGCGACGCGACCCGCTCGGCGGTACCCCTCACGTCGAGGAGCCGACCGCGCCGGGCCGCGCGGGGAGCGGCCCGGAACGGGCTCAGACGATCTGGAGGAGCACGTGTCCCGCGGGGACGGTCGCTCCGGCCGTCGCGTCGAGGCCCTTCACGACGCCGTCCTTGTGGGCGGTGAGCGGCTGCTCCATCTTCATCGCCTCGAGGACGACGACCAGGTCGCCGGTGACGACCGTGTCGCCCTCGGCGACGGCGACCTTGACGATGGTGGCCTGCATGGGCGAGGCGACGGAGTCGCCCGTGACGGTGCTGACGGAGGAGGAGCCGCGGCGCTTCGGGGAGGCGGCAGCGGCCCCGCGGGCGGGTCCCGAGCCGACCAGGTCGCCGGGGAGCGTGACCTCGACGCGGCGCCCGTCGACCTCGACGACCACGTTCCGGCGGGCCGCCGGCTCGTCGGTCGCTCCGGGCTCGCCGCTCCAGGCCGGGATCGTGTTCTCGAACTCGGTCTCGATCCAGCGGGTGTAGATCGTGAAGGGTGCGCCGCCCTCGGGGGCGAAGGCCGGGTCCTCGACGATCGCGCGGTGGAAGGGGAGGACGGTCGGCAGTCCGGTGACCTCGAACTCGGCGAGGGCGCGGCGCGAGCGCTCCAGCGCCTGCTCGCGGCTGTCGCCGGTGACGATCAGCTTCGCGAGGAGCGAGTCGAAGGAGCCGGAGATCACGTCGCCGGCGACGACGCCGGAGTCGACGCGGACGCCGGGTCCGCCGGGGGCCTTGAAGACGTGCACCGGGCCCGGAGCGGGGAGGAAGCCGCGGCCCGCGTCCTCGCCGTTGATGCGGAACTCGAAGGAGTGGCCGCGGGGCGCCGGGTCGTCGTAGTCGAGCACGCCGCCCTCGGCGAGGCGGAACTGCTCGCGCACGAGGTCGATGCCGGTGATCTCCTCCGACACGGGGTGCTCGACCTGGAGGCGGGTGTTCACCTCGAGGAAGGACACCGTGCCGTCCTTGCCGATCAGGAACTCGCAGGTCCCGGCGCCGAGGTAGCCGACCTCCTGCAGGATCGCCTTCGAGGCGCGGTAGAGCTCGGTGTTCTGCGTGTCCGTCAGGAACGGCGCGGGCGCCTCCTCGACGAGCTTCTGGTGGCGGCGCTGGAGGGAGCAGTCGCGGGTGGAGACCACGACGACGTTGCCGTGCGCGTCGGCCAGGCACTGGGTCTCGACGTGGCGCGGCTGGTCGAGGTACTTCTCGACGAAGCACTCGCCGCGGCCGAAGGCGGCGACGGCCTCGCGCGTGGCCGAGGCGAACAGCTCCTCGACCTCGTCGCGCTCGCGGGCGACCTTGAGGCCGCGACCGCCGCCGCCGAAGGCCGCCTTGATCGCGACGGGGAGGCCGTACTGGTCCACGAACTCGAGCACCTCGGCGGCGCCGGAGACGGGGTTGAGGGTTCCCGGGGCGAGCGGCGCGCCGACCTTCTCGGCGACGTGGCGGGCCGAGACCTTGTCGCCGAGGCGCTCGATGGCCTCGGGGCCGGGGCCGATCCAGATCAGGCCGGCGTCGATGACGGCGCGGGCGAAGTCGGCGTTCTCGGCGAGGAAGCCGTAGCCGGGGTGCACGGCGTCGGCACCGGAGCGGCGGGCCACCGAGAGCAGCTTGTCGATGACGAGGTAGGTCTCGGCGCTGGTCGTCCCGCCGAGGGCGTAGGCCTCGTCGGCGAGGCGGCTGTGCACGGCGTCGCGGTCCTGGTCGGCGTAGACGGCCACGGAGGCGATCCCGCTGTCGCGGGCGGCGCGGATGACTCGGACGGCGATCTCGCCCCGGTTGGCGACGAGCACCTTCGTAATCTTCGGCATGGTCCCCAACCCTAGGGGGCGGCTCCGCCCGGCCCGGCGCGGCTCACCACAAAGAAGCGGAGGGCCTTCGTCGGTTCCTCACAAGGGCGGGACGGGCCTCAGCGGTTCCAGAGCGCGGTCCAGTCGACGCCGAGGCTCCGCACCAGAGTGCGGAGGGTCGGCACCGACATCCCGATCACCGTCGAGGGGTCGCCCTCGATCGCGGTGATGAAGCCGGCGCCGCGGCCGTCGATGGTGAAGGCGCCGGCCACCTCGAGGGGCTCGCCGGTGGCGACGTAGGCGTCGATCTCGGCGTCGTCGATGTCGTCGGCGAACGTGACGGCGGCGGAGGTGACCGCTCCGGCCTCGGCGACGATCCTCCCGCCACGGTGGTCGACGAGCCAGTGGCCGGAGTGGAGGCGGCCGGTGCCACCGCGCTGGGCGCGCCAGCGCTCCCGGGCCCGCTCCGGCTCGTGCGGCTTGCCGTGGACGACGCCGTCGAGGACGAACGCGGAGTCGCCGCCGAGCACCAGACCGTCGATGTCCGGGCGCAGGACGGCGTGCGCCTTGGCGCGGGCGAGCAGCGAGACGGTGGCGTCCGCGTCCAGCGCCGCGCCCCGCTCCTGCTCGGCCCGGGCGACGGCCGCGGGCTCGTCCACCTCGGAGGGGACGACGACGGGCTCGATCCCGGAGGCCCGCAGCAGCGCGAGGCGCGCGGGGGAGGTGGAGGCGAGGTAGAGGCGCACGAGGGCTCCCTGCGGCCGGGCCCACGCTGTGGGATGCTCGACGGATGGCACAGACCCCGTCCCGAGCATCCGCCCGCCCCGACGGGGCCGACGACGCACTCGGGACCGAGATCGAGCTCGACATTAGCAACGTCGCCCACGGCGGCGTGTTCGTCGCCCGGCACGAGGGCCGCGTCGTCTTCGTCCCGGACGTCCTCCCCGGCGAGCGCGTGCGGGCGCGGATCAGCGAGGTCCGGCACGACAGCTTCTGGCGTGCCGAGGCGCTCGAGGTGCTCGAGGCGTCCGAGCACCGGGTGGAGCACGTCTGGCCCGAGGCCGCCCTCGACCGCCGCCCGGGGGAGCGCGTCGGCGGCGCCGAGCTCGGCCACGCCGACCTGGCCTACCAGCGCGAGCTGAAGCGCCTCGTGCTCGTCGACTCCTTCTCCCGCTTCGCCCGTCGCGAGGTCGAGGTGGAGGTCTCGCCGATCGGCGGGGACGACGCGTCCGGCGGCCTCGGCTGGCGCACGCGGAACCGCCTCCACGTCGACGACGACGGACGGGTCGGCCCCTACGCGGCACGCAGCCACCACGTCGTCACCGTGGAGTCGCTGCCCCTCGCGACCGCCGACTCCTCCTTGGCCGCACCGCTCGGCGAGCGCCTCGCTCCCGGCTCGGTGGTCGACCTCGTCGACGCGGCCGGGTCCGAGGGGGCCGCGGTGCTCGTGCACGACCCCTCCGACAAGCGCGCCCGCCGCGACCGCACGGTGGTGAGCGAGTTCGTCGCCGACCGCACCTTCCGGGTCGACCGCACCGGCTTCTGGCAGGTGCACCGCGGAGCCGCCGCCGCGCTCTTCGAGGCCGTGCAGGCCGCCGTCGACGCGGATGCGGCGGACCCGTCGGCCGCCAACCACGACCTCTACGGAGGGGTCGGCCTGCTCGCCGCGGCGCTGGCCGACCGCCTCGGCGCCGGAGTGCGCGTGACCAGCGTCGAGAGTGACTCCCGCGCCACCGAGCACGCGCTCGAGAACCTGGCCGACCAGGTCGGCGCCCGCGCGGTGACCGCCCGCGTCGACCGCTACCTCCGCGACGTCGTCGCCCAGGCCGATGCGCGCGAGCGGGCGCGGTGGCGCGCGGCGACCGTGGTCCTCGACCCGCCGCGCTCGGGCGCCGGCCGAGCGGTCACCGACGCTCTGGCGGAGCTGCGGCCGGCGCAGCTCGTCTACGTCGCCTGCGACCCGGTCGCGCTCGCCCGCGACGTGGGCGCCCTGACCGGGGCGGGCTACGAGCTGGAGTGCCTCGAGGGCTTCGACCTCTTCCCGCACACCTCCCACGTGGAGGCCGTTGCGCGACTGGTCCGCCGAGAGGACTGACCGCGGGCCCGCGTCTGCGTACCATGGGCGGGATGGAGCCCCACGTCGACGCAGCCGAGGCCCCGCGCGTGCGCGTGGCGATCGTGGACGACCACGAGTCGGTGCGCCTGGGCGTGGCCGCCGCCGTCGAGAGCGCGGGGATGCAGGTGGTCGCCGCCGCCGAGACCGTCCAGGCCCTCGAGAGCACGATCGGCGGCGCCGAGATCGAGGTGCTCGTCCTCGACCTGTCCCTGAACGACGGCTCGAGCATCACCAGCAACGTCAAGTGGGGGCAGGTGCGCGGCTCCGCCGTCCTCGTCCACAGCATCGCCGACCGCGTCGTGGCCGTGCGGGAGGCGCTCGCCGCGGGAGCGGCCGGCGTCATCCCGAAGTCCTCGCCCATGTCGACGGTCGTCGCCGCCATCCGCACCGTCGCCCGCGGCGAGGTCCTCAACAATCTGGAGTGGGCCTCGGCCATCGACGCCGACGACGACTTCGCGCGGGCCGTGCTCGGTCGTCGCGAGCGCGACGTCCTGCACCTCTACGCCTCGGGGCTGCCGTTGAAGCTGGTGGCCGAGCGGCTGCAGATCTCGGTGTCGACGGCGAAGGAGTACCTCGACCGGATCCGTGACAAGTACGTCGAGATCGGCCGTCCCGCCCCGACGAAGGTCGATCTGCTGCGGCGCGCGGTGGAGGACGGCATCCTGCCGGGCATCGACCCGGACGACGGCGATGGCGGGCGCTGAGGCGCCGATCGCCCGCCGCAACGCCGGGCGCGAGCGGATCGACCGGATCATCAGCACGGTCGTGTCGTTCTTCGGCTTCGGCTTCGGTGTGCAGACCGTCCCGCCGATCCTCGCCCAGCTGCCCCTGCTGCGCCCCGAGGTGGCCTGGCCGGTGCTGGTGCTGGTCTTCGGATCGCTCACCGCCGCCGTGGTCACCGCCGTGCTGCGGCGGGGCACGCGGATCACGGCGGTCCTGGTCGCGGTCGGTGTCCTCGTGGCCCTCCTGACCTGGCCGGCCGCCGTCGCCACCGGGGGCGCGGACCGCGAGACCCCGTGGATCTGGTACCTGCTGACCATCGGCACCGCCTTCTGCACGATCGCGGCTCCCCTCCGGATCGCGATCGCGTACGTGTCGGTGACGACCGTGCTGTTCGGGCTGCTGCGCGTCCTCCCCTCCGGCGGCGGGGCGGAGCCGACCCGCGCGATCCTCGACGCCGCCTACGTGGGCATCGTCGGCTTCGTGATGCTGGTGCTGATCACCGTGCTCCGGCAGTCGGCCGACCAGATCGATCGCGCGCAGACGACGGCCATGGAGCAGTACGAGGCGGCGATGCGCCAGCACGCCGGCGAGGTGGAGCGGGTCGAGGTCGACGCCCTGGTGCACGACAACGTGCTTGCGACGCTGCTCTCCGCCGCCTCCGCCGAGTCGCCGGCCGAGCGTGCGCTGGTCTCCTCGATGGCGCAGCGCACCCTCGCCGTGCTGCTGCCCGACCACGAGCCGGAGCCGCCCGAGGGGCTGGTCCCGCTCGAGCTCCTGCAGCGCCAGCTCGCCCACGCGGCGTCCACCTTCGGGACCGAGATCGCAGTCGCGACGGCCGACGGAGTGGATCCGCGCGCGACGACGCTGCCGCGCCCGGTGGCCGAGGCGCTGCTCGGCGCGGTCTGGCAGGCGCTCGCCAACAGCGTTCAGCACGCGGGTCCGAGCGGCAGCGTCCACCGCGCCGTGCACGGGCTGCTGGGCGACGGCGCGGTGGAGGTCGTGGTGGAGGACGACGGCCGCGGCTTCCGGCTCGCCGACGTCCCGCGCGAGCGGCTGGGCATCCGGCTCTCCATCCTCGAGCGGGTGCACAACGCGCGGGGATCGGCGCGGGTCGACTCGACTCCGGGCGAGGGCACCCGTGTCGTCCTCTCCTGGCGGGCGGACGCGGGAGGAGGGCCGTGATCGCCTACCCGCGCCCCCTGCTCCAGGCGCTCGGCGCCGGCTTCTCGCTGTACCACGTGGTGCTCGCCTTCTTCTCCTTCCGCATCTCCCCGGCCACGCCGGCCGACCTCGTCGCGGTCGCGCTGTACGTCGCGGCGACCGTCGTCGCCCTCTGGCCGGGAGCGACGACCCGGCTCGCCCTGCCCGTCGCGGTCGGGATGACCGCGGTCGCCGTCGCTCTGCCGCTGCTGGTCGCGCCCTCGCTCGATCCGGGTGCCTCCAACGGCTACTCCACCTGGTACATCGCCGCGGTCGGCACCCTCATGACGATCGTGTGCGCCCGCCGGCGCGCGGCCTGCGCCTGGGTCGGCGTCGGCTTCCTGATCGTGCACACCGTGTTCTGGGCCGGCCCGGCCGCGCTGGCCACTCTCGGCGTCGTCGGGGGGATCGCCTGGGTCGCGATCGCGCAGCTGCTCATCGTCGAGCTCGGGCGCGCGGGCTCCGAGGCGCGCGTGCTCGAGGCGGCCGAGCGCGCGGCCGCGTCGTGGCGGGCCGCGGAGGAGGCGCACCTCACGGAGCGCGAGGTCCGGCTGGAGCAGACCCGCGCCCTCGCCGCCGACATGCTGCTGCGCATCGCCGAGCCGGGACCGGGCCTCACCGACGAGGAGCGGCGCGAGTGCCGGCTGCTCGAGGCGGCCGTGCGCGACGAGATCCGCGGCCGGCGGCTGCTGGACGACGAGGTGCGGCGTCTCGTGCTCGACGCGCGGCGGCGGGGGGTGACCGTGTCGGTGCTCGACGACGGCGGCCTCGACCGCACCTCCGAGGGCGAGAGCCGACGGGTGCTGGGGGAGCTCGCCCAGGCTCTGAGCGGGATCCGCGAGGAGGTCGACCGCGTGGTGGTGCGCACCGCGTCGGCCGACTCGGCCTCGGCGGTCACAGTGGTGGGCCTGCGGACGGCCGGCGACGGCAGCGCGGGCGCCCTCGGCTCCGACGACGCGGGGGACGAGGTCGACGCCTGGGTCGAGATCCGGCGCGACGGCGTCGGCGGACGGGACGTCTGAGCGGCGGAGCGCGCGCGGGACGGCGCGGCCGTCCGCCTGCGCAGCGACCGGCGGCGACCCGCCCCGGAGGGCGTGCGGATGTCGGATCGGTGCCGCGGTCGGTACGCTCCGGCTCTCAGCACGGCTCAGGTCCTGGCGCACCCGGTCTCTCGGCGCGGACCGATCGTCGGCGCGGCACGAGCGTGAGCAGAGCCGTCATGAGCGGAGCCCGTTGAGCGCAGAGCGCGTCAGGACGAAAGCCCGTTAACGGAGTGCGGCGGGCCGTCCACTCCTCCGAAGAGGGGGCCCGGCCCGCCGTCAAACCCCGAGTGAGGGTAACAACCCGAATATTACCCTCACTCGCCCCCAACACACCCGCCTGCTTACCCTGGTCGGCGAGTGATTGGCGGTGCCCCTTCCGAAGGAGGAGCACCGTACGTCCACTAGTGTGCTCGCTCCGCCAGGAGGCGCATAGTCAGCACTTTAGGGGACTAATCGGGGGACAAATTTCACGTTCCGCGTCGCGGATCGCTCGTTCCCCGACGGGCTGCGTCTGCGAGTCCGCTCAGCCGGAGAAGGAGCGCCACGCTCCGGGTGCCGGCCGGAGCGGCCTGCGGACCGCTGCGGCGCGGTCGTTCCAGCCCCCGCTGAGCTCCTGCGGGGTCTCCGGCTCGGCCTCGGTGCGAGAGGTCAGTGCGGTGACGACGGCCGTGACGGCGGCGATCTCGGCGGCGTCGAGGCCGGGGGTGGAGATGACGACGGCGGGTGCGGAGTCGGAGGCGGTCATCCCGTGACGCTATCGCATGCCGTTCACGGCGCCGGTCGGCGGGGCATGGCTATGCTGACGCCGGATGCCGCCGGAGCGTCGTCCGTCCGTTGCGAACAGGAGCGTCCCCGCATGCCGACGTGGTTCCCGAGGAGCGGTGCCGCGGCGCTGCGCCCCCTGCGTCTGCTGGTCCGGAGGTCGCCTGCGGCCGTCTCGGTCGTCCTGGTCCTCCTGGCCGCGAGCGCGATCACGGGGACGCTCGTCGCCCCCGCGGGAGCCGAGACGACGGCCTGGTGGGCGGCGGGCCCGATGACGACCCTCGACGGCCGTCCGTGGACAGCGGTGACCGCCCTCCTGATCGCGGCGGACCCGCTGCAGCTGCTCCTGGACGTCGTGCTGGTGCTCCCGATGCTTCTCGCCGCGGAGCGCCGCCTCGGCTCGGCCCGCACCCTCCTCGCCTTCCTCGTGACCGGCGCCGTCGGGATCGTCGTCGGGTCCTCCGTGCAGTCGATCGGCGCTCTCGTCGGGGAGTGGTGGGCGGGCGACACCGTCGGCGACCACACCTTCGACCCGCTGATCGGCGCGGTCGGCGCCCTCATCGCCTCGACCGCCTTCATGGGCGCTCTGTGGCGTCGCAGGCTCCGGGTGACCGTCTTCGCCGTCGTGCTGATGTTCGTGCTCTACGCGGGCGACTCCGCCGACGCGTACCGGCTCCTCGCGGGCGGCGCGGGGCTCGTGCTCGGCGCGGTGCTCGCGCGGGGAGCGTCGGGGCTGCGTCCGCAGCGTCCGGCGCCGAGCTCGCACCGCGAGTCCCGGGGGCTGCTGGCGGCGGTCGTCGTCGTCACCGCGATCGGTCCGCTCGTCGCCGTCCTCTCCGACTCGGGCTACGGTCCGTTCTCGTTCCTCGGCCGACTGCTGCAGAGCGCCTTCACGGGGACGACGGACCTCGAGGACCCGTGCAGCCGCGCACTCCGGCACTGCGCGCACCACGTGAAGCTGAGCCTGGTCGCCCCCGGGCCGATCCTGCTGACGTTCGTCCCGCTCGTCCTCCTGCTCGTCGCCGCCTACGGCCTGCGCTCCGGGCGCCGCTTGGGCCTGCTGCTGGCGGTCGGGGTGAACATCGCGATCGCGATCCTGGAGGTCTTCTCCCTCCAGCGCGCCGCCCGTCACCCCGAGTTCCTGTACTACGCCGAGTACCTGCTCTGGGTGGCGACGACGGTGCTGGTGCCGCTGGCCGTCGTGGCGATGCTCGTGTTCGGGAGGAGGCACTTCCGCATCCGCGCGCCCCGTGCCGCCGCGAGGCTCTGGACGCGGGTCGTCGCCATCGCCTTCGTCGTGTCCCTCGGCGGCTACCTGGCGCTCTCGGCCGGCGTGCGCACGAGCTTCGAGCCGCTCCTGGGCCTCGGGAGGCTCCTCCTGGACGGGCTGCTGCGCTTCGTCCCGGTGAGCTTCCTCGGCGGCGCCGGACTGCTCGCCGTGCCGCGGGAGCCCGTTGCGCGGATCGTCTTCGAGTGGGTCGGCCCGGTGTTCTGGCTCGTGGTCGTCGTGGCGGTGGTCGCTCTGCTCCGGGCCACCGACGTGCAGCGGAACCGCGGCGACGAGGCGCGGTACCGCGCGCTCCTGTCCCTGCACGGCGCCGGCAGCCTCGGCCACCAGGGGACCTGGGAGGGCAACGCGCACTGGATCTCGGCCGACGGGACCGGCGGAGTCGCCTACCGGGTGATCGGCGGCGTGGCGATCACCCTCTCCGACCCGGCCTGCGCTCCGGAGCGGCGGGAGGACGTCGTGGCCGAGTTCGTGCGTTTCTGCGACGAGCGCAGCTGGACGCCCGTCTTCTACAGCATCCACGACGAGCTGCTCCCCGTCTTCGACCGGCTCGGCTGGTCGCGCCTCTCGGTCGGCGAGGAGACGATCATCGAGCTCTCCTCCTTCGAGCTCACCGGCAAGCGGTGGCAGAAGGTGCGCTACCCGCTCACGCGCGGCATCAAGCTGGGCATCGAGGCGCAGTGGACCAGCTGGCCCGAGCTCTCCCTCGGCATGGCCAACCAGATCGTCGACCTGTCGGAGCGCTGGGTCGCCGAGAAGGCGCTGCCCGAGATGGGCTTCACCCTCGGTGGGATCGACGAGGTCCGCGATCCCGACGTCGCCCTCCTGCTCGCGGTCGGACCGGACGGCGTGCTGCAGGGGGTGACGAGCTGGCTGCCCGTGCATCGGGAGGGGCGCGTTGTCGGCTGGACCCTCGACTTCATGCGCCGCTCCGACGACTCGATGCCCGGCATCATGGAGTTCCTCATCGCCTCCGCGGCGCTGCGCGTCAAGGAGGAGGGCGCCGAGTTCCTCTCGCTCTCGGGCGCACCGCTCGCCACCGCACCGGTCGAGGAGGGGGAGGAGCCTCCGGAGCCGACGGTCCTCTCGCGCCTGCTCGAGTTCCTCTCGCGGACGCTCGAGCCGGCCTACGGCTTCACGTCGCTGTTCCGCTTCAAGGCCAAGTTCCACCCGCGCTACGCGGGCCTCTGGATGACCTACGCCGACGCGCTGCAGCTGCCCCGGATCGGAGCCGCGCTGGGTCGCGCCTATCTGCCCGACCTCTCCGCCGCGCAGGCGCTGGCGTTCGCGCGGGTGGTCGGGGCGAAGCCGGAGGAGAAGCCGTCCGAGGCGTCCGCGGCGAAGCCGGATGCTCCGGCCGCCAGGGCAGGCGCTCCTGCGGCGAAGGCGGGTGCTCCGACAGCCGAGCCGGACGGTCCTGGGGTGAAGGCGGGTGCTCCTGCGGTCAAGGCGGGTGCTCCGGCTGCGAGGGCGGATGCCCGGGAAGCGGAGCCCGATTCCGCGACAGGGAAGCCGGACGCTCCGGCCGCGGAGCCGGACGCTCCCGTCGTGCGGCCCGATGCTCCCGCGGAGTCCGCTGCCCGACGGACCGGCCCCGGCTCCTCCGACTGATCGTTCCGCCCCCTCCGCCCCGTGAGGAGGTGGGCGCAGCGGAACGCCGCGGCACGGACGGTCTCCCGTCTCCTGCCGCGGCGTCCGAGCAGGCCGGGTCAGAGCGGGATGTTGCCGTGCTTCTTCGCGGGCAGGTTGGCGCGCTTGGTGCGCAGCGCCCGCAGCGCCTTGATGACGGAGACACGCGTCGCCGAGGGCTCGATCACGCCGTCGAGCTCGCCGCGCTCGGCCGCGAGGAACGGGCTCGCGACGTTGTAGGTGTACTCGTTCGCCAGGCGCGTCCGGACGGCTGCGACGTCCTCGCCGGCCTCCTCCGCCTTGCGGATCTCGTTGCGGTAGAGGATGTTCACCGCGCCCTGGCCTCCCATGACGGCGATCTCGGCGGTCGGCCACGCGAGGTTGATGTCGGCTCCCAGCTGCTTGGACCCCATCACGATGTACGCGCCGCCGTAGGCCTTGCGCAGGATGACCGTGACCAGCGGCACGGTCGCCTCGGCGTAGGCGTAGAGCAGCTTCGCGCCGCGGCGGATGACGCCGGTCCACTCCTGGTCGGTGCCGGGCAGATAGCCCGGGACGTCGACCAGGGTCAGGATCGGCAGCGAGAACGCGTCGCAGAAGCGGACGAAGCGGGACGCCTTCTCGCCCGCCTCGATGTTCAGCGTGCCCGCCATGGCGCTCGGCTGGTTCGCGATGATGCCGACGGAGCGGCCCTCGACGCGGCCGAAGCCGATCACGATGTTCGGCGCGAACAGCGGCTGCACCTCGAGGAAGTCGCCCTCGTCGACGATGTGCTCGATGACGGCGCGCATGTCGTACGGCTGGTTCGGGCTGTCCGGGATGACCGTGTCGAGGAAGCGGTCCGCGTCGGTCGTCTCGAGGTCGACCTCGGTCTCGAAGACGGGGACAGGCGACAGGTTGTTGTCCGGGAGGAAGGACAGGAGCGTCCGCGCGTAGTCGAGCGCGTCGTTCTCGTCGCTCGCGAGGTAGTGCGAGACGCCCGAGATCTTGTTGTGGGTCAGCGCGCCGCCGAGCTCCTCCATGCCGACGTCCTCGCCGGTGACGGTCTTGATCACGTCGGGCCCGGTGACGAACATCTGGCTGGTCTTGTCGACCATGATCACGAAGTCGGTCAGGGCGGGGGAGTAGACCGCCCCTCCCGCGGCAGGGCCGCAGATGATCGAGATCTGGGGGATCACGCCGCTCGCCGCGGTGTTGCGGCGGAAGATCTCGCCGTACTTGCCGAGGGCGACCACGCCCTCCTGGATCCGTGCTCCGCCGGAGTCGAGGATGCCGATGATCGGGACGCCGGTCTTCAGGGCGAGGTCCATCACCTTGATGATCTTCTCGCCGGCCACCTCGCCGAGCGAGCCGCCGAAGATCGTGAAGTCCTGCGAGTACACGGCGACCTGGCGGCCGTGGATGGTGCCGGTCCCGGTGACGACGGCGTCGCCGTAGGGGCGCTTCTTCTCCATGCCGAAGGCGTGGGTGCGGTGGCGCACGAACTCGTCCAGCTCGACGAACGAGCCCGGGTCGAGGAGGGTGTCGATCCGCTCCCGTGCGGTCATCTTGCCCTTGGCGTGCTGCTTCTCGATCGCCGCCTCGCCACTGGCCGTGACGGCCTCGTGGTAGCGGTTCCTGAGGTCCGCGATCTTCCCCGCGGTCGTGTACAGATCGGGCGCGGGACGTTCGGTGTTCGCGGTCACCCGCTCACCCTACCGGCGGGGCGGACGCCTCCTCTTGTCGCACTCGCACAGGGAGGGCCGCTCCCGACGGGAGGATCCGTACAAGGGCGGGACGTCGCGAGCGGCGCTCGGAGCGGCCTCGCGGGAGCCGCCGCTACCGTGGCGGCATGCTCCTCCCGCTCTCCTCCGCCGTCTCCCCCCGCGTCCTCGCGCTCGAGTCGGCGGGGTCGACGAACGACGAGCTCCGCGAGCGGGCGGCCGCCGACCCCGCCGCGTGGCCGCACCTCTCCGTCGTCGCCACCGGCGACCAGCGCGCCGGGCGCGGCCGGCTGGGGCGCGTCTGGCAGGCGCCCGCGGGCCGCACGCTCGCGGCCTCGACTCTGGTCGACGCCTCCGCCCTCGGCGCCGAGGCCTCCGGCTGGCTGCCGCTCGTGGCCGGCGCCGCTCTCGCCCGGGCCCTCGCACCCCTCGTCGACGGGGACGTCGCCGTCAAGTGGCCCAACGACGTCCTGATCGACGGCCGGAAGGTCGCGGGGATCCTCGCCGAGCGCCTGCCGGACGGGCGGGTCGTCGTCGGCACCGGCGTGAACCTGCTGCTGACGGAGGCGGAGCTGCCGGTCCCGACCGCCACCTCGCTCGCCCTCGCCGGAGCACGGACGACGAGCGCCGACGAGGTGCTCGCCGCGTTCCTGACCGGATTCCAGGGGCTGCTGGCTCCGCTGCTCGCCCAGGGCGACGCCGAGGCCTCCGGAGCGGCCGCCGCCGTCCGCGCCTCCTGCGGCACCCTCGGCACGCGCGTCCGGCTCGAGCTGCCCGACGGCACGCAGGAGGAGGGGACCGCCGCCGCACTCGCCCCGGACGGCTCGCTCCTGCTCGAGCAGGGCGGCGCGCTGCGCTCGTTCCCGGCCGGCGACGTCACGCATCTGCGCTCCTGATGGCCAGGACCGACCCCGCCGACCGCGAGCTGGCGCGGCTGACCCCGCGCGCCCGCCGGGCGGTCGCACCGGTCGTCGGCCTCCTCCTGCTCACCTGGACGGGCTTCTACTTCGCCGCGCAGTTCGAGCTCGCCCTGCAGCGCTGGATCATCGGGCTCGGCACCGCACTTCTGGTGCTGCTCCTCTGCGCTCCCGGGATCGCGGGCTGGGCGAGCGTGCGCTACCGCGTCACCGCCTCCGGCCTCAGCGCGCGCCGGGGCGTGGCGTCGATCCGGCGGGCCGAGGTGGTCTTCGATCGGAGGATGGAGGTCGCGGTCGACCGCTCCCTCGGCCAGCGCCTCGCCCGGTGCGGCGACGTCCGGATCCTGCAGGCGGGAGCCGAGGTGTTCGTGCTGCGGGACCTGCCGGATCCGGAGCTCACGGCCGACCTGCTGCGGGAGGCGATCGGCGCGGCTCCCGCTCTCGAGCCGGAGTGGCCGCCGCCCGCGTGAGCGCGTCGGGGCCTCGGTAGCATGGAGCCGCCCCGCGCCAGCGGGCGGAGACGGAGGAGCGCCATGCGCGTCGGCGTGATCGGGGGCGGCCAGCTCGCCCGGATGATGATCCCCGCGGCGGTGGAGCTCGGCATCGAGATCGCCGTGCTCGCCGAGAGCGAGGGCGCCCCGGCGGGCCTGGCCGCGACACGGGTCGGCGACCACCGCGACGAGGCGACCGTGCTCGCCTTCGCCGAGACCGTGGACGTGGTCACGTTCGACCACGAGCACGTTCCCCAGCCGATCCTCCGCGAGCTCGTCGCCCGCGGCGTCGCCGTGCACCCCGGGCCCGACGCCCTGCTGTTCGCCCAGGACAAGCTGATGATGCGGCGCCGCCTGACCGAGCTCGGCGTGCCCGTGCCCGAGTGGGCCGAGGTCTCCTCCGCCGAGGAGCTGGGGGAGTTCCTGGCCGAGCACGGCGGCAGCGCCGTGGTGAAGACCGCGCGCGGCGGCTACGACGGCAAGGGCGTTCGCGTGGTGCGCGGCGCCCACGAGGCGGACGACTGGTTCACCGCCCTCGCCGAGCACGGCCGGGGCGGCTCGCTCCTGGTCGAGGAGCTGGTGGGCTTCCGCCGCGAGCTCGCGCAGCTCGTCGCCCGGCGTCCCTCCGGCGAGAGCATCCTTTGGCCGGTGGTGGAGTCCGTGCAGCGCGACGGCGTCTGCGCCGAGGTGATCGCTCCGGCCCCCGCGTCCGCCGGCCGGCTCGCAGCCGCCGCGGCCGAGATCGCGCAGACGATCGCCGACAGCCTCGGGGTCACCGGCGTCCTGGCCGTCGAGCTGTTCGAGACGACGGACGACCGGATCCTGGTCAACGAGCTGGCCATGCGCCCGCACAACAGCGGCCACTGGACGATGGACGGATCGACCACGTCGCAGTTCGAGCAGCACCTGCGCGCGGTCCTCGACCTGCCGCTCGGCGCGACGGGCTGCCGCGACCCGTGGACCGTGATGGTCAACGTGCTCGGCGGCCCGGTGGGGGAGTCGCTGACCGACCGCTACCCGCGGGTGCTCGCCGATCACCCGGGCGTGAAGGTGCACAACTACGGCAAGGAGCCGCGACCGGGCCGCAAGGTCGGGCACGTGAACGCCACCGGCGACGACCTCGACCTCGTGGTCTACGAGGCTCGCGCGGCGGCGGCCGTTCTCACGGACTGACCCGTACGATGGTCGCCGTGACGAGCCTGCCGACCTCCCCGACCCCTGCCGGAGCCCTCTCGTGAGCGCGGACGCGCTCGTGAACGGGCCCGCGCCGCTCGTCGGCGTCGTGATGGGGTCGGACTCGGACTGGTCCGTCATGCAGGCGGCGTCCGCCGTCCTCGCCGAGTTCGGCGTGGCGCACGAGGTCCGCGTCGTCTCCGCGCACCGCACCCCGGAGGCGATGATCGCGTACGGCCGCGAGGCCCGCGGCCGCGGCCTGAAGGTCGTCATCGCCGGAGCGGGCGGAGCCGCCCACCTCCCCGGCATGCTCGCCGCCGTGACCTCGCTCCCCGTCGTCGGAGTGCCGGTCCCGCTCGCCCGACTCGACGGGCTCGACTCCCTCCTCTCGATCGTGCAGATGCCCGCGGGCGTCCCCGTCGCCACCGTCTCCATCGGCGGAGCGCGGAACGCCGGACTGCTCGCGGTGAAGATCCTCGCGACCGCGGACGACGCCCTCTCCGCAGCGCTCGACGCCTTCGCCGCCGACCTCGAGGTGCAGGTCGCCGCGAAGAACGACGCCCTGGTGGCGGGCCTGTGACGGCCGTCGCCCTGCCGCTGCGGCACCCGGACGTCGCCTCCCGCGCCTTCATGACGCGGCGGGCGTGGTGGCTGCTGATCGTCAACCTGCTGGTGCCCGGGTCCGCTCAGGTCCTCGCGGGCAACCGCCGGCTCGGGCGCCTGGGGCTCGGCTTCACCCTCGGGCTCTGGGTCGCCCTCCTGGTCGCGGTGCTCCTCTACTTCGTCTTCCCGACCGGCCTCTACACGCTCGCGACCTTCGACCTCTCGATGCTCGCGCTCCAGGCCGCGCTCGTCGTCTACGGGGTGGTCTGGGCCGTGCTGACGCTCGACACCCTCCGCCTGATCCGCGTCGTCCGGGTGCGCCCGCGGATGCGCGGCGTGCTCGCGTTCGCGACGATCGCGCTGATGGCGGTCTCGGTCGGCACCACCGCCTACGGCACCTACCTGCTCGGCGTGACCCGGGGGACGCTGTCGTCGATCTTCGGCGGCGGAGCGATCGAGCAGCCGATCGACGGCCGCTACAACGTGATGCTCCTCGGCGGCGACGCGGGGGAGGACCGCGACGGTCTGCGCCCCGACAGCATCTCGGTGGTCAGCATCGACGCGTCGAGCGGCAAGGCCTCGATCATCGGCGTCTCGCGCGAGTTCGTCGACTTCCCGTTCCCCGAGACCAGCCCGATGCACGAGCTCTATCCCGACGGCTACGACACCGACAACTGCGCCGTCGACGTCTGCAAGCTCAACTCGGTCTACACCGAGGTCGAGCTGAAGCACCCGGAGCTCTACCCCGACGCCGTCGACCACGGCAGCGAGCCCGGCATCGAGGCGATGCGCGACGCGGTCGAGGGCATCCTCGATCTGAGGATCCAGTACTACGCGCTGATCGACATGGAGGGCTTCGCCCAGCTGATCGACGCGCTCGGCGGCATCGACATCGACTACGTGGCCGACGAGCCGCTGCCCCTGGGCGGGCTGCCCGACTCCGACGGCGTGATGCAGGGCGTCAACCAGTGGATCGATCCCGGGCACTGGCACTTCAACGGCGAGCAGGCGCTCGCCTACGCCCGCTCGCGCTACACCACGAGCGACTACGACCGGATGGCGCGCCAGCGGCAGGTGCAGGAGGCGCTGCTCGCCCAGTTCGAGCCGGGCAACGTCCTCGCCAAGTTCCAGGACGTCGCGTCCGCCGGGTCCCAGGTCATCAAGACGGACGTCCCGCAGGGGATGCTCGGCTACTTCGTGCAGCTGGGGCTCAAGACGAAGTCGCAGCCAGTGGATCCGATCGAGCTGGTCCCGCCGGCCGTCGACCCGGAGGACCCGGACTACGACGTCGTGCACTCGCTGGTGAGTGCCGGACTGTCGGGCGACTCCGCGCCGTAGACGGCCGGGTGCCGCACGCCTCAGAGGTCGGCGTGCAGCGCCCAGACGCGCTCCGCGGAGTCGCGCCAGCTGAAGGCGCGGGAGCGGTCGCGGCCGGCCACCGACATCCGCTCGCGCAGACCGGTGTCGGCGAGCACGCTGCTCATGGCGAGGGCGAGGCGGTCCGGGTAGTCCTTCGCGTCGCCGCGCTCGACGGCGACGCCGGCGTCCGCGGCGACCTCCATCAGCGCGGGGTCGTCGGAGTGCACCACCGGCACTCCGAAGTGCATCGCCTCGAGCACGGGCAGGCCGAAGCCCTCGGCGATGCTCGGGTAGACGAAGAGGGTGGCCCGGGAGAGGACGACGGCGAGGTCGGCGTCGCTGAGGACTCCCAGGGCGCGCACGCGCGTCTCGTCGAGGCCCTGCTCGTCGGCGACGGAGGCCACGTCCAGGTCG
Organism: Rathayibacter sp. AY1F6; assembly: GCF_002932035.1. Taxonomy (NCBI): domain Bacteria; kingdom Bacillati; phylum Actinomycetota; class Actinomycetes; order Micrococcales; family Microbacteriaceae; genus Rathayibacter; species Rathayibacter sp. AY1F6. The sequence continues at coordinate 460,497 of NZ_PSVD01000001.1, read as the reverse complement.
CCCCAACCGGTCGGGCCGACCAGGAGCAGCGGGATCGCCGGCGCGGACGCTCCTCCGAAGGCCGCGATCAGCGAGACCAGGCCCTTGCGCGGCTCCAGCGTGCCGACGCTCAGCACGTACTCCGGGGGGAGGCCCAGCGCCGTGGCGCGCTCGTCGGCGTCCTCCGGGACGACCAGGCCGGAGCCGACGGCTCCGCCGATCACGCGCAGTCGATCGCCGAAGTCCATCAGCTGGGAGAGCTGGTGGGCGACCGCGTGGGTGGGGACGACCACGGCGTCCGCGTGCTTGCGGGCGCGCTTGGCCATCGCCCGGTGCCACTTCGCGCCGTGCGGGGTGAGGGTCTCGGGATGCGTCCACGGCACCGTGTCGTGGATCGTGACGGCGATCTGCTCGCCCTCGCTCCCGTCGTGGCTGCGCAGCGGGGCGAAGAGGCTCGGGGCGTGGATCATGCCGCCGCCGGCCGGGATGGCGATCCCGTACTGCCAGGCGCGCGAGAGCTCGCGGCGCCCGAGCGGCAGCCGGTGGATGCGCGCGAGGCCGGGCAGGCGCAGGCGCAGCTCCTCCTCCTTCTCGGGCGGGTGGGCGGAGACGACGGCCTCCACCTCGCAGTCGCGGGGAGCCGTCGCGATCAGCTCGCGGGTGAGCTCCTCGGTGTAGCGGCCGATGCCGCCGGGCACGCGGGCGAGCATCTGGTCGACGACGACGCGGAGAGTGGTGGTCACGGGGTCACCGCCTCGAGGGGTGCGGCGGCGAGCGCGTCCTGCCAGGAGCGCAGCGGCGGCAGGCCCGCCCGGCTCCAGCCGTCGTGTCCGAGGACCGAGTAGGCCGGACGCGGAGCGGGGCGGACGAACGAGCCGCTGTCGGTCGGGCGCAGGCGCTCGGGATCCAGGCCCGCCTTGGCGAAGACGGCACGGGCGAAGCCGAGCCAGGTCGTCTCGCCGGAGCTGGTGCCGTGGTAGACGCCGGCCGGGGCCTCCGCGTCGACCAGCTCGATCAGGCGCGCGGCGAGGTCGGCGGTCCAGGTGGGCTGGCCGTGCTGGTCGTCGACCACGGTCAGCGTCTCGTGCGCGCCCGCCAGCCGCACCATCGTCTTAGCGAAGTTGCCGCCGTGCTCGCCGTAGAGCCAGGCCGTGCGGACGACGTACCCGCGCTCCGGGTTGGCCTCGAGCACCAGGCGCTCGCCCTCGGCCTTCGTGCGGCCGTAGGCCGAGATCGGGTTCCGGGGGTGGTCCTCGGAGTAGGGGGTCGTCGCGGAGCCGTCGAAGACGTAGTCGGTGGAGACCTGCACGAGTGCGGCTCCCGTCTCGGCGGTGGCGAGGGCGAGGTTGCGCGCTCCGACGGCGTTGACGCGGTGCGCCTCCTCCTCGTCGGTCTCGGCGTCGTCGACGCGGGTGTACGCGGCGCAGTTCACCACGGCGTCGTGTCCCGCGACGGCGGCGCGCACGGCGTCGAGGTCGGTCACGTCGAGGTCGGAGCGGCCGAGGGCGGTGCTGGGGCGGGAGCCGAGGGCCGCGCGCAGGTCGGTGCCGAGCATGCCGGAGGCGCCCGTGATGAGGAAGGTCACCTCCTCATCATGCCCGAGCGGTCCGTCGGCCGACGGTCGGCGCTCCGGCACGCCGCCGGGTGGCGCAGAGAGGCGTCGCGGGCCCGTGACACGCCGTCGTTACACTGGCGACCGTGCAGATCCGAGAGCTCGACATCCCCGACGTCTACGAAGTGACTCCGCGCCAGTTCCCCGACGATCGCGGGGTCTTCTACGAGTTCTACCGCTTCGACCGCCTGGCCGAGAAGGTCGGGCACCCGCTCTCGCTCCGGCAGGGCAACACCTCCGTCTCGCGGCGCGGCACCGTCCGCGGCATCCACTTCGCGCAGATCCCGCCGTCGCAGGCCAAGTACGTCTCGTGCTTCTCCGGCGCGGTCCTCGACTACGTGATCGACGTGCGCGTCGGGTCGCCGACCTTCGGGCGCTGGGAGTCGATCCTGCTCGACGACGTCGACCGCCGCTCCGTCTACATCGCCGAGGGCGTCGCGCACGCCTTCGTGGCGCTGACCGAGGGCGCCGTGGTCTCGTACCTCGTGAACGCCACCTTCGACCCGGTGCGGGAGAAGGGGATCGACCCGCTCGACGAGCAGATCGGCCTGCGCTTCCCGGAGGAGGCCGGCGAGCTGCTCCTCTCGCCGAAGGACACCGACGCACCGACGCTGGCCGAGGCCGAGGCGCAGGGCCTGCTGCCGACCTGGGACGAGGCGCGGGCCTTCTACACGGAGCTCGACTCCGCGTCCTGACCGCCGATCCGGTGGGCGGGCCGCCCGGCGCCGGCCGGGCGGCCCGCCCGATCGGAGCGGATCAGCTCTTCGAGCGCAGGCGCATCAGCGCGACCCGGGCGCCCAGCCCGGCGCGGACCGCCGCGCGGATCGGCGCCTGATACCAGGCGCCGTACTTCTGCGCGAGGTAGAGGTAGGCGCTGCGGTGGTGAACCGCGAGCATCCGCGCCGAGGCCAGGCGGGTGGAGTGCCCGCCGAGGTGGGAGACGACCGCGTCGGCGAGGTAGACGTTGGTCCAGCCGCGCTGTCCGAGCGAGTCGCCCAGCTGGACGTCCTCGAAGTACATGAAGTAGCGGTCGTCGAACCCGCCGATCTCCTCGAAGGCCGTGCGGCGCACCATCACGCAGGCGCCGGAGAGCCAGCCCGCCTCCATCCGGCCGTGGCGGAGGGTCTCGACCGCGCGCGAGCGCCGGTAGGTCGCCGACCACGGGTTGCCGGGCCAGACGTGGGCGAAGACGGCGTGCCCGACGCCCGTGCCGAGCGAGGGCAGAGCGCGGGCGGAGGGGTAGATCGTGCCGTCGGAGTCGAGGATCCGGGGCCCGATCGAGCCGATCCGGTCGTCCGCCGTCGCGGCGGCGTAGAGGGCGTCGATCGAGCCGGGGAGGAAGACCGTGTCCGGGTTGGTCACCAGGATCCACTCCACTTCGGGCCCGAGGCGGTCGACCGCGTAGTTGACGGCCCGGCCGTAGCCGAGGTTCTGCCCGGTCTCGTGGAACTCGACCTGCGGCAGGCGCTCGACGACGCTGCGGACGGAGTCGTCCGTGGTCAGGTTGTCGACCACCACGATGCGCACGTCGTGCTCCGTCGCCTCCGGCACGGACTCGAGGCACGCGCGGAGGACCTCACCCGAGAAGTGGGTGACGACGACGACCGCGATGGGCAACGTCGAGCGGGCGATGGGAGCCTCCGGGTGGTGCGGCGTCGACGGGAGGAGTGCCCCGTCGGAAGAACTCGACGAGGCTAGCACGCGGCTCGAGCGGGGCCCGGGAGCCTGCGGCCCTCAGCGGACGATGTCGACGGGCTCGGTGCTGACGGCCACGGCGGCGGGGGAGACCGTCTCGATCGCGGGCAGCGCATCGTGCGCCGGACGGCGGAAGACGACGAACTTGTACATGCAGAAGTTCCACACCAGTCCCACGAGGACGGCGACGGCCTTGGCGATGTTGATCGCGAGGAAGGCGTTCTCGCCGGAGCTGGGGAGGAAGAGCAGCGAGTTGCCGAAGCGGGTGTCGAAGAAGACCTCGAAGCCGTAGATGATCGCCGACTGCAGGACCAGCGAGCTGAACCCGGTGACGAGGAAGAACTTCGCGAACGTGGCGACCGAGACCCTGCCCGGGTGGCGGAAGACGAAGAAGTGGTTCAGCGCGTACGAGATCGTGATGCCGACCAGGACGGAGAAGACGTTGGCGACGAGGGTCGGCAGACCGAGCAGGAGCACGAGCGTGTTGAGGATGAGGAAGTCGATCGCCGTGTTGGTGCAGCCCGCGATGAGGAAGCGGACCTTCTGCGATTCGAGGAGTCTCTTCATCTGCGGTGCTCTTTCCCGTCCCCCTCTGGCGTCGATGCCCGACCGTCGGGCTCCGACGGGCGTCCATCGGGGCAGGCGAACAAGGGGTGAACCGCCGTGCACTGTCGTCCATCGTAACCGCGGACCCCTGCCGGGCGGTCGAACGGCCGGTGCCATGTTCCTGAGAGAGTGCGCGGGCGGGGCGGCGGGCCGCGGGGCGCGCTCGGAGGCTCGCGAGCACCGCCTCGTTATACTCGCAGGGCTCTCACCGGTCAGCCGGTGCACCGGAAGAACGGATCCTCCCCGCCTCATGCGCTCCCTCGCCGTCGTCGTCCCCACCTACAACGAAGTCGCGAACATCGCGACGGCGCTGCCGCGGGTCGCGCTCGCGGCGTCCCGCAACCCCGACTTCCACGTGACCGTCGCCGTCATCGACGACAGCTCCCCCGACGGAACCGCGGACCGCGCGCGCGAGCTCGCGGCCGAGCTCGGATCGGACACCTTCGAGGTCCTCGTGCTCTCGCGCGAGAAGAAGGAGGGGCTCGGCGCGGCGTACATCTGGGCCTTCCAGCACCTCCTCGCGGCCGAGCGCCGCTACGACTACCTGCTGCAGATGGACGCCGACCTCTCGCACGACCCGGACTACATCGACGCCTTCCTCCGCGAGGTGCGCGCGGGCGCCGACTTCGTGGTCGCCTCCCGCTACATCGCGGGCGGGGGCACTCCCGACTGGACGCTCGACCGCAAGCTGCTGAGCGGTGGCGGCAACCTCTACACGCGCCTCTTCCTCGGTTCGAAGATCACCGACTGGACCGGCGGCTTCAACCTCTTCAGCGCGGACCTCCTGCGCACCCTCCACCTCGAGACGATCCGCGCAGCCGGCTACGGCTTCCAGATCGTGCTCAAGTACCGGGCGCTGCGCCGGGCCCGCGGAGTGAAGGAGATCCCGATCGTCTTCCTCGACCGCACGGTCGGCAACTCCAAGATCCCGAGCGACACCCTCCTGAAGAACCTCCTGCTCGTCCTGGCCATCCGGTTCGGCGGGAAGCACCGGTGACGGCGGGTCCGACGGGATCCCCTCGGACCCGGAGGGCCCTCCTCGAGCTCGCCGCCCTCGCCGTCGTCGTCAGCGGGACCCTGCTCGTGCTCGGATTCATGGTCGGCACGCCGTGGCGGCCGCTGCTCTTCCGCGACGGCGACTCGCTGGCGCTGCCGCTGATCCTGCAGTCCTTCGCCGAGGGCCGCCCGGCGGCGTGGGTGATGACGAGCCAGCTCTTCCTCTTCCCCGAGCTCCCCGTCTTCGGCGTCGCGTGGCTGCTGACCGGTGGCGATCCCGCGGCGGCGCTCGCGGTCAACGCCGTGCTCAACGTCGTCCTCCTCTACGGCGTGCTCCGGATGCTCGCGCGACGGCTCGTCGCGGACCGGCACCGCCGGCTGCGGCCCGCGGCCGCGCTCGCCGGCATCGCCGTGCTGCTGGTGCTCTGCTTGACGGAGGGCCGCGCGCTCAACAACGAGGGGGCCCTGGCGACCACCTTCCTCCTCACGACCTACTACTACGGCGCGGTGCTCACAGGCCTCGCCGGGCTCGCCGTCGCTCTGGGCGCACTGCGCGAGCGCCGTCCGGCCGCGCGTCCGCTGCTCCTGGTCGGGGCGGCCGTCGCCGCGACGACCCTCTCCGATCCGCTCCTCCTGGTGCAGTTCGTCGGCCCCCTGCTGGTGGTCCTCGTCGTGCTGCTGGTGCTCGCTCTCGCTGCTCCCCGAGCGGTCCTGATCGTCGCGGGCACGGTCCTCGGGGCCGCCGCGCTCGGAGCCGCGCTGCGGGTCCCGCTCGGCTTCCTGATCGGGACCGACGCCGGCGGGTACCTCCGGCTGCCGCTCGCCGGGACGGCACTGGACGACCTGATCGTGCAGTTCCTGGTGCTGAAGGCGCCGCTGATCGGCAAGCTCGAGGTGGCGCTGCTGGGTCTGCTGCTGCTGGCGGCCCTCGCCGTCGTCGTGGCCGGTGCCGCCCGACTGGCGCGGGGAGCCGCCCTCGACGAGGCGGCCCGTGCGCGCTTCGCGGTGTGCGCGTTCCTGCCGGCGCAGACGGCGGTGCTCCTGGTGGTGCAGGTCTTCACCGGCAGCTCGGTCAGCCGCTACCTGATGCCGATCCCGGTGACCGCGACCGTGGTCGTGATCGCCCTGATCGGCGCCGCGGCGGCGCACCGGCGTGCTGCGGGCGCGCGGCTGGCGCCGGTCGTCCGCGTCGTCGCCCCGCTGGCTGCGGCAGGCCTCGTCGTCGCCGCCGTGCCGGCCACAACGGCGGTCGCCTCCGCGGCGGCCGAGGCGCGATCGGACCCGGACGCCGACTGCCTGGAGCGCTGGATCGACGGCCGCGAGCTCGCGGGCGTCGGCTCGTTCTGGTCGACGCGGCCGCTGGACCTCTACGGGCCGGCCTCGCTGCACGTCCAGCAGGTCAACTTCGACTTCACGGTGCAGCTGTGGATGAACAACCTGAGCGACTACCGCGACCGGCAGTACAGCTTCGTCCTGGCCGACCGTTCGCCCGACTGGGCGGGGCTCGCGCGCGGGACGCTCGGCGCTCCCTCCGATATCGTCGCCTGCGGGGGGTTCGACATCTACGACTACGCGGGCACCGACGGCGAGACCGAGCTGAACCGGATCGTCCAGACCAGCGTGGAGGAGCAGCGCCGTGAGCGCGGCTACTGACGTGCGCGGCCCGCGGACGGCGAGTCGGCGGCGCCGGACGCTCGTCGAGCTCGGATGGGCCCTCGTCGCCGCCCTCGTCTCGGTCGTCGCCGCCGTGCTCGCGCTCGGGATCGGGCCGCAGGACCTGACGGCCCGCTGGACCGTGGGCGGCGACGACCAGATCCTGCACTACACGCTCTTCACCAGCGCCACGCAGGCGTTCCCGTTCGACGGCAACGCAGCGCTCGGCTTCCCCGACGGGTTCAACGCCTTCTTCAGCGCGCAGTTCGACGTCGCCTCCGCCCTCGCCGTGTCGGTCCTGGCCCTCGTGGTGCGCGACGGGACGACGCTCCTGAACGTCTTCTACCTGGGCACGTTCGCGACGGTCGCCGTCACCGGCTACGTGTTCTTCCGCGCCCTCCGCACGCGGCCCTGGGTCGCGGCGTTCTCCGCGGTCCTGCTGTCGCTGCTGCCGTACCACTTCCTCCGGATCGGATTCGGCCACGCGTTCCTCGCCAACTACTGGGCGATCCCGCTCCTGGGCGTGATGGTGCTGATGGTCGCCGGACCGCGCACCGATCCTCTCCGAGCCTGGGCCGAGCGGGGCGCGACGCGGAGGAGCCGCGTACTGCGCTCCGTCGTCCCGGGAGTCGTGCTCGGGCTCCTGGTGGCGAGCACGGGCGGCTACTACTACGTCTTCGCGGTCCTGGTCCTCGGAGCGACCTGGGCGGTGAGCACGGCCGCCGGGCTCCTCTCCCGCGAGCGGCTGCGCGTGCTCGCGGTCTCGTCGGTGCCGATCCTCGCGCTCGGCGTGTTCGTCGGGCTCTCGCTGCTGCTGCTCTCGCTCGACTTCGGGGAGCGCTACAGCCCGTACTTCACGTCGCGGACCGTGGGGGAGTCGGAGGCCTACGCCGGCAAGCTCGTGCTGCTGGGCCTGCCCTGGTCGGGGACCGGGCTGCCGCAGGGGTACGGCCTGCTCAACACCTACGCGGGCCAGTCCGGCGTGGCGCCGACGACGGAGCCGCCCGGGTTCTCGATCCTCGCCAGCGTCGCGCTCCTGATCACGCTCGTGGCGCTCCCGATCTCCGCGCTCGGCGGCGGACGGGCGCTCCGTGCGACCGCGGTCGGCCGGTTCTTCTCGGACGCCCGCGTGCGCGTCCTCGCCGTGGCGACACTGGCCGCGCTCCTCTTCTACACGGTGACGGGCCTGGGCGTCGTGGTCTCGCTGGTGGCGGGGCCGACGATCCGTGCGTGGGCGCGGATGTCGATCGTCATCGCGGTCCTCGTCCTCGGCGTGCTCGCGCTCCTGCTCGATCGGATCACGGCCCGTGGCGGTGTCCGGATCCTCGTGGCGGCGCTGCTCGCCGCCGTCGCCGTCATCGATCAGCTGGCCGGAGTGTCGGCCGCGGTGCCGATCGCTCCGACCGACGACTCCGAGATGCGCTCGTTCGTGTCGGAGGCCGACGCGCAGCTGGACGACGGCTGCGGAGTAGTGGAGCTCCCCCTGAAGAGCTTCCCCGACAGCGGGCGGATCGGAGCGCTCTCCGACTACGACGAGGCGCTGCCCTACCTCGCGACCGAGGAGGGACGCCTCCGCTGGAGCTACGGGGCGGTGGAGGGCACCTACGGCTGGGACGTCTGGGGCGACGTCGACGACCCCGCGGAGTTCGCCGACGCCGTGGCGGGCAGCGGCGCCTGCGCCGTCTACGTGGACACCGCCGGCTACACCGACGACCCCGACGGCTGGCGGGCCTACGTCGAGGCGGCGACGGGGGACGTCGAGCCCGAGGTCGCCTCCGTCTCCGGGCGCTGGCTGCTGTTCACGACCCGGCGCTGATCAGCGGTCGTCGAAGGCCAGCTCGAGCAGGCGCCGGGCGGTGCGGTCCCACCCCGGGATGGGCTCCGGTGCGAGTCGCCGGGGACGGCGCAGCGCCTCTCCGATCGCGGCCGACCACCCGGTGCGGTCCGCCGGGTCGATGAAGACGGCGGTGGACTCCCGCCCGGCGAGCGCGTCGCGGAGGCCGGGGATGTCTGCCGCGAGCACCGGAGTGCCGCAGGCGACGGCCTCGAGGGCGGGCAGGCCAAAGCCCTCGTGCCAGGAGGGCATGGCGACGGCGTCGGCCCCCGTGAGCAGGGCCGGCAGATCCTCGTCGGCGACGTAGGAGGAGGCGAAGCGCACGTCGGCTCCTGCGGCCACCGCGCGGGCGACGGCGGAGTGGACGTCCTCGTTGTCCCAGCCGTCCCCGCCCACCAGGAGCAGGGTGTGGTTCTCCGGCCGCTCGGCCTGCCGGTACGCGTCCACCAGGGTGACGAGGTTCTTGCGGCGCTCGATCGATCCGACGAAGAGCAGGTAGGACCCGAGCCCGTGCTGCGCGCGGACCCGCGACACCTCCTCCTCCCCACGGGCATGGAAGAGGTCGGCGTCGATCGTGGTCGGCAGCACGCGGACGCGCGCCGGATCGACGCCCAGAGCGCTCTCGACCTCGGCCGCGGAGGACGGGGTGCCGGTCAGGACCAGGTCGCTGCGCCGGATCCACCGGGGCACGGACCGCGACAGCAGCTCTCGGCGCTCGCGCGGAACGAGCTCGGGCATCACAGCGAAGCAGACGTCGTGCACGAAGGTGAGCGAGCGGGAGCGGGCGAGCGGCCAGCTCCGGAAGTTCGGGAAGAAGTAGGCGCCGCGGCCGAGCAGGAGGTCGATCCCCGGCGCGGGCACTCGGGTCAGTGCGCTCCACACCGGCCGGGGCAGCGGCACCGGTCGGACGCGCAGCGTACGGAAGCCGAAGCGCTCGATCGAGCCCGCCTCGCTCGCCGGGACGACGAGGAGCACCTCGACCTCTGCGGCGGTCGCGTCGGTGTCCAGCGCGTGCAGCAGGCCGAGCAGGACGCGGCCGACCCCGGTCAGGCGCGGCGCCGCGAGGGCGGTCGCGTCGACCAGGAGGCGGCGGCGCCGCGCGGTCACGGCCTGCTGAGGCGGACGGTGGAGTCGATGTCGACGACGCCGTCGTGCACGGAGGCCCGCTCGACCGTGAAGGTCGCGGCGACCGGGATCCGCATGGTCTCGCCCTGCGAGAAGGTGGCCGAGGAGGCGTGCACGGCGTAGTTGCCGGCGCCGAGGTGCAGGTTGGGGAGGGTGAACGTGACCGTCATCTCTCCGTCGACCGCGCTCAGCGGCGTGCCGATGCGCTCGGTGTTCGTCCCGAAGACGCGCTGGCCGAGGGGGGTGTCGATGCCCATGCCGATGTTCCAGTCGTCGACCGGGAGGCTGGTGCGCACCGTGACGTCGAACTCGAGGGTCTCGCCGCTGCGGACGACCGTGCCGCCGTGCTCGATCGATCCGCCGCGCAGTCGGCAGCCCAGGATCTCGATGAGCTGGGGGGCGGGCTCGTCCGCGGCCTCGGCGGCCTCGGCCTCGCGCTCCTGGCGGGCGGCCCGACGGTCCTCGAAGCTCTCGCGGAGGACCTGGAGTCCCTCGGAGGTCTCACCGTCGAAGACGACGGTGCCCTTCTCGAGGACGATGGTGCGGTCGCAGAGCTCGCCGACCTGCTCGAGCGAGTGGGTGACCAGTACGATGGTCTTCCCCGCGCGCTGGAAGGCGCGGATGCGGTCCATGCACTTGCGCTGGAACGGCTCGTCGCCGACGGCGAGCACCTCGTCGACCAGCAGCAGGTCGGGATCGGTGTGGATCGCGATAGCGAAGGCGAGCCGCACGTACATGCCCGACGAGTAGAACTTGACCTGGGTGTCGATGAACTCGGCGATCTCGGAGAAGTCGACGATCGAGTCGAACTTGCTGTCCAGCTCGCTGCGCGAGAGTCCGAGGATCGCGCCGTTGAGGTAGACGTTCTCGCGCCCGGTGAGGTCGGGGTGGAAGCCCGCTCCGAGCTCGAGGAGCGCGGCGAGGCGTCCGCGGCGCTCCACGGTGCCGGTCGTCGGCTGCACGATGCCGCCGATGAGCTTGAGGAGCGTGCTCTTGCCCGATCCGTTCGCGCCGATGAGGCCGACGGTCGAGCCCAGTGGGATCTCGAGGTCGACGTCGCGGAGTGCCCAGAACTCGTCGCGGTGCTTGCGCCCGCGGCCGAAGTTGACGATCCGCTCCTTGAACGACTTGTCCTTGCGGATGACGAAGCGCTTGGAGGCGTTGCGCACCCGGACGACGGTCGGGGTGCCGGAGGAGGCGGGCACGGACTCCTGCTTGCTGGTGAGGGTCACGATCAGATCTCCTGGGCGAAGTTGCCCTCGAGGCGGCGGAAGATCCGGTGGCCGATCCACACGAACACCAGCCCGACGACGAGGACGATGAGAAGGCGCAGCTCCATGTCCGGCGGCCACACCTGGGGGGCGATCTCGTTGCCGTCGATGATGCTGACGCGCGAGCCGTCTCCCCAGATCGCGCGCTGGAAGGCGAGGATCGCGTTCGAGATCGGGTTGATCAGGTAGAGCTGCTCGGCCCAGCCGTGGCCCGCTCCGGTGGAGGCGGCGACGACGAAGTTCCACGCGTAGACGATGGGGGAGAGCCAGAAGAAGATCTGCAGCCCGACCTCGACGAGGAACTGGACGTCGCGGAGGTAGACGTTGAGGGCCGAGAGGGCCAGGGCCAGCGCGAGGCCGTACACGAGCACGATCGCCAGCGCGGGCACGATGTAGAGGAGCTGGACGCCGAAGATCAGCGAGCCCGTGAGGACGGCTCCCGCGATCAGGACGACGAACTGCACACCGAAGTTGAAGAGGGCCGAGCCGATGGCCGCCACCGGGAAGATCTCCCGCGGCAGGTACACCTTCTTGATCAGTCCGCCGTTGCCGAGGATCGACGTGGTGCCCGCGGTCACGATCTCGCTGAACAGGCCCCAGAGGGTGAGCCCCGAGAAGACGAAGATCGCGAAGTTCGGGACGCCGCGAGAGGCCCCGAGGATCTGGCCGATCGCCACGTAGTAGATGAGGAGCATGATCAGCGGCCGGACGAGGCTCCAGACGAAGCCCAGGCTGCTGTCCTTGTAGCGCGACTTCAGCTCGCGCCCCACGAGCAGGCGGAGCAGCTCGCGGTGCCGCAGGATCTCGGCGAGGGAGGCGACGAAGCCGCCCGAGCCGCCGCCGACGGCCGACGTGGTGCCGGCGATCTGGAACGGCTCGTCGGCGATCGCGCGCGCGCGATCCACAGCTTTGCTGGGCATGGAACTCCAAGCTCTCGGCCTCCGCCGGGCGACGGACCGCATCATTATACGTGCAGCCCACCCTGGAGCCCCCTGGCTGGCGTGCCGGTGCGCGGCGCATGGCGGGTAGTCTTGCTCCCGCTCGCCGACTGAACGACACGAACGAGGTGTTCGCCATGCCCACGCAGCCTTCCGACGTCCCCCTGGACCCGGCGCCGCAGAGCGCTGGGGACCCCGCCCCCGTCCTCGGCGGCACGGGCGAGGACGCTCCTCCCGCTCCCGACCCGAGCCTCGAGTCGGCCGTCGGCGACGCCGCTCCCGCAGCCGTCCCGGCCGAGCCCGCTCGCACATCCGGGGTTCCCGTGGAGCCCCGTCTCGCCGAGCCCGAGTCCCCGGACGAGGAGCTCGCCCGCCTGCGCGCGCAGGTCGACTCCCTCCTCAACGACCCCTTCGACGAGTGGGTCGAGCGGATCCAGGTGGGCGGAGTGACCGCCTCCGGCTTCGAGCGCACCCTCTCCTGGCGGGTGACGAAGCCGCTCCGCCTGGTGCGCACCTTCCAGATCCGCGTCGAGCAGCTCGGGCTGTCGGGCGCCGTCGGCCACAGCGCGCGCTTCGTGAAGCGCCGCCTGTCCGGTCGGGCGCGATGAGCGACCGGTCGCAGGTCTCGGCCGCCGGCGCGGCCGCCGCGCGCGCCCACCGCACGGAGGCGATGCTGCAGCGCCTGGAGCAGATCGGCGCGCTCCTCTTCGACGAGGAGCGCCGCGCCTCGCTGCGCACCCGCGGGCCCGGCCCGTACCTCGACGAGGTGGCCCGCGAGATCCGCTCGCGCCAGGACGACGAGCTGACCTGGGTCGCGCTGGTGTCGTTCACGGCCGCGTACCCGACGAGCGAGCTGTTCGACTGGTTCCGCCGCGCCCTCGAGCTCGCCCCCGAGGAGGCGGCGCTGCGCATCTTCCTCGAGGCGGGCTCCCGCACCGCGACCGGGTTCGCCGATCTGGACGCCCGCGTCGAGGTCGTCGCCGGGGCCGTCCTGATCGACGTCGACTTCCCCGCCCGCCACGGGCACAACACCGGCGTCCAGCGGGTCGTGCGCCAGACCGTGTCCCGCTGGGACGCCGAGCACGAGATCGTCCCGGTCGCCTGGGTCCACGGATCGATGTCCTTCCGGCGCCTGAGCGCGATCGAGCACGAGCGCGTCGTCGACTGGTCCTCCGCCGGGCGGCGCGACTGGGAGCACGGCGATCCGGAGCGCATCGAGTTCGTCGTGCCCTACCGCAGCGTCGTCGTCATCCCCTCGGTGCCCGACTACAACCAGTGCGGGCCGCTCGCGGCCCTCGCCGAGTACTCCGGCAACGAGGTCGTCGTCCTCGGCCACGACGCGATCCCCGTCGTCAGCGCCGACACGGTGCCGCCGGAGGAGACGGTGCGCTTCGTCAACTTCCTCTCCGTGGTCAAGCACGCCGAGCGCGTCGCCACGGTGAGCGCCGCGGCCGCGCTGGAGTTCGAGGGCTTCGTGCGCGCGCTCCCCGGTCAGGGCCTCACCGGCCCGACCGTCGTCCCGGTCCCGCTGCCCGTGGAGCTCCCGGACGGCCTGCGCTCCGAGGGCCGGAGCGCGTCCGGCCTGCCGCTCGTGCTCTGCGTCGGCAGCCAGGAGCCCCGCAAGAACCATCTCGCGGTGCTGCACGCCGCCGAGGTCCTCTGGCGCGAGGGCCTGCGCTTCCGCGTCCGCTTCATCGGCGGGGCCAACCCCTGGGCGCACCAGGTCTTCGATCCCCGCGTGCGCGAGCTGGTCGCCGCCGGACGCCCGGTCGAGGTGCTCCGCGGAGCCGACGACGACGTCCTGATCGCGAGCTACCGGGAGGCGCTGTTCCTGGCGTTCCCGTCGCTGCACGAGGGGTACGGCCTGCCGGTCGCCGAGGCGCTGTCGATCGGGCTCCCCGTGCTGACCTCGCGCTACGGCAGCACGGCGCAGATCGCCGAGCACGGCGGATGCGTCCTGATCGACCCGGAGTCCGACGAGGAGATCACCGACGGCATGCGCCGCCTGCTGACGTCGCCGGAGCTCGTCGACGAGCTCCGCCTCGAGGCGGCAGAGCGGCCCGAGCGCACCTGGGACGACTACGCCCGGGAGCTGTGGGCCGCCCTGATCGGCCCCTCGGCCCTCATCGAGCACGAGGAGGCGCCCCGTGCGCTCTAAGCAGTACCTGGTCGACCGTCTCGCCACCCTGGTGCGCACCCTGGCCCCCACTGTGGAGCCGCTGGGCAGCGTCGACGCCCTCACCGGACAGCTGAGCGTTCTGCTGCCCGCCCCCACCGACCGCGAGGTCTGGCTGGTGCTCGCCGTCCTCCGCGGCACGCTCCCGCGCCGGGAGGACGTCGTCGACGGCCGTCGCCGGGCCCGGCTGGACGGCACCGCCGGTCTGCTCACCCACGCCGCGTCCACCATCGCCTCGAACCGGGTCTTCGCCCGCTTCCACCACCCCGAGGTCGAGGTGGTCGTCGGCGCGGTCGTCGTCGACGTGCACCACACCGCGCGCACGGGGCTGGCCACGGGCATTCAGCGCGTGGTGCGCCAGAGCCTCGTCCGCTGGACGCGCGACCACGAGATCCTGCTCGCCGGCTGGGACTCGACCCACGAGTCGCTCGTCATGCTCACCCCGGAGCAGAGCCGGAACGCCGTCTCGGGCGACGTGCCCGACGCCGCCGAGGACCGCTCCCGCGTGATCGTCCCGTGGCAGGGCACCTACCTCCTGCCCGAGCTCGCCGTGGAGGACGAGCGGACGTCGCGCGTCTCCGCCCTGGCCGAGTTCAGCGGCAACCGCACGGGCACCATCGGCTTCGACTGCGTACCGGTCACCACCGCCGAGACGGCGAGCACCGGCATCAGCGCCGCCTTCTCGCGCACGCTCGTCGCCGTGTCGCACATGGACCGGATCGCGACCATCTCCGAGGCGGCCGCGACCGAGTACTCCGGCTGGCGCCACATGCTCGGCAGCGTCGGGATGCAGGGGCCGGACATCCGGCCGATCCTGCTGCCCTCGCAGCCGGAGAGGGTCTCGGACGAGGAGCTGGCCACCGCCGCGCGCTCGCTGGTGACCGGTGACCTCCCGCTCGTCGTCTGCGTCGGCAGCCACGAGCCGCGGAAGAACCACCTGGCGGTGCTCCAGGCCGCCGAGCTGCTCTGGCGCCGGGGCGTGCGCTTCAGCCTGGTCTTCATCGGCGGCAACGCCTGGAGCAGCGCCGAGTTCGAGTACCGACTCGAGGTCCTCGAGGGCCAGGGCCGTCCGGTCCGCTCGCTCTCCAAGATCACCGACGCGCTGCTCTGGAGCGCCTACCGCCTGGCCCGGTGCACCGTGTTCCCCTCGATCAACGAGGGCTACGGTCTCCCGATCGTGGAGTCGATCTCGGTCGGCACCCCGGTCGTGACCTCCGGATTCGGCAGCATGCACGAGGTCTCCGCCTCGGGCGGCGCACTGTTCGTCGATCCGCACGACGACCACGACATCGCCGCGGCCCTCGAGCGGCTGCTGACCGACGACGAGCTGCACGCGCGGCTCTCGGCGGAGGCGCTCGCGATCGACGGCGGCACCTGGGACGAGTACGCCGCCCGCGTCTGGTCGTACCTCGTCGAGGGCGAGGGCGTCGACGAGCGGGCCCGGGCCGAGCAGTCGGACGCGACCGCCTAGGCGTCCTCGATCCACCGCGTGCAGAAGGCCCCCGCTCCAGGAGCGGGGGCCTTCTGCACGCGGTGCGCGCGGCTCAGCGGGAGCGGCGCGCCAGCTCGAGGTCGTTCTCGACCATGCGGGCGACGATCTCCTCGAAGCCGACGGTCGGCGCCCAGCCGAGCACCTCGCGGGCCCGGGAGGCGTCCCCGCGCATCTCGGGGGCGTCCACGGGGCGCGCGAACCGCGGGTCGATCGTGACCCGCTGCTCCCAGTCGTCGATGCCGGCCGCGGTGAAGGCGGCACGGACGAAGTCGCGGACCGAGTGCGCGACTCCGGTCGCCACGACGTAGTCGCCCGCCTCCTCGGCACGCGAGGCGCGCACGAGGGCGTCCACGTAGTCGGGGGCCCAGCCCCAGTCGCGGCGCGCGTCGAGATTGCCGAGCGAGAGCTCCGACTCGGCGCCCGTCGCGATCGCCGCGACTCCGGCGGTGATCTTGCGGGTGACGAAGCCGAGCGGCCGACGCGGCGACTCGTGGTTGTAGAGGATGCCGGACGAGGCGTGGAGCCCTCGGCCGCGGTAGACCGCGACGAGGTGGTGCGCGAACGCCTTCGCGGCTCCGTAAGGGGAGACGGGGCGGATCGGGGTCCGCTCGGTCTGCGGGTTCTCGGTCGCGGCCCCGAAGATCTCGGAGGAGGAGGCCTGGACGAAGCGGACCTCCCGGCCCGCCGACTCCTGGAGCGCCAGCGAGGCCTCCAGGAGCGCGGCGACCGCGGTGCCGGTCACCTCGGCCGTGAGCACGGGCTCCTTCCACGAGAGCGCGACGGAGGAGAGGCCGGCGAGGTGGAAGACCGTGTCCGGCTGCGCCTCCGCGACGATACGGCCGAGGCCGGAGGCGTCGCGGAGATCGCCCTCGAAGGCGCGGACGGCGGCGGGAAGAGCGGCGTCGTCGGTCCCGCGCACGAGCGCGGAGACCTCCCAGCCGTCGGCGAGCAGGCGCTCGACGAGGTAGCCCCCGTCCTGACCGCTCGCTCCGGTGACGAGAGCGGCAGGCATGACTACTTGATCAGCGCGGACTGCTCGGCGAGGTCGTTCTCGACCATCATCGCCACGAGCTCGGGGAACGAGACCTTCGGCTCCCAGCCGAGGACGTCGCGCGCCTTCGCCGGGTCGCCGATCAGCAGGTCCACCTCGGCGGGACGCATGAACGCGGGGTTCTGGGTCACGTACGGGGTCCAGTCCTCGATGCCGACGTGGTTGAAGGCGATGTCGAGGTACTCGCGGATCTCGTGGGTCTCGCCGGTCGCGACCACGTAGTCGTCGCCCTCGGGCTGCTGCAGCATGCGCCACATCGCGTCGACGTAGTCGCCGGCGAAGCCCCAGTCGCGCTTCGCGTCGAGGTTGCCGAGCTCCAGCGTCTCCTGGAGGCCGAGCTTGATGCGGGCGACCGCGAGGCTGATCTTGCGGGTGACGAACTCCGGGCCGCGGCGGGGCGACTCGTGGTTGAAGAGGATGCCGGAGGAGGCGTGCATGCCGTACGACTCGCGGTAGTTGATGGTCATGTAGTGGCCGAAGACCTTGGCCACTCCGTAGGGCGAGCGCGGCCAGAGCAGCGTCTCCTCGCTCTGCGGGACCTGCTGGACCTTGCCGAACATCTCGGAGGAGGAGGCCTGGTAGAACTTCACGCGCGACATGTCGGAGCCGGCGTAGAGGCGGGTCGCCTCGAGGATGTTGAGGACGCCCTTGCCGGTCACGTCGGTGGTGAGCGACGCGTTCTCCCACGAGTAGGCGACGAATGAGATCGCACCGAGGTTGTAGACCTCGTCGGGCTGGGCGGCGGCGAGCACGCGCACCAGGCTCGACACGTCGGTCAGGTCGCCGGTGAGCAGGGTCACCTCGGGCACGGTGCGGCGGACCAGCTCGTACTTGGGGTTGTTCTGCCCGCGGACGAGCCCGAAGACCTCGTAGCCCTTCGAGAGGAGGAGCTCGGCGAGGTAGAGGCCGTCCTGGCCGGTGATTCCGGTGATCAAAGCGCGGGGCACGTGGTGGTCCAATTCGTCGGGGTCGATGACAGCGGGACACATACTACCCACGGGCACGGCCGGGCGCCGGGAGCGGTGCGGCCCGCCGGTATCCTGGCCGGGCTTCGGACCGATTGGACGCCATGCCGGAACTCCGCCCCGTCACGCTCGCCGTGCTCACCGTCGACCCGGGCGGGATGGGCGGCGGCGAGACCTACGCGCGCGCGCTCACGCGCCTCCTGGCGCCGCGGCCGGGGGAGGAGGGACCCGCCGTGCAGGTGCTCGTCCCGGAGAACGCCCGCGGCTTCAGCGAGGGCGTGCCCGAGGTCGTGGCCGAGGGGGTCGTCAGCGGGGCGGGCCACCGCCGCCGGGCCGTGGGGATGCTCCAGGCGCTCCTGCGCACGCCGCGCCTGCGCCGGCGCCTCGGCCGGGACGCGGTGCTCTACTTCCCGTTCACGGTCCCGCTCCCGTGGCCGTCGCGGCGGCAGGGGCACGTGCAGATGCTGTTCGACCTGCAGCACCGCGACCTCCCGCACCTCTTCCCCCGCGTCGAGCGCGTCTTCCGCCGGCTCGCCTACGAGGCGACCGCTCGCCGCGCCGACGCGGTCATCACCATCAGCGCCTTCACCAAGGGGCGGATCGTCGAGCTGCTGGGCATCCCGGAGGAGCGGATCCACGTGTCGCATCTCGGCGTGGACACCCGGCGCTTCGTCGCGAATCTGGGCACACGCGAGGACTTCGTCTTCTACCCGGCGCGCGCCTGGCCGCACAAGAACCACGCCCGCCTGTTCGAGGCGGTGCGCCTCCTGCGGGAGCAGGGGCACGCCCTCCGGCTCGTGCTGACCGGAGGGGATCTGGACCGCCTCGGCCCGCTGCCGGACTTCGTCGAGTGGCGCGGCCACGTCACTCCGGAGGAGCTCGCCGACCTCTACCGCCGAGCCGCGGTGCTGGCGTTCCCGAGCCTCTACGAGGGCTTCGGCCTCCCTCCCATCGAGGCGATGGCGTCGGGATGCCCGGTCGCCGCGTCCGACGCGGGCTCGCTCCCGGAGATCTGCGGGGACGCCGCGGTCTACGTCGATCCGCTCGAGCCGCGCTCGATCGCGGACGGGATCCTCGAGGCGATCGAGCGGACCGGCGAGCTCGGCCCGCTCGGCGTCGAGCGTGCCCGGTCCTTCAGCTGGGAGCGCTGCCGGGAGGAGCACCTCGCCGTGCTCCGCCAGGTGGCGCGGCGGCGCGGGCGCTGAGGAGTCCGGTCAGTCCCGCGGGTGCAGGAGCCGACGCCAGCTCAGTCCCTGGGCCGCGCGCATCGCGCAGAGCACCACGAGCAGCCAGCCGGCGTCGAGCAGGATCGAGCTCTCGGCCAGCGCGGTGACCATCAGCACGGTCAGCACCAGCACCGGCCAGACGTGCACGACCGCCTTGCGCTCGGAGGCGATCAGCCAGGAGCGCCAGAGCGCGAGGCCGATCAGCACGACGAAGAGGACCACCCCGACCGCGCCGACCTGCAGGGCCACGTCGAAGAGCGCGTTGAGGCTCGACGAGTGCGGGCGGCCCGAGAGGTAGTCGATGGCGGTGAAGGGGTAGAGGTCGGGCCGCCAGTAGCCCACCCAGCCCCAGCCGACGATCGGAGCGAGGTCCGTGAAGCGCCAGACCTGCTGCCAGAGCCGCAGCCGGAACTCGAACTCGCTGCCCGCGTTCAGCAGCTCGATCACCCGGTAGCGCAGGAGCCACACGGTGAGGGCGGCCGCTGCGGCGACGCCGAGCACCGCGACCTGCCGCCGACGGCGGTGGGTGCCGTCGCCGTGGCGCACCCAGCGCAGAGCGAGGGCGACGACGACGGCCACGGCGAGCACGCCCGCGCTCACGGCGGAGCGCGTGAAGAGGAGGGTGACCGCGGCGAGGGCGATCGAGGCGACGGCCGGCCCGCGGGCGACGGAGCGGGTCATCAGCTCCACCGAGAACGTCACGATCGCCAGCAGGCAGACCAGCCCGAGCTGGTTGCGCGTGCCGACGAGTCCCTGGATCGGCCCGCCGACCGCGAGCAGGCCCTCCACGCCGAGGAAGCGCAGCGGCTGGTCGATCAGCACCCCCGAGAGCACCTCCACGGCCAGCGAGGCGATCAGCACGACCCGCAGCACGTCGCCGACCGAGCGGATGATCTGGATGATGTCGCGCGTGAGGCCGATCGCGATCGCCAGGAACGCCAGGGCGAACTGGTAGACGACGCTCGAGACCGTGGCCCAGGTGTAGTCGCTCCACAGCACGCTGAGCGCGATCCAGCCGAGGAACACCAGGATGCTCGTGGGCAGCAGGCCCTC
Organism: Rathayibacter sp. AY1F6; assembly: GCF_002932035.1. Taxonomy (NCBI): domain Bacteria; kingdom Bacillati; phylum Actinomycetota; class Actinomycetes; order Micrococcales; family Microbacteriaceae; genus Rathayibacter; species Rathayibacter sp. AY1F6. Next base: position 440,825 of record NZ_PSVD01000001.1, on the reverse strand, counting down.
CCAGTCGAGCCGCCCGCGCCGCAGGACGAGCATGACCGCGGCGAGGGCGGTGAGCGTGGCGACGGCGGCGATGTAGCCGGGCCAGCCGAGGAGTCCGCGGACCGCCGGAGCGCAGAGGACGGTGACGAGAGTGGTCTGCGCGAGGGCCGCCGCGAACTGCGGGGACGCCGTCGCGTCGGCGACGGAGGCGGGGAGCGAGGGGCGGCGGGGCCTCATCGCCTCGGGGAGGCGTCGGCGAGGGGGAGCGGGGTCGCGGCGAGGACCTCGGGCGTCTCGCTCGCCGGCCGCTTGGTCTGCACCGCGAAGAGGACGAGGAGCAGCCAGCCTCCCTCGATCAGGATCCGGCTCTCGAACAGCGACTGCGCCAGGAGGGCGACCACGATCAGCAGCGGAGCGAGGCTGACGGCCGTGTAGGGGAGGGTCGAGGTCGCGTCGCGCCGCGGGCGGTCGACCGCGCGGAACCAGGAGCGCCACAGCGTCGAGACGGCGAGCGCCGCGAAGAGGACGAGGCCGACCGCTCCCAGCTGGAGGGCGACGTCGAGCCAGGCGTCGTGGGCCTGCAGGTAGAGCACGCCCTTGCGCTCGGCGAGGGTGTCGAACGGGGCGGCCCAGGGAGCCCAGTAGCTGACCCAGCCCCAGCCGAGGACCGGGCGCTGCAGCGTGAGCGCGATCACCGAGTCCCAGATGTCGAGGCGGCCCGTGGCGTCCTCGCTCTTGCCGAGCAGGCCGAGGAGGGCGCCCCAGCCCGCGGCGCCTCCGGCGACGGCCGCCACCGCCAGCCCCGCGGCGGTCAGGTAGACGGGACGCCGGCGGGACTCGCCCCTCCGACGAGCCCAAAGCGCGAACGCGGCCGCGAGGACGACGGCGACGAGGCAGAGCAGGACGGTCGCCGAGCGGGTGAGCAGGAGGGTCGCGACGAACAGGGCGACCCAGACCGCTCCCCACCGGCGCCGGATCGAGTGGGCCGCCAGCTCGATCGCGATCACGATCAGGCCGAGCAGGGCGAGGAAGCCGAGGAGGTTGCGGTTGCCGACGATCCCCTGGACGGGCTCGCCGGTGAAGAGGGCGGCCTGCGACCAGTAGAAGGCGTCGGGCGTCGGTCCGTCGGCGGGAGGCTCGACGCCGAACGGCAGGACGGGCTGCCGCACGACGACCGCGACCACGAGCTCGAAGAGGAGCGACAGGCCGACGGAGAGGCGCAGGGCCCGTCCGAGAGCCGTGAGCAGCTCCCGGCTGCTCAGCGTGACGGCGAGGACGACGCCGCCGAGCGTCGTCGCGAGCTGCGCCGTGACTCCGATCGCGCTCGCTCCCGGATAGGCGGACCACAGCAGCGAGAGCACCGCGAGCCCGAGGAAGAGGACCAGCGACTTCGGCGTGCGGGCCCAGCGCGGGCGGGGGCGGGCGCGGACGAGCACGGCGATCGAGGCGCCCAGGAGCAGCGCGACGACGACGCCCCAGCCCCACCATCCGGCGAGGTTCCGCAGCGACTGGCCGGCCAGCAGCACGGCCAGCACCGCCACCGCGAGCGCTCGGGGAGCGGCGGGGGCGGCGCGTCGGATCATGGCGACCAGTCTAGGGAGCGGGGGCGGTGCGGCGGCGTGCCGGGCGCGCCGCCGCACCCTCCCCGGCCGGGGAGGCTCAGACGAACGCAGCGGTGCCGGTGATCGAGCGGCCGACGATCAGCGTGTTCATCTCGCGGGTGCCCTCGTAGGAGTAGAGGGCCTCCGCGTCGGCGAAGAAGCGGGCGACGCCGTAGTCGAGGACGATGCCGTTGCCGCCCATCACCTCGCGGCACCAGGCGACGGTCTCGCGCATCCGGGCCGTCGCGTAGGCCTTCGCGAGGGCGGAGTGCTCGTCACGCTGCTCGCCGGCGTCGAGCATCTCGGACACGCGGGTCGCCAGGGCGATGCTGGCCGTGATGTTGCCGATGCTCTTGACCAGGAGGTCCTGCACCAGCTGGTGCCCGACGAGCGGCTTGCCGAACTGCACGCGCTCCTTCGCGTAGCGCAGCGCCGCGTCGTAAGCGCCGATCGAGACGCCGATGGCCTGCCAGGCGACCTCGGCGCGGGTGAGCCGGAGCACCTTCGCGGTGTCGCGGAACGAGTTCGCGCCCTGCAGGCGCAGCGACTCCGGGACGCGGACGCCCTCGAGCACGATGTCGGCGTTCTGCACCGTGCGCAGGCTCTGCTTGCGCGCGATGGCGGTGGCGCGGTAGCCCGGTGTCGAGGTGGGGACGAGGAAGCCCTTCACCTGGCCGTCCTCCGCGTCCTTCGCCCAGATCACGGTCACGTCGCTGAAGGTCGCGTTGCCGATCCAGCGCTTCTCGCCGTCGAGGATCCAGTCGTCGCCGTCCCGGCGGGCGGTGGTGCGCAGGCCCTGGGCGGAGTCGGAGCCGGAGTGCGGCTCGGTGAGGCCGAAGGCGCCGACGACCTCGCCCGAGGCGAGCTTCGGCAGCCACTCGGCGCGCTGCTTCTCGGAGCCGGCGACGCCGACCGTTCCCATCACCAGGCCGTTCTGCACGCCCACGTAGGTCGCGATGCCCGCGTCCACCCGGCCCAGCTCGAGCGCCACCCAGCCGCGGAACACGGCGGAGTTCTCGATCGCGCGGGTCTCGGGCCAGGAGAGGCCGATGACGCCGGTGGCGTGGATCGCGGGGATCAGCTGCCGCGGGAACTCCGCGCGCTCCCAGTACTCGTCGGCGATCGGCCGCACCTGCTCCTCGAGGAACGCGCGGACGCCGACCAGCAGCTCCTTCTCGGCGGGCGTGAGCGCCGCCTCGAACCCGTAGAAGTCGGCCCCCAGGGTCTCGAAGGTCGTGCTGTCCATGCTCTGTGCTCCCTCGCTCGTCGGATGCGGCACGGCGACCGCTCCGACGGCGACAGTGCTGCGACTCCCAGCGTACGAAGCGCGCCTGCGAGTGCCGCGTCCTCTGGCGGAGAGCACCAACAGGCGGGCCCTCCTCCCGGGCCCGCGTTGTGGATCCTGCTAGCGTCGCAGCGGAGCGGCCCCGGCGCGTCCGGCTGAGCGGCTCGGACCCACCCCTCGGACGGAAGGCCAGCGCTCCCGTGTTCATCCCGATCGGCAACACCCCCCGCGACTACGCCTGGGGCTCGCTCACCGGCATCTCGGAGGCCCTCGGCACCGCGCCCTCCGGCGCCCCCGAGGCCGAGCTCTGGCTCGGCGCGCACCCGGGCTCGCCCGCGCGCCTCCTCGACCCCGCCTCGGTCGGCGCCGGCACGCTCGCCGAGTGGATCGGCGAGCACCCCGAGGCGGCGCTCGCCGGAGTGGAGGGGTCGGTCGATCCGGTCTCGGGCGCTCCCCGTCTGCCGTTCCTGCTCAAGATCCTCGCCGCGGGCGGGCCGCTGTCGCTCCAGGCCCACCCCTCGTCCGAGCGGGCCCGGCGCCGGTTCGTCGAGGAGGAGGAGGCCGGCATCCCCCGCGACGCCGCCGATCGCAACTACAAGGACCCGTTCCACAAGCCCGAGCTGATCTACGCGCTCAGCGAGACCTTCGACGCGCTCTGCGGCTTCCGTGAGCCGGCGGACGCCCGGGCGCTGCTCGCCGAGCTGGCCGGGCGCGCCCCGGCGGAGGAGGCGGCCGCGATCGCGCGGTTCGCCCGGACGCTCGAGGGCGAGCCCTCGGAGGTCCTCCGCGGCGCCGTGTCGTGGCTGCTCGCCGACGGCGACCGTGCGGAGGTCGCCGCGCTGGTGTCCGCGGTCGTCGCGGCGTCCGCGGGCGACGACCGCCTCGAGACGACCACGGTCCGGGACCTGGCCGAGAGCTACCCGGGCGACCCCGGAATCGTGCTCTCGCTCCTGCTCAACCGCGTCCGCCTCGCCCGCGGCGAGGTGCTCTACCTGCCCGCAGGCAACATCCACGCCTACCTCGCGGGCACGGGCGTGGAGCTGATGGCCGCCTCCGACAACGTGCTGCGCGGGGGCCTCACGCCCAAGCACATCGACGTGCCCGAGCTGGTGAGCGTCCTCGAGTTCTCGCCGCTGCCCGTGCCCTACCTCCCGGCCGAGCAGGCCGGATCGGGCGTGCGCGTCTACCGTCCGGACGTCCCCGACTTCGTGCTCGCCGTCGTGGAGCCGGAGTCGGAGACGCCGGCCCGCGTCGCCCTGCACGGACCCGCCATCGCGATCGCGACCGAGGGCTCGTTCTCGCTCGAGGGCGCCGAGGGCTCGGTCCGCGTCGAGCGCGGCGGCAGTGTGTTCGTGACGCCGTCGGAGGGCGCCCTCGCCGTCACCGGACGGGGCAGGCTCTTCGTCGCGACGGTCTGACTCCTCCAGCGATCCCGGTGCCGCCCGCTCAGGCGGCGAACGTGCGGCGGTAGGCCGCCGGCGTGGTCCGCAGGACGCGCGTGAAGTGGTGGCGCATCACCGCAGCCGTGCCGAAGCCGACCCGCGCGGCGATCGCCTCGAGGGTCAGCTCCGTCTCCTCCAGCAGCACCTGCGCCCGGAGGAGGCGCTGGCGGGTGAGCCAGGCGAGCGGAGTCGTGCCGAGGTCGGCCCGGAAGCGGCGCGCGAAGGTGCGGGGGGCCATCACGGCGCGACGGGCCAGCGCCTCGATCGAGAGGTCCTCGTCGAGGTGCTCCAGCATCCACTCGGTGACCTCGGCCAGCGAGTCCGCGCGCGCCTCGGGAACGGGGGTCCGCAGGTACTGCGCCTGCCCGCCGTGGCGCTGCGGGGGCACGACCATCCGCCGGGCGACGACGCTCGCCGCCGTCGCGCCCAGCTCCTCGCGCACCACGTGCAGCGCCGCGTCGATGCCGGCCGCGGTGCCCGCGCTCGTCACGATGCGCCCCTCCTGCACGTAGAGGACCTCGGGGTCCACCGTGACGGAGGGGAAGCGCCGGGCGAGCTCGGCGGCGTGCATCCAGTGGGTGGTCGCGCGCCGGCCGTCGAGCAGGCCCGCCTGCGCCAGGGTGAAGGCCCCGCTGCAGACGCTGAGGATCCACGCGCCGCGCTCGTGAGCCTCGCGGAGGAGGTCGAGGACCCGCTCGTCGGCGGGCCCGCGGCCGTGGGCGGGGACGGCGATCAGGTCCGCGTCCCGGGCCGCGTCGAGACCATCGGCGATCAGCAGGTCGAATCCGAGGCTCGTGCGGACGGGGCCCGGGTCGGGAGTGGCGATCCGGAAGTCGAGGGCGGGACCTCCGTCGGCGCCGCGGTCGATCCCGAACACCTCGCAGACGACCCCGAACTCGAACGGCGCGAGGCCGGGCAGGGCGAGGAGGGCGACGGAGCGGAGCACGGCGGCAGGATATCGCGCCCCGTCGTCATCCGGCCGATCCGCGCCGTCGATCCCCGCCGCTAGGGTGTCTTCCGGCGCGCGGAGTCGCGGGCCCGCACCGAGGAGGATCCACATGGCATGGCTGGTCACCGGGGGAGCCGGATACATCGGGGCGCACGTGGTGCGCGCGTTCTCGGAGCAGGGCATCGACCCCGTCGTCCTCGACGACCTCTCCTCGGGGCACGCGTCGTTCGTGCCCGAGGGCGTCCCGTTCCACCAGGGCTCGATCCTCGACGAGGCCCTGCTCGACCGCGTGCTCGCCGAGCACGACATCGAGGGCGTCGTCCACGTCGCCGGGTTCAAGTACGCCGGAGTCTCGGTGCAGCGCCCCCTGCACACCTACGAGCAGAACGTCACCGGCACCATGCGCGTGCTGGCGGCGATGGAGCGCGCCGGGGTCTCCTCGATCGTCTTCTCCTCGAGCGCTGCCGTCTACGGCGCGGTCGACGTCGAGATCGTCACCGAGGACACCCCCAAGAGCCCGGAGTCGCCCTACGGCGAGTCGAAGCTGATCGGCGAGTGGCTGCTCGCGGACGCGGGGCGGGCGCACGGCGTCCGGCACGCCTCCCTGCGCTACTTCAACGTCGTCGGGTCCGGCTACCCGGACGTCTACGACACCAGCCCCCACAACCTCTTCCCCCTCGTCTTCGAGGCTCTGCTGGACGGCCGCACGCCCCGGATCAACGGCGACGACTACCCGACGCCGGACGGCACCTGCGTCCGCGACTACATCCACGTCGCCGACCTGGCGCTCGCGCACGTCGCCGCGGCGCGCCGCCTGGCCGCCGGCGAGCCGATCGACCCGGTCTACAACCTGGGCAGCGGATCCGGGGCCTCCGTCGGGGAGATCATGCGCGCGATCGCCGACAGCACCGGCATCGCCTTCACGCCCGAGGTCGCCCCGCGGCGGCCGGGCGACCCGCCCCGCATCGTCGCCTCCGGCGCGACGGCGGCCCGCGACCTGGGCTGGGAGATGCGGCACACGGTCGCCGAAATGGTGGAGAGCGCCTGGCGCGCACGGAGCGCCGCGACCGCCTGATCGGATCTCACGTTCGCGACACGCCGGTGTGTCATGAACCCTCCACGGCGGGTTGAGGGTTTATGGTCCGCGACTTGACCTGAGCGAATGACACCGCTGTAATTACCTAGGCAGCGGCTCCGGGAGGAGCGGCCGCCGATCATCGGTTCGCAGGCGGGGTAGGAGACGGCATGACGCTTCCGGAACAGCACTCCGGAGTCCCCGAGGACTGGTTCGTCGATCCGGTCCGTCTGGGCGTGCCCGGGGTCCGACCCGGGATCGACACCGCGACCGAGGCGCCGGGGGGCGCGCTCTCCTGGCAGGTCGACTCGCTGTGCGCGCAGACCGATCCCGAGGCCTTCTTCCCCGAGAAGGGCGGCTCGACCCGCGACGCCAAGAAGATCTGCACCTCGTGCGAGGTCCGGGCCCAGTGCCTCGAGTACGCGCTCGAGAACGACGAGCGGTTCGGCATCTGGGGCGGCCTCTCCGAGCGCGAGCGCCGGAAGCTGCGCCGCCGGGCCTAGTGCCCTCCTCGCCGCGACCCGACCGACGGGGCGGCGAGCCGCAGGCGGGCGGCGCGGCGGCATCGCTTAGGGTGGTCCGCGATGTATCCACGAGTCACCGCCGTCCTCGTCGCGCGCAACGGCGCGGCCTATCTGGAACGAACCCTCGCGGCTCTGCGGGCGCAGACCCGTCAGCCCGACGCGACGGTGTTCGTCGACGGAGGCTCGAAGGACACGACCGACGAGCTCCTCGCGTCCTGGGGTCCGACGCAGCTCGTGCAGGTCGCCGAGCACCTCCCCTTCGGCCAGGCCGTGGCCCGCGCGGTCCGCGTGATGCAGCCGCCGGCCGGAGAGGACGAGTGGCTGTGGCTGCTCGCGCAGGACTCCGCCCCCGAGCCCGGCGCCCTCGCGGCGCTGCTGGGAGCCGTCGAGGTCGCCCCCTCCGTCGCGGTCGCCGGCCCCAAGATCATGGACTGGACGCGCTCCGGCTACATCCGCAGCTACGGCGAGTCGATCACCAAGCACGGCACGACCGTCCACCTCGTCGAGGACGAGCTCGACCAGGGCCAGCACGACTCCACGCCCGACGTCCTGGCCGTCGCCGCCGGCGGCATGCTCGTGCGCCACTCCCTCTGGGAGGAGCTCGGCGGCTTCGACCCCGGCCTGCCGGTCGTCGACGACGCGCTCGACTTCTCGATCCGCACCCGGCTCGCCGGGCACAGGGTCAGCCGCGTGCCGGACGCCCGCGTCACCACCGCCCGCATCGGGCTGCAGCGCCCCGACGGCCGCCGCATCGACAGCGGGGAGCGGCGCCGCGCGCGCCAGCACCGCACCGCGCAGCTGCACCGCCGGCTCGCCTACGCGCCCGTCGCGCTCCTCCTCCTGCACTGGCTCTCGCTCGTCCCGCTGGCGATCGGCCGCGCGGTCGTGCGCCTGCTGCGCAAGCAGCCCGGGCTGGTCGGAGGGGAGCTGCTGGCGGCCCTCGTCGTCGCCTTCGGGGGGACGAAGGTGCTGCGGGCCCGCACCGTTCTCCGCTCGTCGAAGAACGTGGGCTGGAAGGCGATCGCGCCGCTGCGCATCCCGCTGGACGTGGTGCGGCAGCTGCGCTCGGTGCGCCACGACGCCGTGCGCGTGCAGGCCGGGCGGGACCGCCATCCGCTGCACTTCTTCCAGGGCGGGGGAGTGTGGGTCGTCCTCATCGCCGCGCTCGCCGGCCTGGTGGTCTACACGCCGCTCCTCGCTGCTCCCGCGCTCAGCGGCGGCGGTCTGCTGACGCTCTCGCCGACCGTCGGCGAGCTGTGGCGCAACGCGGCCTACGGCTGGCGCGACCTCGGCTCGGGGTTCATCGGCGCGGCGGACCCGTTCGCCGCCGTCCTCGCCGTGCTCGGCTCGCTGACCTTCTGGTCGCCCAGCTACTCGATGGTGCTGCTCTACCTCGTCGCGCTCCCCGCTGCCGCCCTCGGCGCCTGGCTGATGATCGCGCGGCTCACCCCGCGCGCGACCGCCCGCGCCGCCGGAGCCCTCGTCTACATCCTCGCTCCCGCCTTCTTCGCCGCGCAGGCCGACGGGCGCCCCGCCCCGCTGCTGGTGCACGTGCTGCTTCCCTGGCTCTTCTTCGCCGGGTTCGGCGCGTACCGCTCCTGGTCCGCCTCCGCGAGCGCCTCGATCCTGGCTGCGGCCGTCGTCGCGTGCGCGCCGGTGCTGGCCGTGCCGCTCCTGGTGATCTGGCTCGTCGTCGTCGCCACCTCGGGGCGGCGGATCGGCCGCTTCCTCGGCCTGCCGATCCCCGCGGCCGTCCTCCTCTTCCCGCTGGTGGTCGCCCGCGCACCGCGGGGCGACTGGCTCGGCGTCCTCGCGGATCCGGGCGTCCCGCTGCCCTCCGCGCAGTCGGACCTCGTCGCGCTGCTCGCCGGCTTCCCGGCCGGTCTGCCCGACGGATGGCTCGCGTTCCTCGGCGGTCTGGGGATCGGCGCCTCCGCCGCCCCGCTGGTCACGGCCGTGCTCGTCGTGCCGCTGATCGTCGCGGCGCTGGCCGCCCTCCTCCTCCCGAACAACCTCTCGGCCCTCGGCGGAGTCGGCGTGGCGGCGGCGGGTCTCGTGACCGCCTCGCTCGCCCAGGGCGTGCAGGTCGCGACCACCGGCTCCGAGGCGGTCTCCGTCTGGAGCGGCACCGGTCTCAGCCTCTACTGGCTCGGCCTGGTGATCGGCGCGTCGCTCTCGCTCGCCGCCGTGCGCTCCGTGCGCGTGGTGCCGGCGCTCGTCGTCACGGCCGCGGCGGCAGCACTGGTCGGTCCGCTCGCGGTGGCTTTCCCGACCGGCGCCGGCACGTCGGTGTCGACCACGTCGGACCGCTCGCTCCCCGCCTACGTGGCGGCCGAGGCCCGGAACGACCCGCGGGTGGGCACGATCGTGCTCGTCCCGCAGGCGGACGGCGGCGTCCTCGCCCGGCTGGAGCGCGGAGCGGGCGCGACCCTCGACCAGCAGTCGACCCTCGCGAACACCGGCGCCGAGAGCACGGACGCGATCGACGAGCTGGCGGGCAACCTCGTCTCGCGGACGGGCTACGACGTCCCCTCCGCGCTCGAGAGTCTCGGCGTGCGCTTCGTCGTGCTGACCGAGCCGGCCGGCACCCAGGTCGGCGACGCGGCCGCCGCCGTGCGCGCGCGGGCGGCCGTCTCCCTCGACGGCAACGCGGCGTTCTCGGCCGTCGGCGACACCCGCTACGGGCTCCTCTGGACGGCCGTCGACACCGAGGGGACCCGCACCGAGGCCGCTCCGTCCGGCGTGGTCGGGCCCTTCGGGATCGCCTACACGATCGCCCTCCTCCTCGTCTTCGTCGTCGCCCTCCTGCTGGCGGTGCCCACCGGGCTCTCGCTCGAGCGGGGCCGCTCCAGCGGCGCGGTCGCCGGGATCGACGACGAGCCGGGCGAGGCCACCGGCCAGTTCGACGACGGGAACGACGATGTCTGACCCCGCCGACCAGGAGAAGCAGATGCCCGAGTCCTCCGCCCGCCGCTCCCGCGCGGAGCGCCGCGCCGATCGCTCCGCGGCATCGACGCCCGATCGCGCACCCTCGGCCGCCCGTCGGCGCCGGACGGCCCTGCGCGGTGCGGTGGGCGCGGCCGGAGTCGTGATCGCTGCGGCCGCCGTGGTCGTGCCCCAGCTCCTCCCGTCCCCCCTGGTCTCGAGCGCCGCGGAGGGCGTCGTCGTGACGCCCGTCGCGGCCGACAGCTCGCTGGTCTGCGGCGGCGATCTGATCGACGCCGGAGAGCCGGAGCAGCTGCGCGCCCTCGACGGCGCGGCGACCGCGGTCCGGCCCGAGGGCTCCACCTCGGACCCCACGGTCCTCGACGAGGACGATGTCGCCGCACCGGGCACCGGCATCACCGGTCTGAGCGTGCCCGCGGGCTCCGACCCCGCTCCCGGTGGAGCCACCGTCCAGGCCATCGGCACGGACACCCTCTCCGGACTGTCCGCCCGCGCCTGCGCCGAGCCCTCGGCCGACAGCTGGCTCGTGGCCGGCTCGACCGACGTCGGGCGCACCTCCGTGCTGATCCTGGCGAACCCGAGCGAGGTCGCCTCCACCGTCGACCTCACGCTCTTCTCCGAGACCGGCACCGTCCAGGCCACCGGCGCCACGGGCATCGTCGTTCCGGCCGGAGCGGTCCGCGCGCTCCCGCTCGCGGGGCTCGCCCCCGGGGTCGTCCAGCCCGTCGTGCACGTGACCGCCCGGGGCGGCGAGGTCGCCGCGAGCATGCAGAGCAGCGCCATCTCCGGCCTCTCCCCGGAGGGCGTCGAGACCACCGGCCCCTCCGCCGGCCCGGACACGCTCGCCGTGATCGCCGGCTTCACTGTCACGTCGCCTCCGGCCGAGACCGCGAGCGACGACGGCAGCGGCGGCGCGGGCAGCCCCGTGCTGCGCATCCTCACCCCCGGCGACGCCGACAGCACGGTCTCGGTCGAGGTCACCAACGAGGACCCGAGCGGGTCGGGCGCCTCCACCCAGGTCGTCGTCCCCGCCGGCCTCGTCGGCGAGGTCCCGCTCACGGGCCTGGCGGACGGCTCCTACCGCATCGTCCTGCGGGCCGATCAGCCGATCGTCGCGGCGGGGCGGACGACCTCGACCGGCTCGGCCGGCACGGACTTCGCCTGGTTCGCCTCCGGCACCGCGACCACGACGCCCTTCGGCGTCGCCGGCACGGGCGAGGGCGACGCGCGGCTGCACCTGGTCAACGGCAGCGACTCGACCGCCTCGGTCGAGATCGAGGCCCCGGGCGGCACCCGCACGCTCGAGCTCGGCCCGTTCGCGGCTCTCGCGACCCCGCTGGACGGCGACGGCGCGGTCGTCAGCAGCACCCAGCCCGTGCAGGCCTCGGTCTCGATCGCGCGCGACGGGCGGATCGCCTCGTACACGATCGTCCCGCCGGGACCGCTCTCCTCGCCGATCACGGTCTACTCGCACTGAGACGCGGGGCGGCGGCGCCTCGGCGGTGCCGGCGCCTCAGAGCTGCCGGCGCCTCAGGGGTGCCGGTAGCGGTCCGGGGAGATGTCCCACGGGTCGCGGCCGAGCAGCTCCGCGACGGCGCGGAACACGTAGCTCTCGATCAGCATGCGCTGGTGCCACTCGTCGCGGCGGTGCAGCTTCGCCAGGCGCTCGATCGGCACACGGTAGAGCGTGATGCGGCGCGCGGCGTGGTCGACGCGCCACCGCGCGATGCCCGTGCCCTGCAGCCGGTCGGGGTCGACGTCGGGAGTCGCCGCGACGTCGACGCGGATGCCGGCGAGCTCCTCCGGCCAGGTGCCGCGGAGGTAGTCGAAGGCCGAGCCGATCGTCGCCTCGAAGAAGTCGGAGCGGGTCTGCAGCAGGGGGAGGTGCGGACCGGTGATCGGCCCTCGTGCGCCGCGGCCGTGCCGGTCGCGGGAGCCTCCGCGCGACCCGCTCGTCGGGCGAGCGGCGGAACGACGAGCACGGGGCATGGCTCCAGCCTATTGCTACTGTGGGCGGCGATGACCGGACGGCACTGCTCGCGGACGGGCTGCCGCGCGCAGGCCGTCGTCACGCTGACCTACGACTACCGCGACTCGCTGGTGGCGGTCGGGCCGCTGAGTCCTGCGCCGGATCCGCACGGCTACGACCTCTGCGCCGAGCACGACCGGCGGCTCCTCGTCCCGCGCGGCTGGGAGACCGTCCGCTACGGCGCGGGGCCCGCCTAGGCCGCTGCCGCGCGCGTCAGGGCCGCTCGGGGAAGCCGCGCGGCGTGCTCGAGAGCACCGGGGCCAGCCGCTCGAGGCGCTGGTCGGAGAGGAGAAGGGCGCGCTCCTCCCGCGCCCGGCGGAGGGCCGCCACGGCGAGGAGGAAGTCCTCCGCGGGCGCGGCGGGCAGCGGGGAGACGTGGACCGCGGTCTCGTCGGCCAGCGCGGCGGCGAGCTGCGAGCGCGAGGGCTCCGTCATGCCGTGGCGCTGACGGAGGAACTGCGCCAGTCGGCGCGCCAGTGCGTCGGGGAGGCGCGCGGTGTCCGCTGTGACGGCCCAGCCCCGCAGCGGCTCCGGGATCTCGACGACCAGCGGCTCCGCGCGGGGAACGCGCTCGAGCTGGCTGTGCGTGCCCGCGAGGACGTCGCCGAGACGGCGCGATCGGCGCGAGAGGAGGCCGACGACCGCGGCGAGCCCGCCGAAGGTCATCAGGATCTCGAGGACGCCGGTGAGGCCGCGCACGAGGGCGTGCCGGAAGCCGATGGAACCGCCGTCGTCGCGGACGACGCGAGCGCCGACGGTGAGCTTCCCGAGCGAGCGGCCGCGACTGGCCGTCTCGACGGTGACCGGCACGATCACCACGGCGATGACGAGGGCCGCGATCGCCACGGCGGCCGAGGCGGCGGGGTCCAGGCCGCCGTCCCCGGAGAGGGAGGAGACCAGCAGGAACAGGCCCAGCGCGAGCAGGAGCTCCGCGATCAGGTCGATGATCGCGCCGACCGCGCGGAGCACGAAGGAGGTGACGGGCACCTCGAGCGCGATCGCCTCGCCGGTGACCAGGTCGGCGTCGTCGAACTCGGTGCGCTGCTCCTCCACGGTGCTCCTCCCGGATGCTCGGCCTCGGCGGCGTGCCTGGCTATCCTGTCAGGAGATGGACATCGACGCTCTCTCGGCCGCCCGCACTGCGCAGTGGACCCGCCTCGACGAGCTCTCGCGCAGGCGCCGCCTGACCGGAGCCGAGGCGGACGAGCTGATCGAGCGCTACCAGGCGGCATCCGCGGACCTCGCCACGATCTCCTCCACCGCCGGATCGACGGCCGTCGGCACGCGGCTCGCCGTCTCGCTCTCGCGGGCTCGGGGACGCCTGACCGGCACGCGAGACGAGCCGCTCGCCGCGGTCTCCCGCTTCGTCGTCCTCTCGCTCCCGGCCGCTCTGCACCGGCTGCGCTGGCTGACGCTCGCCGTCGCCCTCGCGACCGCGGTGGTGGCGACGCTCTACGCGCTCTGGATCCTCGGCGACCCGCGCCTGCTCGCCGCGCTGGGCGACGACGAGGAGCTGCGGCGCTTCGCCCGGGGCGACTTCATCGACTACTACTCCGAGAACCCCGCCGCCTCGTTCGCCGGGCAGGTCTGGACCAACAACGCCTGGATCGCGGCGCAGTGCGTGGCCTTCGGAATCGTCGGCGTCTACGTGCCGTACATCCTGCTGCAGAACGCGCAGAACCTCGGCACGTCGATCGCGGTGATGTTCCACGTCGGAGAGGGCGACACGTTCTTCCTCTACATCGCGCCGCACGGCCAGCTCGAGCTGACGGCCGTGTTCGTCGCCGCGGCCGCGGGCCTGCGGATCTTCTGGGCCTGGATCGCTCCCGGCGCGCGCACCCGCGGCCAGGCGCTCGCCGAGGACGCGCGGAGCCTGTTCACGGTGGCGATCGGCCTGGTCTTCGTGCTGCTCGTCTCGGGCGTGATCGAGGGGTTCGTCACTCCGGCGCCCTGGCCCTGGTGGCTCAAGATCGGGATCGGGGCGCTCGCCCTCGGCGCGTTCCTCTTCTACATGATCGTCGTCGGCGGGCGCGCGGTGCGGGCGGGGGAGACGGGCGACCTCGACCGGTTCGAGGCGGGGTCGCGCAGCATCGCGGCCGGCTGAGCCGAGCCGGACGAGCGCGGCCGTCGGAGCGGGGCCGACGATCAGCGCTCCCGGGACCGACGACGGCCCCTCTCGCAGGTCAGAGCCGTCCGGCCGCCTTGAGCGCGAGGTAGCGGTCCGCGAGCGCCGGCGGGAGCGCGGAGGGGCTGCCGAGCACGACGTCCCCGCCGAGACGGCGGACGGCGGCCGAGAGCCGGTCGACGTCCGCGAGCGAGCGCTCCGCGGCGGCGGCGGAGTAGACCGCGGCCCGGTCGCTCCGGTCCTCCGCCATCCGCTGCAGCTCGGGGTCGAGCGCGCAGGCGACCACGACCGTGTGCGCGCGGGTGAGCTGCGGGAGCACCGCGAGGAGCCCCTCCGCCGAGCCGACCGAGTCGAGCGCGGTGAGGAGCACCACCAGCGAGCGCTGGGAGGCCAGGGTGCGCACTTGCGCGGGCACCGCCGCCCAGTCGGTCTCGATGAGCTGGGGCTGCACGGGGGCGAGGGCGTCCACGACGCGGGTCAGCACCTCCGTGCCGGTCGCGCCGTGCACGCGGGCTCGCCGGGTGCGGTCGAACGCGAGCACGTCGACCCGGTCGCCGGCCGAGGCCGCGAGGGCCGCCAGGAGGAGTGACGCCTCGATCGCCGTGTCCAGGCGCGGCTCGTCCTCGATCCGGGCGGCGGACGTGCGGCCCGTGTCGAGCACGACGATCACGCGCCGGTCGCGCTCCGGGCGCCAGGTGCGGACGACCGGCTCCCGGCGCCGCGCGGTCGCCCGCCAGTCGAGCGAGCGGACGTCGTCGCCGCGGACGTACTCGCGCAGGCTGTCGAACTCCGTTCCCTGCCCGCGGATCATCACGCTGGTCCGCCCCTCCAGCTCGCGCAGCCGCGCCAGGCGCGAGGGCAGGTGGCGGCGGGAGCGGAAGGCGGGCAGCACCCGCACGACGGCCGGCGCGGCCCGTGTCGCCTGGCGGCCGGCCAGCCCGAGCGGCCCGCGGGAGCGGATGGTGACGTGGAGTGCCCGGCGCTCGCCGCGGCGCAGCGGCTCCAGGACCGTGGTCACCGCGCGGCGCTCGCCCGGAGGCAGACGCAGGGGCGACCGGGTCTCGAGGGCGCCGGCCGAGGGCTCCCAGGCGTCGCGGAGGACCCCCGTGATCCTCCTGCGGCCGGTGCTCGTGACCAGGAGGGTCGCCTCGGCCCGCTCGCCGAGCCGCACCCGGTCCGGCACCCGCCGCTCGAGCACGACGGCCCGGGGCGAGCCCGCGACCGCGACGTCGATCCCGACGAGGACCGCCCAGGCCAGGAGCCAGAGGCCGAGCACGGCGAAGGCGACCTCGGGGCGGCCGCCCAGGAGGACGACCGGCACCAGGCCGACGAGGAGGACGAGGACGCTGCGTCCGGTGAGGTGCACGGCTCAGACCGGGACGCGGACCTGCTGCAGGATCCCGCCCAGGACGGCCTCGGTGCGGACGCCCTCGAGCTCCGCCTCCGGCTCCAGCTGGATGCGGTGGCGCAGCACGGGCAGGACCATCGCCTGCACGTGGTCGGGGGTGATCGAGCCGTAGCCGTTGAGCCAGGCCCAGGCGCGGGACGCCGCGAGCAGGGCGGTCGAGCCGCGGGGGCTGGTGCCGAGCTTGACGCTCGGGCTCTCGCGGGTGGCTCGGGCGAGGTCGACGATGTAGCCGAGGACGTCGGGGCCGGCTCCGACGCGCCGGGCCGACGCCTGGGCGGCGCGCAGACGAGCGGCGTCGAGCACGGGGCGCACGCCCGCGGCGTCGAGATCGCGCGGGTCGAAGCCGGCGGCGTGGCGCGAGAGCACCTCCACCTCGACGTCGCGCGGCGGGATGTCGAGCACGAGCTTGAGCAGGAACCGGTCCAGCTGGGCCTCCGGGAGCACGTAGGTCCCCTCGTACTCCACCGGGTTCTGGGTGGCGGCGACGAGGAACGGGTCCGGCAGAGGCAGGGTGCGCCCGTCGACGCTGACCTGGCGCTCCTCCATCGCCTCGAGCAGCGCGGCCTGGGTCTTCGGCGGCGTGCGGTTGATCTCGTCCGCCAGCAGGAGGTTCGTGAAGACCGGGCCCTCGCGGAAGGCGAAGCCGGAGGTGGAGGCGTCGTAGACGAGGGAGCCGGTGATGTCGCCGGGCATCAGGTCCGGCGTGAACTGCACCCGGCGGGTGTCGAGGCCGAGCGAGACGGACAGGGCGCGCACGAGCAGCGTCTTCGCGACTCCGGGGACGCCCTCGAGCAGGACGTGGCCGCCCGCGAGGAGGGCGATCAGGAGCCCGGAGACGGCGCCGTCCTGGCCGACGACCGCGCGGCCGACCTCGGAGCGGACCCGGTCGAGCTCGGCGCGCAGGTCGTCGTCGGAGACCGGCGCTCCGTCGCGGGCGGAGGGGGTGGTGTCGCTCATCGGGAGGGGCCTTCCGGTCGTCGGGCGGTCGTCGGGGAGAGGGCGGCGCGGAGCGCGCTCTCGAAGCGGAGGAGCTCGTCGGAGGCGGCGACGAGGGCGGCGTCGTCGCCCGGCAGGTCGTCGACGAGCAGACGGCGCAGCGCGGCCTGATCGCGGCCGAGGCGCTCGGCGGCGACGGCGACGATCTCGTCGACCCCGGTCGCCGGAGCGAGTCCCAGGAGCGCGGCCGTCCGCCGGAGGGTGCCGATGCGCAGTGCGTCGAGGGCGCGGGGCCGCAGGGCTCCGCGCGCGTAGAGCCGCGCGCGGCCGCGGGCCGTCTCGCTCGCATGCACGACGACCGGCAGCGGCTCGACCGCGAGCGGGCCGAGCCGGCGGCCGCGCCAGACGGCGGAGGCGACGAACACGGCCACCAGCAGCAGGAGAGCCGGTGTCACCCAGCCGGGGGCGAGGTCGGCGGGTGCAGGGGTGGTGCTCGCCGAGTCGGCGGCTCCGGCGCGGTACCAGACCAGCCGGTCCTCACCGCCGAGCAGTCCGAGCGCGAGAGCGGCGCGGCCGTCCTGGCCGATGGTGCCGTTGCGGAGGAGGTCGGCGTCGCCGATCGCGGTGACCTCGGCGCCCTGCGGGAATCCGGTGCTCACGAGCAGGAAGCCGTCGTCGCCCGAGGGGAAGCAGCCGACGGCGTCGCCGTCGTCGAGGATCCGGTACGTGTTCCCTCCGGCGGGGAGCGTCCCGGCGCGCTCGGCCGCCGGGAGCGGGCACTCGGGGCGGAAGGGGCCGTCGCCGGCCGGGGAGCCGGCGAAGCGGACGTCCGGCAGCAGGGCGTCGAGCGCGGCTCCTCCCGGGGTCACCAGGACGAGCGAGGCCGAGGCGCGGGCGAGCCGGCGGTACTGGGCCTCGTCGAGGGCCACGTCCGGGTCGTCGACGAGCAGTGTCGCGTCGGGGGAGGAGGCGGCGAGAGCGGAGTCCAGGTCGTCGGCGCGGACGACCTCGACGCCCTGATCGCGCAGCACCTGGGCGAGCGCGCGGGCGCCGTCCGGGGTCGCGCTGTCGACGTCGAGGTCCGGGGCGGCCACCCGGGTCCCGGTCGCGACGGTGAGCAGCAGAGTGCCGACCGCGACGATCACGAGGAGGAGCACCCACACCCGTCCGCGGCGCAGCAGTGCGCCGAGGGTCGGGCTGGAGACCGTGTCGGCGCTCACCGGGGCGCCGCCAGGGCGTCCAGGACCGGCGAGGCCGCGGCGAGCTCGCGGTCCAGAGCCGCGACCCGCTCGTACTCGGCCGGGCCGCAGGGCTGCCCGAGGTAGCGCACGCGGTCGAAGTCGTCGGCCGTGCGGCGCAGCGCGGCGGCGGAGGAGGGGAAGGCCGCAGAGGCGCGCGACGCCAGGCCGAGCGCGGTCGTGCCGGGCGAGACCCGCAGGACGGTCCGCTCGTCGAGGGAGCGCACCAGGGCGCGGAAGCGCTCGACGAGCGCCTCGTCCCAGTCCCCGCGAGCGGCCGCGGCCTCGGCGAGCGAGCGGAGGATCGCGGCCGAGCGGGTGTCGTCGTCGGCGAGCACCGCTCCCGTGACGGTGCTGCGGCGACCGGCGCGGGGCCGTCCCGCGATGACGAGCGCGGCGACCACGAGCGCCACCAGCACCAGCACGCCGATCACGGCGGCGATCGGCACCGGCGGGCCGTCCCCCTGCAGCGTGAGGGAGGCGAACCAGTCGCGCACCGCCTGCACCACCCGGTCGAAGAGGGTCGGCTCGGCCGCCCGGTAGCGCGGGTCGGCGAGCTCCTCGAGGAGGAGTCGGCGCGCCTGCTCCGCGTCGGGCTCGAGAGGGGCCGCGGCGAGGATCACGGGCGCTCCGGCACGGGGAAGGGATCGGGGGAGGGGCGGCCCGCCGCGCGCTCCTCGACGTGGCGCATCAGCACCAGGTCGAAGCCCTCGCGGCGCATCCGTCGGTCGAGGTAGACGAGGCCCGTCACGGCCGACTGGAGCACGGTGCCGACGGCGCCGATCACGAAGCCCACGGCGACGGAGGCGATCGTCACCACGAGCGAGGTGACGAGCTGCGCGTCCGGGTCGGTCGGGGCGATCAGGGCGCCGGCGATCGGGATGAGCAGGCTGAACGGCGTGGCCACGATCTGGCCGGCGATCTGGATGATCACGGTCATCAGCGCGAGCGCGCCGAAGGTGCGCCAGAAGCCGCCCGCCACCAGCCGCCAGGAGCGCGCCACCGCACGGCGCAGCGGCAGCCGCTCGACGACGATCAGGCTCGGAACCAGGGCGAGCTTCGTCGACAGCCAGACCCCCAGCGCGAGGGCGACCAGGCCGGAGCCGACGAGCACCAGGATCCCGCCGACGATCGCGCTCGACGTCCCGTCCATCGCTCCGATGACGAACAGCGGCACGGCGAGCGCCACGGCGAGGAGCACCAGGAGGAGGTAGCCGACGCCCTGCAGGACCGTCCAGCCGATCAGCGCCCAGAAGCGGCCCCGCAGCCGGGCGAGCAGCTGTCGGAAGGTCGCCCGCTCGCCGAGGACGCCGCGGGTGACCTCGAGCACGACCACGCCCTGCACGAGAGCGCCGCTGGCGAGCGAGACGGCGAGGGGGATGAGGGCGGCCAGGACCACGACCGCGAGGGAGCCCGCGCCGACGGCGTCGCGGTCGGCGGACTCCGCCTGCGCGATGCGCCCGACGGCGAGCACCGCGATCAAGCCGTAGACCGCCAGGGCGAGCACCGACCCGAGGCCCTGCACCAGCAGGGCGACGCCCAGGGTCGTGCGGGGGCTGCGGCGGAGGACCTGGAACGGGGCGCCGAGCAGGGTGCCGAAGCCGAGCGGGCGCAGCGGCACGAGACCGGGCTTGGGCGGGGGAGTCCAGCCGGGCGCTGGGCGTCCAAGCGACCAGGTGCCGGCGCCGGCGGGCGACCAGGAGCCCCCGGCGGGACCGGGTGGTACGGGGCCTGCGCTCGGCGGCGCGGGCGACCAGGCCGGGGCGACGGGAGCGGGCAGCGGCCTGCGCCGGTCGCCGTCCTGCGCCGGGACGGCCGCGTCGTCCGGACGCCCTGCGGGCGGGGGCCACTGAGCTGCGTCGGTCATCCCCTCCATGCTGTCACAGGCGTGCGGGCGGGGTCCTCCCCCGAGCGGACCCCCTTAGCCCGCAGAGCCCGCTCCCCGCCCACGGAGAGGTGCGTCGGTTAGCCTGGGTCGGGTCACCGTGCGCGCCGTGGGCGGGCGCGACCCGAGACGAGGAAGAGCAGACCGATGAGCGCGCGCATTCTGGTGGTCGACGACGACGCCGCCCTGGCCGAGATGATCGGCATCGTCCTGCGCGCCGACGGGTACGACGTCTCCTTCTGCGCGGACGGCTCCGGCGCCCTCGAAGCCTTCCGGCGGGCCCGGCCGGACCTGGTCCTGCTCGACCTGATGCTGCCCGGGATCGACGGGATCGAGGTGTGCCGCGCGATCCGCGCCGAGTCCGGCGTCCCCGTCATCATGCTGACGGCCAAGTCCGACACCTCCGACGTCGTGCAGGGCCTCGAGTCCGGCGCCGACGACTACATGGTCAAGCCGTTCGACCCCAAGGAGCTCGTCGCACGCATCAGGACGCGCCTGCGTCCCGCCACCGCCGCCGCGAACGCGGTGCTGCAGGTCGGGGACCTGAGCCTCGACGTCGCCGGCCACGAGGTCCGCCGCGGCGAGACGCGCATCGGCCTGACCCCGCTCGAGTTCGACCTCCTCCTCGCCCTCGCCTCCAAGCCCCAGCAGGTCTTCACCCGCGAGATGCTGCTCGAGCAGGTCTGGGGCTACCACTACAAGGCCGACACCCGCCTCGTGAACGTGCACGTCCAGCGCCTGCGCGCCAAGGTCGAGAAGGACCCGGACGACCCCCGCATCGTGATGACCGTGCGCGGCGTCGGCTACCGCGCCGGCGCCGTCCTCCCGGGCTGACCGTGCCGCGCCTCGCCGCTCCCGACGTGCGCCGGTGGCCCCGCCGCGTGCTCGGGGTGTGGCGCACGTCGCTGCAGTTCCGCGCGGTCGCGATCACGGTCCTGCTCAGCGGCATCGCCATCGGCTCGACCGGCGTCTACCTCTCGTACAGCATCAGCGACAACCTGTTCCAGTCACGGCTGACGCAGGTCACGGGCGACACGTCGCGCGCGACCCGGGCCGCGCAGGGATACCTCGACGCCGCCACCGTCTCCACCCGCCAGGACATGGAGGAGGTGATGAGCTCGGTGCGCACCGCCGTCCGGGACGCCTCCTCCTCCGCGCTGATCGCCGTCGTGCGCTCGCCCGACCAGGAGGCGTCCTCGCTGGCGCCTCAGGACATCTACAACCGCGAGCTGCAGAACGGCGTGATCAGCGACGCGCTGCGCGAGCGGGTGCAGGCGGGCTCCGACGGGCAGTACTGGCAGTCGGTGACGCTCGACGCCTCCGGTCAGCAGCAGCCCGGCATCCTCGTCGGCTCGACCCTCGAGCTGCCGAGCTCGGCCGGGCGCTACGAGCTGTACATCGGCTACTCCCTCGCGGACGCGGAGCGCACGCTCCAGTTCGTGCAGCAGGTGCTCAACGTGGCGGGGATCCTGCTCATCCTGCTGATCGGAGCGGTCAGCTGGGTCGTCGTGCGGATCGTCGTCGCCCCGGTCCGGGTCGCGGCCGAGACGAGCCAGCGCCTCGCCGCCGGCGACTTCGACGTGCGGATCCCCGAGCGGGGCCAGGACGTGATCGCGACCCTCGCCCGGTCCTTCAACGGCATGGCCGACAGCCTGCAGGACCGGATCAGCGAGCTCGCGACGCTCAGCCAGGTCCAGCAGCGCTTCGTCTCGGACGTCTCGCACGAGCTCCGGACGCCGCTGACGACGATGAAGCTGGCCGGGGACGTGCTGTACGACCAGCGCGAGGACTTCGCCCCGGTCGCCGAGCGCACGGTCGAGCTGCTGCACAGCCAGATCGACCGCTTCGAGAGCCTCCTCGCCGACCTGCTCGAGATCTCCCGCCACGACGCGGGATCGGCCGAGCTCGAGCTCGAGCCGGTCAACCTGGTGAAGCTGGCCGGCGACGAGATCGAGGCGATGCGCGGGATCGCGGAGGCGAACGGCTCCCGGCTCACTCTCTCCGCCCCGGGCGGCTACTTCGACGCCGACCTCGATCCGCGCCGCATCCGCCGGATCGTCCGCAACCTGCTGGGCAACGCGATCGAGCACGGCGACGGCCGCGAGGTCGTCGTCACCGTCGACAGCAACGCCAGCGCGGTCGCCCTCGCGGTGCGCGACTACGGGCACGGCATGAGCAGCGAGGAGGTGGTGCGCGTCTTCGACCGCTTCTGGCGCGCCGACCCGTCCCGCCGCCGCACGCTCGGCGGCACCGGCCTCGGCCTCTCCATCGCGCAGGAGGACACCGCCCTGCACCACGGCTGGCTGCAGGTCTGGTCCGTGCCCGATCGCGGCGCCTGCTTCCGCCTGACCGTGCCCCGGCACCGCGGCGAGCGGATCGAGGCCTCGCCGCTCCCGCTGCCCCCGGTCGACGCGGGCGAGCAGGCCTACAGCGGCCCGATCGTCCTCCCTCCGCTGCAGGCTCCTCCGGTCGGGGCCGCGGGGGTGCTCCCGTGAGGCGCGGCGTCCTCCGCGCCGCCGCGGCCGCCGCGCTGCTCGCGCTCGGGCTGGCCGGGTGCGCCGGCATCCCGCGGGACGGCGACGTCGGAGTCGGACGGCCCGACACCGCGCCGCAGGACCTCCAGTACGACTTCCTCCCGTCGGGACCCGCCGTCGGTGCGTCGCAGCGCGACATCCTGACCGGCTTCATCGACGCCGCGTCGAGCCCGCAGAACAACTACAAGATCGCCCGCGAGTTCCTCTCCACCGGAGCCGACTGGACGCCGGGCGAGCACGTCACGGTCGACGAGGGCCAGCGCTCCGCCTCGCCGCAGTCGGGATCCACGCTCTCGCTGACGATCACGCCCGTCGCCGAGGTCGACGCGACCGGCGTCTACACCGACGTCGCCACCACGGCCGGCCTGACCCTCGACTACGGCTTCGTCCAGGAGAACGGCGAGTGGCGCATCAGCGCGCCGCCGAGCGGCGTGGTGATCGACCGCACCACCTTCGAGCAGGTCTTCTCGACGCACGCGCTCTACTTCTTCGACCCCGGATACCAGTACCTCGTGCCGGACCTGCGCTGGTTCGCCTCGCGCGCCGACAGCTCCACCAGCACCACGATCGTCACGGAGCTGCTGCGCGGCCCCACGCCGTGGCTGCGGGACTCCGCCGCCGTCGTGTCGGCCTTCCCGACCGGCACGACGCTGGCGGCCGAGACCGTCCCGGTCGAGTCGCAGCGTGCCGTGGTGGACCTGAACCCTGCCGCGCTCGAGGCCGATCCGGCGCAGTGGCGGCTGATGGCGCTGCAGCTGAACCAGAGCCTCGCGAACGTCTCGAACGTCACCGGAGTCGCGCTCTCCGTCGAGCAGAACCCGATCGACGTCCCCTCCGAGGTCACCGGGCTGCCGACCTCGCCCCGCGTCGACACCCGGCCGCTCGTGCTGACCGACGACGCCTTCGGATTCCTCGGCTCCTCCGGGCTGGCCGGCCTCGGGATCTCGGATCGGATCGAGGCGCTGCAGCCGCGGGCCGCGGTCCTCGGCGAGCAGCGCGGGGCCGACTCGGACGCATCGGCCGCCGTGCTCACCGCCGCGGGCGTGAGCCTCGTGGAGCCCGACGGTGCCGACGTCCTCCTCGACGCGCGGTCGGGCCTCGTCGCGCCGTCCATCGATCCGCTCGGGTACGTCTGGTCGGTGCCGTCGGCCTCGCCCGGGCAGCTGGTGGCGTACTCCGCGGACGGCTCGCGCTCGATGCAGGTCGCGACGGCCTGGAGCGAGGTCGAGTCGCTCGCCTCGATCGCCGTGTCGCGCGACGGCACCCGGATGCTGGCGCTCGCCCAGGACGGGCAGCAGGCCACGGTGCTGGTGGCCGGCCTCACCCGCTCACGGGACGGCGACCCGGTGGCGGTCGGCGAGCCGGTCGTCCTCCGCTCGACCCTGGGGACCGCGGTCGCCGCGGCCTGGACGGACGAGCTCGACGTGGTGTCGGTCGTGCGCGGCTCGACGGGGGAGGACGCCGTCACGATGAACCTGCTCGGCGGAGGCGCCACGGCGCTCGGCACGACGACGGGCACGGTCCAGATCGCCGCGGGCAACACCTCGACCCAGGTCCGCATCCTCGCCGAGGGCGGGGAGCTCCGGCAGCAGCGGGGCTCGGCCTGGCAGACGACCGCGACGGACATCCGGCTGCTCGCGGCGCAGACCGGCATGGGGTCCTGACCGGTCCTGTCGGCGGCGACGAGCCCTTCCGACGGCGGCGCTCCCCGGATGCTCCTCCCCAGGCGCGTCGGGCGGGCGGATCGTCCCGATCCGACGGATCCACCCCCCGCGCCGCGGCCCGGACGGCGAACGTGGAGGCATGCTCTCCGATCACCTGCTCGACGCCCTCGCCGTCCTCCTCCCGCTGGAGTGCCCCGCCTGCGGAGAGCCGACGAGCCGGGCGCCCTGTCCGGACTGCTCGGCCGACGCGGCCGCCTCGGCCTGCCTGCTGACCCGCGTCGTCGGGCCGCCGGACGATCCGCTCCTCGTCGTCACCGGTGCCCCCTACGAGGGCACGGTGCGCCGCCTCGTCGTCGCGCTGAAGGAGGAGGGCCGCACGGCCTGCCTCGCCCCGCTCGGCGCGCTGCTGCGTCCCGCCCTGGGTGCGGCGCTCGCCGGCAGCCCCGCGATCCTGGTCGTCCCGCCCGGCTCCTGGCTCGGCCGCGTGCGGCGGGGCGCCGATCCCGTCGCGCAGCTGGTCGCCGCGGCGGGAGGGCGGGCGGCGCGTCCTCTCCGGCGGTCGCGGATGGTCCGCGACCAGGTCGGGCTCGGCCGCATCGAGCGGCGCGGCAACCTCGACGGGGCGTTCCGCGCCTGCCGTCCGCTCTCGTCGTGGCCGCCGGTGGTCCTCGTCGACGACGTGGTCACCTCCGGCGCGACCCTGCTCGAGCTCCGGCGCGCCGTGCGTGCGGCCGGCGGGACGGTCCGGGCCGCGGCGGCCCTGGCCGGCACCGCGCAACGAGGAGGGAACGTAGCAGCAGAATCCGGACGAACTCCCGGTGACGATCCGGTGGCCGGGGTCTACGGTGGGGGCACGGCGTGAACGGTCCGCCCCGGAGAAAGGCGGCACGCCGTACTCGACTGGGAGGTTGTCATGGACATCGACATCACAGGACGCAACATCGACATCACCGATCGCTTCCGCGCGTACGCGACGGAGAAGTCGGACAAGGTGGCGCACCTCGCCGATCGTGCTCTCGCACTCGAGATCAAGGCGAGCAGGCACGCCGAGGGCAAGGGCTCGGCCGGCGGCGACCGCGTGGAGCTGACGCTGATCGGCAAGGGGCCCGTGGTCCGGGCCGAGGCGAGCGGAGCCGACAAGTACGCGGCGTTCGACGTCGCCATCGGCCGGCTGCTCGAACGGGTGAGACGCGCCAAGGACCGGAAGAAGGTCCATCGGGGCCAGCATCGGCCGACCTCGCTCCGCGACGCGGCCGCCGACGACTTCAGCGTCGTCGCCATCCAGCCGGCCGACGCGGCGGTGCTGGAGCAGCTGAGCACAGGCGTCATCCCCGTGCAGGAGGCGCCGGAGCCGGTCGAGGACGAGGTCGAGGAGCCGTACTGCCCCGTCGTCATCCGCAAGAAGGTCTTCGCCTCCGTCTCGATGACCGTCGACGACGCCGTGGACTACATGGAGCTGGTCGGACACGACTTCTACCTCTTCATCGACTCCGACACGAACCGCCCGAGCGTGGTCTACCGCCGCAAGGGCTGGGACTACGGCGTCATCGGCCTCGGCGACGAGGCCGACGAGCTCGCCGAGCAGGCCGCCGGCTGAGATCCGACCCCGGGCCCCGGAGCATCCGCTCCGGGGCCCTCCCCGTGCCCAGGCAGGGAGTCCGCCCAGGGCGGACGCGTCGCCCCGACCGCTCGCCGCCCGCCCCGGCTAGGCTGGTCGCGGTCCGCGCTCCGGCGCGCGACTCCTGTCTTCTACTTTTTTGGAGTACCCCGTGGCCTCTGTCCTCGAAAAGGTCCTTCGCGTCGGGGAGGGGCGGGTCATCCGCCGCCTCGAGAACTACGCGAAGGCCGTCAACGCCCTCGAAGAGGACTTCACGCACCTCAGCGACGAGGAGCTGAAGAACGAGACCGTCGAGCTGCGCGAGCGCTACTCGAACGGCGAGTCCCTCGACGACCTGCTGCCGGAGGCGTTCGCCGCCGTCCGCGAGGCCTCGCGCCGGACGCTCGGCCTCCGCCACTTCGACGTGCAGCTCATGGGCGGCGCCGCCCTGCACCTGGGCAACATCGCCGAGATGAAGACCGGAGAGGGCAAGACGCTCGTCGCGACCCTCCCGGCCTACCTCAACGCGATCGCCAGCCGCGGCGTGCACATCGTCACGGTCAACGACTTCCTCGCGTCGTACCAGTCCGAGCTGATGGGGCGTGTGTTCCGCGCCCTCGGCATGACGACCGGAGTGATCCTCTCGGGCCAGACCCCGGAGCAGCGCCGTGAGCAGTACTCGGCCGACATCACCTACGGCACGAACAACGAGTTCGGCTTCGACTACCTCCGCGACAACATGGCGTGGCAGGCGCAGGACATGGTCCAGCGCGGCCACTTCTACGCCATCGTCGACGAGGTCGACTCGATCCTCATCGACGAGGCCCGCACCCCGCTGATCATCTCCGGACCGGCGTCGGGCGAGGCGAACCGCTGGTTCGCGGAGTTCGCCAACCTAGCCAAGCGCCTCGACGAGGGCGAGGACTTCGAGGTCGACGAGAAGAAGCGCACCGTCGGCGTCCTCGAGCCCGGCATCGAGAAGGTCGAGGACTACCTCGGCATCGACAACCTCTACGAGTCGGCGAACACCCCGCTGATCTCGTTCCTCAACAACGCCATCAAGGCGCGCGCGCTGTTCAAGAAGGACAAGGACTACGTCGTGCTGAACGGCGAGGTCCTGATCGTCGACGAGCACACCGGCCGCATCCTGGCCGGACGCCGCTACAACGAGGGCATCCACCAGGCCATCGAGGCGAAGGAGGGCGTGCAGGTCAAGGCCGAGAACCAGACACTGGCCACCGTCACGCTCCAGAACTACTTCCGCCTCTACGCGAAGCTCTCCGGCATGACCGGAACGGCCGAGACCGAGGCCGCCGAGTTCATGTCGACCTACAAGCTCGGCGTCGTCCCGATCCCGACGAACCGCAAGATGCAGCGGATCGACAACGCCGACCTCGTCTACAAGAACGAGCAGGTCAAGTTCGCCCAGGTCGTCGAGGACATCGCGGAGCGCCACGCGGCCGGGCAGCCGGTCCTCGTCGGCACGACCAGCGTCGAGAAGAGCGAGTACCTCTCGCGCCTGCTCGCCAAGAAGGGCGTGCGCCACGAGGTCCTGAACGCCAAGAACCACGCGCGGGAGGCGGCCATCGTCGCCCAGGCCGGCCGCCTCGGCGCCGTCACCGTCGCGACCAACATGGCCGGTCGAGGCACCGACATCATGCTCGGCGGCAACGCCGAGTTCCTGGCGGTCTCCGAGATGACGGCCAAGGGCCTGAACCCCTCCGAGACCCCGGAGGAGTACGAGGCCGCGTGGGACGAGGTCTTCGCCGCCGTCAAGGAGAAGGTGGGCGAGGAGGCCGAGAAGGTCCAGGCCGCCGGCGGCCTCTACGTGCTCGGCACCGAGCGCCACGAGTCGCGCCGCATCGACAACCAGCTCCGCGGACGCTCGGGCCGCCAGGGCGACCCGGGGGAGAGCCGCTTCTACCTCTCGCTCACCGACGACCTCATGCGCCTGTTCAACTCCGGCGCCGCCGAGGCGCTCATGGGCCGGGGCAACGTCCCGGACGACATCGCCATCGAGTCGAAGGTCGTCTCGCGCGCCATCCGCAGCGCCCAGTCGCAGGTCGAGGCCCGCAACGCCGAGATCCGCAAGAACGTCCTCAAGTACGACGACGTCCTCAACCGCCAGCGCGAGGCGATCTACTCGGACCGCCGCCACATCCTCGAGGGCGACGACCTGCACGAGCGCACCCAGAAGTTCCTCGTCGACGTGATCGACGAGATCCTCGAGGTGCACACCGGCGACGGCAACGGCGACGACTGGGACTTCGACGCCCTCTGGACCGAGCTGAAGACGCTGTACCCGATCAGCCTCACCATCGACGAGGTGGTGCAGGAGGCGGGCAGCCGCGGCCGCATCAACAAGGAGTTCATGCGCCGCGAGATCCTCTCGGACGCGCAGCTCGCCTACCAGCACCGCGAGGAGCAGCTGGGCTCTCCCGCCATGCGCGAGCTCGAGCGCCGCGTCGTGCTCTCGGTGATCGACCGCCGCTGGCGCGACCACCTCTACGAGATGGACTACCTCAAGGACGGCATCGGCCTGCGCGCGATGGCCCAGCGCGATCCGCTGGTCGAGTACCAGCGCGAGGGCTTCGCCCTGTTCCAGCAGATGATGGGGCAGATCCGCGAGGAGACCGTCGGCTTCCTCTTCAACCTCGAGGTCGAGGTGACCCAGAAGCAGGGCGAGGTCGCCGGAGTCGCGGCCAAGGGCCTCGCTCAGCCGGTCGCTCCGGCCGAGAAGCTCAGCTACTCGGCCCCGAGCGACACCGGCGGCGTCGAGGTCCGCGACCAGCGCGGACAGGTGCAGCAGGCGGCCACCGCGAAGGCCCGCGCCGAGGAGGCCCGCAAGGCGCTCCCCGAGGGCGAGGCGGAGGAGACTCCGACGACCGGCGCCTTCGGCCAGAAGCCGGGCGGCTCGGACGCCCCCGCCAACCGCGAGGAGCGACGCGCGCAGTCCAAGCGCCGCTGAGTCCTCCCCGGACGACGCCCTCGGCCCCGGTCCCGCAGCAGCGGGTGTCCGGGGCCGTCGGCGTTCCTGCGGAGGCTCGGAGCCCGGCCTCGCCCGCCGTCAGGACTCGCCGCGCGCGAGAGCCGAGACGAAGCCGCCGGCGAAGGTGTCGCCGAGGCCGATCGTCGTCGGCCGGTCCGTCTCGAGGACGAGCCCGGGGACGCAGCAGGCCTCGAGCGCCGACTCCACCGCTGCGCACACCGCTTGCGAGCCGGGCTGGGGAGGGAGTCCGCCGATGTGGTCGTAGTCGGCGGCGGTGAAGCCGTCCCCGAGGAGGTCGCGGAGCTCGGTCGCGCGGATCATCTCGTCACCGCCGCCCCCGGAGCTCGAGGAGGCCCTGCGCGACAGGGGAGTGGAGATCGTGCTCCCGGCCGCTGCGGCCGTCCGGGAGCGCTGACCCGCTCCTCACAGCACGTTGATCGCGGTGGCACGCCAGCGCGCGTCCGTGCCCTCGAGCCGGATCGCGACGGCCCGGCTCCGTGCGCGGTGATGCACCAGGACCACTCCCTCGACGACGCCGTCCCGCGGCTCCGTGACGATCACCCGTCCGACCGTGAACGGGACGCGCTGCGCCGTCCGCTTCCGCAGGCTGCGGGCGCGGGCCGCGAGCACGACCCGCTTCTGCAGGTGGTGGTAGACCTCGTCGCTCAGCCACCGCGCGATCTGGTCGATCTCGCGCGAGCCCTCGAGGATCTCGATCACGAGGTGCGTGAGCCGGGCGAGCAGGGGCTCCGGGTCGGGCAGCTCCGCGCGGGTCGCAGGCTGCGGGGCGAAGAACTCCGCGAGGGTGAGCCGCTCCACGGCCGCCTCGGGGTCGAGGGGGAGGGTGCGGTAGTCGAAGGCGTGGAGGGGAAGGCTCATGCGGCGATCTCCTGGGGCAGGACGAGCTGTTCACGGGTCCGGGTCACCTCTCTGCTCGACGGGCGGGGCGCGCTGGGTCGGCACGCGAGGACGACCTCATCGAAGCAGTCGAGGGATGCTCATGGAGTGCAGAGGCGCAGACTGTGGATAATCGTC
Source organism: Rathayibacter sp. AY1F6 (assembly GCF_002932035.1). Classification (NCBI taxonomy): domain Bacteria; kingdom Bacillati; phylum Actinomycetota; class Actinomycetes; order Micrococcales; family Microbacteriaceae; genus Rathayibacter; species Rathayibacter sp. AY1F6. The sequence goes on along the minus strand of NZ_PSVD01000001.1, from coordinate 411,584 downwards.
GGCCGTCCCGAGCTGTGGACAGCGAGCCCGGCGTGCACCGCCCGGCCGCGCCCTAGGCTTGTCGGGTGTCGACCCTCAGTGACCTCGTCCTCTCCCACGGCCGATCCGACGAAGCGGACGTCGAATGGCTGCACCTGCTCGTCGGCGACCTGCAGCTGCTCGCCGACCTGGCCTTCGCCGACATCGTGCTCTGGGTGCCCACGGCCGACGACAGCTTCGTCGCCGTCGCCCACGCGCGCCCCAGCAGCGCGGCGACGCTCTTCTACCGCGACTTCGTCGGGCAGAGGATCAAGTCGGAGTGGCGCGCCCAGGTCGTCGAGGCGTTCGAGACCGCGCGGATCGTCGACACCTCCGCCCCGGACTGGTTCGAGGAGACGCCCACCCGCGTGCGCGCGGTGCCCGTCCTGCGCCGCCTGGGGGCCTCCGACGGCGGCACGACGGACCGCCCCATCGCGGTCGTCACGCGCCACACCAACCTCAGCGAGACGCGCACGCCGAGCCGGCAGGAGCTGACGTTCAACGACTGCGCGAACGACCTCTTCTCGATGATCGCCTCGGGCGACTTCCCGGACCTCGGCGCGCCGACCGGTCCTCGTCGCGGGGCGCCGCGCGCGTCCGACGGACTGATCCGCCTGGACGTCGACGGCGTCACCACGTTCGCGAGCCCCAACGCCCTCTCGGCGTTCAACCGCATCGGCTTCGCCGACGAGCTCGAGGGGGAGTCGCTCGCCGAGGTCACCACGAAGCTGATCGCGGGGAAGGTCGTCATCGACGAGTCGCTCCCGCTGGTCGTGACCGGCCGGGCGCCGTGGCGCACCGACATTGAGGCCCGCGGAGTGACGGTGTCGCTGCGCGCGATCCCGATCCGCGACCGCGGCGAGCGGGTCGGCGCCGTCGTCCTGTGCCGCGACGTGACGGAGCTGCGCCACCAGGAGCGGGAGCTCATCACCAAGGACGCGACGATCCGCGAGATCCACCACCGCGTGAAGAACAACCTGCAGACCGTGGCCTCGCTGCTGCGGATCCAGGCCAGGCGCACCCACTCCGACCTCGCCCGGGAGGCGCTCACGCAGGCGATGCGCCGCGTCGCCGCCATCGCGGTCGTGCACGACACGCTCTCGGAGGGGCTGAACCAGAACGTCGACTTCGACGCGGTCTTCGACCGGGTGCTGCTGCTGATCGCCGAGGTCGCCTCGACCCACAACACCACGGTGCACCCGAAGCTGACGGGGAGCTTCGGCAACCTGCCCAGCGAGTACGCGACTCCGCTCGCGCTCGCCCTGACCGAGCTGGTCACCAACGCCGTCGAGCACGGCCTGGCCGGACGGGAGGGCGACGTGGAGATCGTCGCCTCGCGCAGCGACGACGAGCTCACGGTGAAGGTGCGCGACACGGGCGTCGGGCTGCCGGAGGGCAAGGTCGGATCGGGCCTGGGCACGCAGATCGTGCGCACGCTCATCCAGGGCGAGCTCGGCGGCACCATCGACTGGCACACGCTGGTCGGGCGCGGCACCGAGGTCACCATCGAGGTGCCGCTGCGGTGGCTGGAGCGCGCCCGCTCCTGAGCCCGGAGACGACGCGACCCCCGCTGCCGAGAGGCGACGGGGGTCGGGATCGTTCGTGCCGCCGAGCGGCTCGTGCGCCTAGGAGGCGCGGCGTGCGCGGGCGGCGCGGCGCTTCAGGGCGCGACGCTCGTCCTCGCTGAGGCCGCCCCACACGCCCGAGTCCTGGCCGGTCTCGAGGGCGTACTGGAGGCAGACCTCGGTGACGGTGCAGCGTGCGCACACCGACTTCGCCTTCTCGATCTGGTCCACGGCCGGGCCGGTGTTGCCGACCGGGAAGAAAAGCTCGGGGTCTGCGGTGAGGCAAGCGGCCTTGTCGCGCCAGTCCATGCGGGTGCTCCTTGTGTGAAGGCGTGCGTGGAGGAACCACGCAGTGTTCGGGTGGGATGATCGATCCACGCCGACGATCCCGACCAGTACTCGACCTCCGCGCCCTCACCGGCGCACGCCACGAGGCCCCGTGCTGGAGCGCGGGGTGGATCGGGGTGGTGGACGGGAGAACGCTCGGTTCTTGCCGGTGCACTCGACGCGATGCGTGAGCACTGCGTCGGCCACCCGGCTCCAGTGCTGGTCATCCGGCTCGCCCCCGTGCCTGACGGCGCGGCGGGATCGGATGTTCACATCGGCGGAAACCCACGACCCTGTGAGCGGTGAAACGAACTGGACTAGCCTGTCACGGGGATGAGCCCGAATCAAGAGTCCTGGATGGGATGTGCCTGTGACCGCTGACGCGAACGGGTCCCGCGGACCCCGCCCGACCGCCTCACGGCCGCTCGGTCTGGTGGTGCTGATCGCGGTCCTGGCCCTCGAGACGCTCGCCGTCGCCGGGGTCGCGGCGTGGCTCGTGCTCGAGCTGCTGACGACCCGGGCCGACACGGTCGGCGGAGGGATCGCCATCGTCGTCCTCACGCTGATCGCCGTGTGCTGGGCCGCCGCGACGACGCTCGGCGCCGTGCGACGGCGAGGCTGGATGCGCGCGTCGGCGCTGACGATCCAGCTGGTGATGATGGCCGTGGCGCTCGGCGCCTTCCAGGGCCAGTACGCCGTGCCCGACATCGGCTGGGCGCTGCTGGCGCCGGCCGCGGTGGCCGTCGTCGCGCTGTTCCTCCCGAGCGTGGTCGCCGCCACTCGTCGCGATCCGGCCGTGTAGCCGGACGGCTGGCGCGCCGCCGCTCGCGGGTGCGACGCTGGAGGGACCCCCTCCTCGACACGGAAGCGACGCGCATGGACTCCACCCGACTCGGCTCCAGCGGCCTGCAGATCTCCTCGATCGTCCTCGGCTGCATGAGCTTCGGCGCTCCCGACCGCGGTGCCCACGGCTGGAGCATGGGCGAGGAGGAGTCGCGGACCTTCCTCCGGCGGGCGCTGGAGCTCGGCGTCACCACGTTCGACACGGCGGACGTCTACTCCGACGGCACGAGCGAGGAGTTCGTCGGCCGGGCGCTCGCGGACTTCGCGGTCCGCGAGGAGGTCGTGATCGCCACGAAGGTCCACGGGCGGATGCGCCCCGGCCCCAACGGCGGCGGCCTCTCGCGGCGGCACATCCTCAGCGCGATCGACGACAGCCTCCGGCGTCTCGGCACGGACTACGTCGACCTCTACCAGATCCACCGCTGGGACCCCGAGACGCCGATCGAGGAGACGATGGAGACGCTCCACGACGTCGTCCGCTCGGGCAGGGCGCGCTACATCGGCGCCTCGAGCATGTGGGCGTGGCAGTTCGCGAAGGCGCAGTACACCGCGGATCTGGGCGGCTGGACGCGGTTCGTCTCGATGCAGGACCAGTACAACCTGATCCAGCGCGAGGACGAGCGCGAGATGCACCCCTTCTGCGTCGACCAGGGAGTCGGCGTGATCCCGTGGTCGCCGCTCGCCCGGGGCCGGCTCACCCGCGACTGGGACGAGACCACGGCGCGCACCGAGACCGACGTCTTCGGCGGCACCCTCTACCGCCAGCAGGAGGAGGCCGACCGGCGGACCGTCGCGACCGTCGCACGCATCGCCGAGCAGCGCGGCGTGCCCCGTGCGCAGGTGGCGCTCGCCTGGGTCCGGCAGCAGGAGGCGGTCACCGCTCCGATCGTCGGAGCCACGAAGCTCCACCACCTCGACGACGCGGTCGCGTCGCTGGACGTGGAGCTGACCGCCGACGAGCTGGAGGCGCTGGGCGCTGACTACGCACCGCGCGCCAACGAGGGGTTCTGATCCGGCCGATGCGCCACCGCTGATCCGCCCGAGCGGTCTCCGCTACGCTTCCTCTCGAAGATGACGGAAGCTCGAATCGGGAGGCGGCATGGCGAGGAGTGCCGGGGATCCGTTGGGGGCGCGCTACCGCCTGCTCGAGCGGATCGGCTCGGGTGCCGCGGGCGAGGTGTGGCGCGTCGCCGACGCGCAGGGGCCGGACCGCGCGGCGAAGCTCCTCCGCGGTGAGCACGTGCACGACGCGGGCCTGGTCGAGCGGTTCGTCCGTGAGAGGTCGGTGCTCACCCGTCTGCGGCACCCGCACGTCGTGGAGGTGCTCGACCTCGTCGTGGAGGGGGAGACGCTCGGGATCGTGATGGAGCTCGTCGGCGGCGGATCGCTGCGGGAGCTGCTGCGGGACGAGGGCACCCTCCCGGCGGTCGATGCGCTGCCCGTGGCGGCCTCGATCCTCGACGCTCTCGCCGCCGCGCATGCGATCGGCACGGTCCACCGGGACGTGAAGCCCGACAACGTCCTGCTCGCGGAGGGTGCGGACGATGCGGGCTCCGCCGTCCGCGTCTCCGACTTCGGCATCGCTCACGTGGTCGCCGAGGGGCCGCGCGCGACGACGGGTGTCATCGGGACGCCGGAGTACCTTTCGCCCGAGATGCTCGCCACCGGAGCAGCCGGCCCGCCGAGCGACGTCTACTCGACGGGGATCCTGCTCTACGAGCTGCTGTGCGGCCGGACCCCGTTCGCCGGCCCCGGCGCCGACGTCGCGGTCGCCTACCGGCACGTCGCGATGCTCCCGCCGCCGCTGGATCTGCCGCCGCGGCTCGCGTCGCTCCTGGACCGGATGCTCGCGAAGGATCCGGCGTCGCGGCCGACGGCTGCGGAGGCGGCGGGGATCCTGCGACGCCTCTCCCCGGCGCTGGCCGGGCTGCCGGCGCTGCCGCTCGCGGCGGGCGCGGCGGAGTTCGAGGAGGCCGAGCGCCCGGGCACGGTCCTCCGCGGGATGGCGGTGGAGATGTCGTCGGAGCCGGTGGAGGAGGGGCCCGCTCCCGAGCTCGGCCCGTCGTCGCAGGCGACCGTGCTCCGCCCGGTGCCGCGCCGCGAGCTGCGCCTGGTGGAACGGCCGTTCGAGGCTCCAGCTCGGCGGGGGCGCGGCGGACGTCTGCGGATGATCCTCGCCGCCCTCGGCGCCGGCGTCCTGCTCATCGGGGCGGTGCTCCTCGCCGTCCAGCCGCGCGGCGGCGGAGCACGGGCCTCGGCGCCGGATGCCGACCTGTCGGCCCGGCAGCAGGACCGGCCGCTGCCGACGGGCCTCGGAGTGACGCGATCGGCCACCTGGGACGCGGAGCGACGGGCCGTGGTCGTCGAGATCTCCTACTCCGCCCAGAGCGCGCCCCTCTCGGGGTCCTTCCTCGAGGTGCTGCCGGGCCCGGACGCCGCGGCGGCGTGCCCCGCGGCCAGCTGGTCCGGAGTGACGGCGGTGCGCAACCGGCCGAGCGTCACCGGAGTCGGGGTCGGCTGCGGTTGGAGCCTGACGGACCTGCACGTCCCGGCGCAGGGGATCGTCGACGTCACGGCGACCGTGCCGATCGCGGTGGCCGAGCAGAGCGCCCTGGACGGGTGGCTGGCGGCGGCAGCGTCTGCGACGGCACAGGCCGTGGCCGACCCTGCGGTCACCGGGACGGCGTATCCCGTGCAGCGGCTGCGGGATGTGCGGATCGAGACTCCCGCGCGGACGGTCGGCCGGACCCCGCTGCCGGTGACGCTGGTGCCGGTCTGGCCGAGCGGGGCCGACCCCGTGAATCCCCTGCTGGCGACGCCGTCGTCCGCGCCGGCGAGCAGCATGCTCGACGCGATCGCGGGCGGAGTGGAGGGCGTGCGGTTCAGCGACGGCTGCAGCGGCGCGGTCGCCGTGTCGTCCGACGGGCTGACGGTGACCGCCCTCACGGTGACTCCGTCCTGCGAGCTGCGCGCCCGAGTGGGCGCGTTCTCGGACCTCTCGAGCAGTCCCTTCGCGATCACCACTCGCGAGTGAGTCGACCTCCCGCGCCAGTGTCGAGCCGTCGACGCCACGCGAGCCGTCTGTGCTGTCTTGCCTTCTACCATGACGAGACATCCTCATGAAACGACGGTGGAGGGGGGAGCGGGCGGGACGGTCCCGTCCGCAGGGGTAGAAAGGTGTGATCCATGTCACGTGTTCTCTCGACCGACGAGGCGAAGTCCGCGATCCAGCAGATCCAGTCGATCGTCAACGGCGGCCTCGCCGATCAGATCAGCCGGCTCGACGCACAGGGGCGGACACTGTCCGATCCGAACGTCTGGGACGGTCCGCTGGCCTCGCAGTTCCGCTCGTCGACCTGGCCGGAGACGAAGTCGGCCCTCGAGAAGGCCAAGCAGGAGCTCGAGGAGCTGCGCAGCCAGCTGGCGACGATCTCGCAGAACATCTTCGCCGCCGGCGGAGGGAGCTGACCGGCCGTCCCGCCCCTGCGTGCTCCGGCGAGCGGGGGCGGGACGTGCTCGTCGTCTCCGCGCTCCTTCCTCCGCGCACCTCCATCGGTGCGTCTCGGAGTGATCGGAGCGCTCTCGAGGAGGACGCGCCGATCGACTCGGTGGCGGAGGCGCGATCACCCGCCCGAGGGCGCTGATCAGCCGCCGTCCGCCGGCGTCGGCGAGACCGACTGCACGAAGTGGATCTCGCCGTCGAGGCTGACGAAGCCCCGGCCCACCGTGGGCGGGACGGGGAAGCGCCGCGGGATCTGCGCGCCGAGGAGAGTGCCGTCGTTGTCGACGTCGGGCTGGAGCAGCAGCACGGAGCGGGAGGCCGCCGCCTTCTTCGTCCAGTTCCCGAAATGGCTGCGGAGCTCGCTCGACCGGCCGGCCAGCACGACGCAGAGTCCCGGGCGACCCGACGAGACCAGCCTCATCAGCGCCTGGTCGGTGTCGTCCCAGCGCTCGGCGTCGTCAAGGAGGAGCAGCACGGGGCCCTCCTCCGTCGACAGCGACGCGAGGAGGGTGCGGAGCTCCTCCGCGCCCACAGCGAGTCGGTCGAGGTCGGCGCCCCTCAGCGGGGAGCGTCGATCGCACACTCCCCAGACGGCGACCGAGCCGGCGGCCCGCGCCGCCTCGGCCAGGGCGAGCAGCACGGTCGACTTGCCCGATTGGGCGGGTCCGGCGATGACGACGTGCTCGCCCTCGAAGACCTGGAACGCCAGCGGGGCGAGGTCCGACTCGCCGAGGCCGATCGGGAGCAGCCACGGCTCGCGATCGAAGCAGGCCTCGATCCCGAGTGCGCTCACGGCGACCCTGTCGGGAAGCGTGCCGACCGTGCTCGTCCTGCCGCGCGCGTCCGGCCAGGCGGCCGCGAGCTCGGCGATCGCGTCGTCGAGACCGGCCCTCGGAGTCGCGACCTGCGTCTGCAGGAGCGACGAGGTGATGACGCAGCGCCCCGGCACCGCTGCCGGCGCCTGCACCGGCTTCACCCCGGCGGCGGCGTAGTCCTGCGGGTCGGCGAGGCGGAACAGCCACTTCTGCGTCGTGACCTCCTCCATCACCGAGGGGATCGCCCTCGCCCGGGTGCTCGTCACCGCGAAGTGCATGCCGAGCTCCGGTCCGTCGGCGTAAGCGCGAGTGAACGCCTCCATCAGAGCCAGGCCCTCCCAGTCCTGGAACTCGTCCTTCAGAGTCGCGAGACCGTCGATGAGCACCAGCGCACGACGGTGGCCCCCGGGCGATGCTCGGCGCCGGCGCACCTCGTCGCGCAGGTGACGGAGGAACCGGGTCTGCTTCTCGTGGGATACGCCACCTGCGCCGACGTAGGAGACGGTGTGCGGGAGTCGCGCGAGCGGGGCGGAGTCGCGGGAACCGGCATCGAGGACGTAGAGGTCGAGCTCGTCCGGGGGGAAGTGGCGGGCGGCCGTCAGTCCGATCGACGCGAGCGCCGTGCTGGTGCCGCTGCCGGGGATGCCGATGAGGAGCAGGTTCCCCTCGCCCAGATCCCAGCCGGTCGGCGTCCGGCGCTGCCGGTCGGGGTCGTCCGAGAGTGCGACGTGCAGGACGTCGCCGACGACGCGACCGAGGTCGGACTCCTCCGCACCGAACCCGCTGAGGGCCATGGTGTCCTCGAGCGGCTCCGGCCAGATCGGGCGGGGAGGGCCGAAGCCCGAAGCGGCGTCCGCCTCGACCACCGCGTCGATCAGGAGGTCGAGATCGGTCGGGGCCGTCTCGTCGGCGGCGACCGGGGAGGGGCCCTCGACGGGGACGCCCGTGGGTCCGACCGGGCGGACCTCGATCGCCTCGACGGCCGGCGCCTCCGCGCGACCGGTGACCAGCGCCGTCTGGACGGGCGAGATGTCGTTCTGGCCCCGCTTCACGTACGCTCGGCCGGTCTGGGAGCGGGAGATCCCGGCCGCGCTCGCGACTCCGATCACGTCGGCGGAGTCGTCCCGGCTCTGCACCCGGAGGGCGACGCGGAGGTTGGTGTTGGCGAGGATGTCGTCGTTCACCACTCCGGCAGGACGCTGGGTGGCGAGGATCATGTGCACGCCGAGCGTCCTGCCGACCGCGGCGACGCTCACGAGGGACGTCAGGACGTCGGGATGCTCCTTCGCGAGAACGGCGAACTCGTCGACGACGAGCAGGAGCCGCGGCATCGGCTCCGGCGGCGAGGTGGCCCAGTACGCGTCGAGGTCGTCGACACCCTCGCCGGCGGCGGCGAAGAGCCGCTGACGACGCCGCATCTCGGCCTGGAGCGAGCGCAGCGCGCGGTCGGCGAGCTGGGCGTCGAGGTTGCTGATGGTGCCGATCGTGTGCGGGAGCCGCTCGCAGGACGCGAACGCTGCACCTCCCTTGAAGTCGATGAGCACGAAGGTGAGGCGCGTCGGATCGTTCCAGGCCGCGAGGCCGGCCACGAAGGAGCGCAGGAACTCGCTCTTGCCCGAGCCCGTGGTGCCGCCGACCAGGCCGTGCGGGCCGTCGGCGACGAGATCGAGCACGAGCGGACCGTGCTCGGACGAGCCGACGGGCGCGCGCACGCCCCGGGCGCTCGACCACCACCCCCGGACGTCCGCGGCGGTCGGACGATCGGCGCCCAGGAGCGGCGGCAGCCGCACGAGCGCGGCGAGGGCCGCCCCCGCGGTGACGAGCTCCGGGTCCTCGAAGCGCGCCAGGTCGCGCGCACAGCGCTCGGCCGTGGAGGAGGCGAGACCGGCGAGCACCACGTCCTCGACGGTGATCCGCTCGTCGGGCCGGGAGAGGACCGCCGAGGCGTCCGCTCCGACCCGGACGACGACCGTGCAGGAGGCGGGGAGCTGCTCCTCCGACGCCGCGAGGACGAGGCCGGAGATCCGGGTCGCCGCCTCGCGCTCGCCGCGGCCGAGTCCGAGGAGTTCGCGCGCCGGAGCGGCGCGTCCCTCGGTCAGCACGTCGGAGTCGAGCACCAGGAGCACGCGCGGCGAGTCCTCGTCGCGGAGGGCGCGGAGGAGCTCGGAGCTGCGGTCGCGCCGGTCGGAGAGGCGGCGTCCGCCCCCGGGCAGACGCGTGTGGGGGAGCCAGGAGGCCCAGCTCCAGTCGGAGTCGCGTCGCCGGTCGCCGAACACCCCGATCGCCAGGTCGGCCGGACCGCAGTGGACCGCCGCCTGGCAGAGCAGGCTCCTCGCCAGAGCGAGGCCGCCCTCGCGGTCGCCGACGATCCCGACGACGCCCGAGTCCGCGAGATCGATGGACACCGGCGCGCTCGGGACGACGCTCACCGCGAGGATCGCGCGCACCTCCTCCTCGAGCCGCGGCACTCCGCGCTGATCGAGCGGGGGAGACCACGGGACGTCGCCGACGCCGATGTGCAGGCGGAGCACATCGGCGGAGGTCGCGCGCCGCTGCCACAGCGACGTGGCGGGCAGCGCCGCCCGGCGGATCGTCGTCGCCGGGTCGGGCGCGTCCTCCTCGAGGCGGGCCCGTTCGACACGCGCGGAACGGGCGATGTCGTCGCGGAGCGTCTGCAGCGCCTCGCCGTAGCGCTGCTCCTCGGACCGGGTCGCTCGGGCGTGCCGGTGCCGCTGCTCGAACCACATGCCCACCCCGGCCACGGGGCTGAGCGCGGCGAAGAGGGCGTAGCGCGCATCGCCCATGATGAGGACCATCGCGAAGGCGAGGACGAGCGGCGCGGCGACGGTGATCACGCTGAAGGTCGTGGCGGAGGCGATCTCGAGGCGGGCCGGCGGGACGACCGCCTCGCCGGCCGCCGGACGTCCCGGTCGCGGCGGCCGGTTGAAGGGCACGGTCGCCGTCGCGGTGACGTTGTCCGTGCTCCCCGGCTCGGGCGCGAGGAGCTCGGGAGGCGCGGGGCGCAGTCGGAGAGCCGCCCCACCGGCGATCACGACCACGGCGTCGGAGACGAGGACCCCGTCCCCGGTCGCGGAGACGCCGTCGACCAGAGTGCCGTTGGTGCTGTCGGCGTCGCGCACCCGCAGGCCGTCGCCCTCGCGGGTCACCGAGAAGTGCTCCCAGGAGGCGCTCGCCGTGTCGAGGACGACGTCGGCGTGCGGGGAGCGGCCCACGATCAGCGCGCGGGCCCGCGGGATCTCGACCACGGCTCCCGCGCCGAGACCGCCCGACAGCACGGCCGTCCACCCGCGGGCCGCGGCAGGTCGGGGCAGGGGGGAGCGGGCGATCCGCGTTCCCTCGAGCAGCAGCAGATCGGCCAGCCGGGTCTCCACAGGATGCAGGGCGGTGTCGACGGCGAGGGCCGTCCCGGGCGGGAGGCGGTGCCCGGTGGCGGTGGCGATCAGCTCGCCGAGTGTCGCGGAGTCGCGGTGGCGGCCGAGGTCGATGTCGGAGCGAGTGCCGTCGAGATCGAGGAGGAGTCGCACCGGGGGCTCACGGTCGGGGCTGTCCGGCGAACCAGAGCAGCGGCGGGTCGGCGGGCCGCAGGCCGAGACGCTGCGGCGAGGAGTGGAGGGGGAGTGCCGGGGCGTCCAGAGCGTGCGCGGCGCCGAAGTCGAGCGGCGGACCGGCGAGGCCGTCCGCCGGTCCGATCGTGGATCCCCGGAGTGCGGCGGCGATCGCGGAGGGTTCCCTGCTGCCTGCGACGGCCGCGGCTCGCACGAGCGCCACGACGGCGTCGTGGCTGGGGGCGTCCGCGACCGCGGCGAGATCGCGGAACGCGCGGTCGCCGAGGAGGGTCGTCCGCGCGGCATCGTCGGCGGTCATCCGTACGGCCCCGAGGAACGCGGAGGCCGCGCGTCCGCGCTCGTCGCCGCGGAGGGCGACCGCGTCGCCGGAATCCGTGCCGATCGTCGTCAGATCTCCCGAGAGGGTGCCTCCGGCCGCGGCCAGGGCGGGAGCGAAGGCGGGGCTCAGTGCGTCGGGCGTGAGCAGGATCGGGACGGACGCCCCCGCCGCCTGCAGAGCGGCGACCGCCGTCGCCTGCGCCGCGGCGGGGCCGGACACGACGACGCGCTCGACCGCCGGCTCGCCCTCGAGGTGCGGGCGGGCGGCGGTGATGATCACGTCCGCGGCGGCGCCCGGATCGGCGGCCACCGTCGCGGCGGGCGAGAGACCGGTCGGGGTGCCTCCACCGGTGTCGACGAGGAGTACCCGGGCGCCTCCGCCGGCCTCCTCCACGAGTGCCGCGTCGGCCGAGGCGGTGTCGGGTCCGAGGGACCAGACGCCGTCGCCGGGCAGGGCGGGGCCGCCTCCGTACGGGAGGACGGCCGCTGTCCCCGCTGCCCGAGCGGCGTCCACGGCCGCAGCGGTGTGGGTGCCGTGGGTCGCGAGGACGAGGCCGGACACGCCCTGCCCCGTCAGCTCCTCGACGGCGGCGCGGGCACCCTCGGGCGTCCCGTGGTCGTCGACGGCGACGAGACCGATCTCGCAGCCGCCCATCGCTGACCGGTGCGCTGCGACGACGGCACCGTTCGCCGCGTCCTTCCATTCCGCGCCCTCGCCCGGAGCCGAGCTGAGCGACACCACCACCCCGAGCGTCAGCTGCTCGGGCACCCGGGCGCACGAGAAGCCGACCGGGAGAGCGGCGACCTCCGTCATCGGGGCGGACTGCGGGGGCAGGAGGGAGACGAGGGCACCGCTGACGCCGAGGAGGGCGACGGCGCCGCCGATCAGCATCGGGCTCCGTCGGGCGGTGCGGGGGTGCTGCGCCGCGCGCCTGCCCAGGCGGGTCATCGCTCGTCCCCGATCCGGAAGGAGTAGACCGTCCGGGTCCGCGTGCCCTCGGGCAGGTCGAGGTGGAACGCGGGAAGCTCATCCCCGGCGCGGAGGGAGGCCCGCTCCTGGGCCTGCGCCAGCAGGATGCCCGAGACGTCCTCGGACCGCACCGCGGCGTAGCCCCGTGCGCTCTGCGAGGCGAGGGCGAGCTGCACGTCGGCGGTGCCGACCTTCGCGGCACTCGTGGTCATCGATCCGAGCAGGCCGGAGCCGCCGACCGTCCGGTCGCCGAGGTCCAGGAGCACCTTGTGCAGATCGGCTGCGAGGAGCGCGGCGGCCGCGTCGGTGTCGCGGGTCGAGGCGTCGATCGTCGTCGCGATGCCGGCCAGGGAGGCGCGCGTCCGCTCAGAGACGGCCCCGCCGATCCGGGCCTCCGCGGTGCGGAGAGCCCGGTGCCCGGCGTCCACCGTCGCTGCACCGTCGGAGCGGATGCCGGAGGAGGCCGTGCGCAGGCTCGAGACCGACCGGTCGAACATCGCGACGACCGCGTCGGCGTCGGCGCCGGAGCGCGTCGAGATCCGCCGCACCTGCTCGTCGAGGAGTGCGGTGACCGCGGAGGCGGCTGCCGTGTCCGCCTCGGCGAACGCATTCTGGATCGCCGGTGCGAGAGCGTCCTGCTGGGCACCGAGAGCGTCGATGCGGGTGCCGAGTGCGTCGCGCTGAGCGGTCAGCGCGTCGACGCCGGTGCGGAGGGAGGCGAGCAGGCCGGTGAGGCGCGTGTCGTCCGAGCCGGCCGTCGCGCCGGCCTCGGCCACGCCTCCGCGGACCGTGGCGAGCGCGGCGCGCAGGGCGGCGAGGTCGGCGCTAGCGCCGGTGCTGCCGACGGTGGAGGCGACGGCGGTCCACGCGTGGACCTGGTCGCTCAGCCGGTCGGCCAGGGGGGCCGGATAGCCGTCGGGAGCGTCGAGGCGGCCCGTGCCGGAGCAGGGCGTCGCGGTCAGGTAGGCGCGGAGCTCCTCGACGGAGCCCCGGGTCACCTCCACGGGTGCGCGCGTCGGGCGCCCGGTCGGCGTGGGTGCGGCAGCAGGGGACTGTGTCGCCGGCGACAGCTCGCAGAGCCGATCGGCCAGCTCCTGGTTCTGCGCCGACAGCGACCCCGTGCTGGTCGGCGTGCCGAGCTCGTCCAGGGCGGTCGTGGCGGCGGTGCCGACCGAGGCGACCGTCGTCTCCAGGCCCGCGGTGTCCGCGTCGAGCTCGTCCAGCGTCGCCGACAGGGCGGCGAGTGCCCGGGTGACGGATCCCTCCGGGTCGGCCAGGGTGTCCACCGAGGCCGACGCGGCGTCCACCCTGCTCGCGAGGGCGGCGAACCCGGCCTGCACGCCGTCCATCAGCTCCGGCTGCAGGGAGTCGACGAGGTCCTGCCCGCGATCGAGCATCCCGAGCAGCACGGTGTCGACGGCGGCTCCGGAGGCGGCGAGGGAGCATGTCATCGAGGGTGCCGTGCAGGTCTCGGCGGAGGGCTGTGCCGGCCCCGCGGCAGCACGGAGAGCCGCGACGACCTCGTCGCGGCAGGACTCGGCCGCGGTCCCGTACGCGTCGAGCTCGGCCGTGAGCCGCAGCAGCTCCGAGTGGATCGAGCCGGTGCGGCCGCCGTCGACGGCGAGTCCGCATCCGCTGCCCGAGACCGTCGGCGGCGGCACCGCGGCCGATGTGTCGCCCAGCATGGCGTCCACCGCGTCGATCGCCTCGGACAGCTGCGCCAGCAGGCCGGACTCGGTGCCCGAGACCGTCGACGACAGCTGCGCCCGGAGCGCGCCGAGCTGCCCGGAGAGGCTCTGCATCGAGGCCGCCGTCGAGGCGGCGCCGGCCCGCAGCTCCTCGGCCGCGCGGACACCGAGAGTCTCGGAGGTCGCGTCGAGCGAGGCCCGCACCTCGGCGACGGTGGTGCCGGCCTGCGTCAGCAGGTCGTCCACCGCGGTGACGACCTCGATCGTGCGGCGCTCGAGGGCGAGCGGCGAGGCGTCGGAGGAGTCGAACGCGGCGCCCAGCGCCCCCTCGGTGGTCGGGTCGGTGCTCAGGCCGGGCTGGACCGCCAGGTCGAAGGCGGGGACGGCGAAGTCGGCGACGTCGGCGACGAGGGTCAGCGTCGCCGTCGCGCCACCGCCCGGGGGAGCGAGGAGAGCGGCCCACTGCACGACGGCGTCTCCGTGCTCGTCACGGCTGAGCACGCCGTTGGTGACGGCACCCGACTCGCTCTCGGTGACGACGCGACTCGGCGAGACGCCCGGCAGGACCGCGGAGGCTGCGATCGTCAGCGGAGCGCCGACGAGTGCACTGCGGCGGGCTGCACGACCGGCCGCGTCGAACGCGACCTCCTCGGGCCGGACCGTCAGGTTCTCCACCGCGAGCGAGATCTCGATCCGACCCGAGCGCCCGGCGAGGTCGGCCGGATCGGTGCCCGAGGCGTCGGCGGTGCGCCACGAGGGCCGGACACGGACCGGCAGGTCGGCGGCGACCTCGGGGGGATCGTAGACGGTGGTGGTCGCCGAGGCGTCGGACGGGTCGTCGCCGACGGCGAGGGCCGTCCCCTCGATCGCACGGACACCCCCGTCGGACGAGACGGCGACGGACACCGCCTGCAGCACCCTGGCGGCGGTGAGCGCCGGCTCCGGTGGCATGCAGCCCGCCAGTACAGCGGCCACGACCGCGATCGCCGCTGCGGCCGTCGTCCTGCGAGCATTCGAGCGCACCCTGACCACCCCTCGTCCCGACGGGGCACCGGGCGGTGCCGCTCACGTCGACATGAGAGATGCTCGCAGATGAGCGGAACCCCGAGAGCCGGTGGCGCACGATGACCTGCACCGCGCGCCCCGGGGTCAGACGAGCTTCAGCTTCTTGCGGAGCGCCTGCACGTGCCCGGTCGCCCGGACGCCGTACTGCGCGAACTCGAGCGCTCCCTCGGCTCCGACGACGAACGTCGAGCGCAGCACGCCGACGACGGTCTTGCCGTAGAGGCTCTTCTCGCCCCACACCGCGTACGCGCGGTGCACGGTCATGTCGGGGTCGCTCAGCAGCGGGTACGCGATGCCCTGGGCGTCGGCCCAGCGGCGCAGCGCCTCCGGGGCGTCCCGCGAGATCCCGAGGACCTCGTAGCCGGAGTCGCGGAGGGACGCCGCGTTGTCGCGGAAGTCGCAGGCCTCCGTGGTGCAGCCGGGGGTGTCGGCCTCGGGGTAGAAGAACAGGATGACGCGCCGTCCGCGGTATTCCGTGAGCGAGACGGGCTCGCCGTCCTGGTTCGGCAGCGTGAACTCCGGAGCGGAGTCGCCGACGGCGAGGCGCGCCTCGGCGGGGAGGGGGGAGAGGTCGGTCATCGTCTGCTTCCGTCGGTCGTGGCGAAGGTGGTCAGGAGGCGCTGGAGCGAGTCGAGGCGCTCCGGTCCGCTGGCGCCCAGCAGTCCGCCCTCGACAGCCTCGATGACGGCGCAGTCGGGGGAGTCGGGCAGGTGCGTGCAGCCGCGCGGGCAGTCCCGGGCGATCACGGCGAGGGTCGTGAACGCGCCGAGGATGTTGTCGGTGTTCACGTGGCCGAGTCCGAACGAGCGGACGCCGGGGGTGTCGATGACCCAGCCGTGCCGGTCGCCGCGCTCCACGCGGAGCGAGACGGTGGAGGACGAGGTGTGCCGACCGCGGCCCGTCACGGTGTTCACGCGCCCGATGGCCCGGTGCGCGTCCGGGACGAGCTTGTTCACGAGGGTGGACTTGCCGACTCCGGAGTGCCCGACGACCACGGTCTCGTGGCCGAGGAGGGCGTCGGCGATCTCGTCGACCGGCGGCTCGTCCTGGCTCGAGAGGAACACGCGGAGGTCGAGCCCCTCGAAGTTGCGGAGGAACGGGGCCGGGTCCGCGAGGTCGGTCTTGGTGATGCAGAGCATCGGAGTGATCCCGGCGTCGAAGGCGGCGACCAGGTAGCGGTCGACCAGCCGGGTCCGGGGCTCGGGGTCGGCGGCGGCCACCACGCAGAGCATCTGGTCGGCGTTGGCGACGATCACGCGCTCGATCGCGTCGGTGTCGTCGGCGCTGCGGCGGAGGAGGGTCGACCGCTCGCGGATGCGGACGATGCGGGCGAGCGTCCCCTCGTCGCCGCTGGAGTCCCCGACCACGTCGACGCGGTCGCCGGCCACGATCGCCTGGCGCCGCAGCTCGCGGGCCCGGGCCGCCGTGAACTCGTGCTCCTCGGGCGTCCCGTCGCCGATCATCACCGTGTAGCGACCCCGGTCGACGCCGAGCACCATCGCGATCTCTGCGTCCTCGTAGGCGGGCCGGTTCTTGGTCCGGGGCTTCGTGCCCTTCGGGTTCGGGCGCACCCGCGCGTCCGACTCGTCGTACCCGTCGAAGTCGTCGAGAGCACCGTCGGCGTCGAGGCCGCTGTCCGTCCACCACGACACGGGTCAGACCGATCCGGCGAGGGTCGTCCACAGTTCCGGGAACTGGGGGAGGGTCTTCGCTGTCGTCGCGACGTCCTCGATCACCACGCCGGGGACCACGAGGCCGATCAGGGCGCCGGCGTGGGCCATGCGATGGTCCGAGTAGGTGCGCCAGCGGCCGCCGTGGAGCTCGGCGGGCTCGATGCGCAGACCGTCCTCGAGCTCCGTGACCCGGCCGCCGAGGCCGGTGATCTCGGCGGCGAGGGCGGCGAGGCGGTCCGTCTCGTGGTGGCGGATGTGGCCGATCCCGGTCAGGGTGCTGGGAGTGGAGGCCAGCGCGGCGAGGGCGGCGAGGGCGGGGGCGAGCTCGCCTCCCTCCGACAGGTCGAGGTCCACGCCCAGGATCTCGTCGCCGCCGGTGACCACGAGGTCCTCGCCGTCGCGCTCGACGCGGGCGCCGAACAGCGGCAGGATCCGCTCGAGGTGCGCCCCGACCTGCGTGGTGACGGCCGGCCAGTGGCGAAGCCGGACGCGGCCGCCCGTGACGAGGGCCGCAGCGAGGAACGGCGCGGCGTTCGAGAGGTCGGGCTCGATCAGCACGTCGGCGCCGGCGATGGGCTGCGGCGCGACGGTCCACTCGCCGTCGGCGGGCGTGCCGACCTCGACGCCCCGTGCCGCCAGTGCGGCGACGGTCATGTCGATGTGGGGCCGGGAGGGGACGGCGCTGCCCTCGTGGCGCAGGTGCAGTCCCTCCTCGAAGCGGGCGCCGGCCAGCAGGAGCGCCGAGACGAACTGGCTCGACCGCGAGGCGTCGACGACGACGTCGCCGCCCCGGACGGCCCCGGAGCCGTGGACGGTGAAGGGGAGCGCGCCGCGGCCGTCGTCGGCGACGTCGACGCCGAGCGCGCGGAGGGAGGCGATCGTCGCCCCCATCGGCCGCTTCGCCGCGTACGCGTCGCCGTCGAAGGTGGTGGGGCCGAGCGCGAGGCCGGCCAGCGGCGGGACGAAGCGCATCACGGTGCCCGCGAGCCCGCAGTCGATCGTCGTCGAGCCGAGCAGCTCCTCCGCGGGCTCCACGACCAGGTCGGCGCCGAAGCCGCCGGTCGAGCCGGACTCCCGGATCGTGGTGCCGAGCGAGCGCAGCGCCTCGACCATCAGGGCGCTGTCGCGGGAGTGCAGCGGCGCCCGCAGCGTGGAGGGCCCGTCGGCCAGAGCGGCGAGCACCAGCTCCCGGTTGGTCAGCGACTTGGAGCCGGGCAGGCCGACCTCGGCGTCGAGAGCGCCGGCCGCGAGGGGTGCGGGCCAGGCGTCGTCGCCGGGGAGCGCACGGGCGTCGCCGTACGGATCGAACTCGGGAGCGGAATAACGCGAGAAGACCATCGGTTGTCAGGATAGTCGGCGCGCAGGGCGTCGTCAGGAGCGTGACGGAGGCGGAGCATGACGGCAGCACCCCCGGTCCTCCGGAGCAGCAGGCCCGTCGCCCGGAGGCGCCCTCGTGCCGCAACCCCGGTCGTCCGCCGCGCCGCCGCTCTAGAATCGCTCGTGATGACTCGCGACGACGAACCCCGCACCACCCCCGCCGACGAGGCTCCCGAGCCCGCCGACGCGGAGCAGACGATCGTGGAGACCGTCGAGGAGTCGCTGGACGACGCCCCGGTCGAGGCTCCCGTCGATCTCCGCTCCCTCTTCGAGCAGCAGGCGCTGCCCTTCATCGACCAGCTCTACGCGGCCGGTCTGCGGATGACGAAGAACCCCTCCGACGCGCAGGACCTCGTGCAGGAGACGTTCGCGAAGGCCTTCGGCGCGTTCCGCCAGTTCGAGCAGGGCACCAACCTGAAGGCCTGGCTCTACCGCATCCTCACGAACACGTTCATCAACTCGTACCGCAAGAAGCAGCGCGAGCCCTATCAGAGCGCGATCGACGAGCTCGAGGACTGGCAGCTGGGCGGCGCCGAGTCGACCACGGCCACCTCCAGCCGCTCGGCCGAGGCGGAGGCGATCGACCACCTCCCCGACACCGCGGTGAAGGAGGCGCTCCAGGCGATCCCGGAGGACTTCCGGCTCGCCGTCTACTTCGCCGATGTCGAAGGCTTTTCCTACCAGGAGATCGCGGACATCATGAAGACCCCCGTCGGGACCGTCATGAGTCGGCTGCACCGCGGCCGGCGCATGCTGCGCGAACGACTCACCGACTACGCACGCGAGCGCGGATTCCGCGCCGCATTCACTTCCGGGAGCACGAAATGACCGACAGCGGCTGCACGAAGGCGAAGGCCGAGCTCGAGGAGTACCTCCACAACGAGCTGTGCAAGGAGGACGCCGCCGACATCCGCGAGCACATGGCGGGATGCGTCGACTGCGCCGATGAGGCGAAGGTCGGCGTGGTGCTGACGGTCGCCGTGCAGCGGGCCTGCAAGGAGACGGCGCCGGAGGACCTCCGCGCCCAGGTGCTCGGCATGCTCCGCGACGAGCACGCCGCGCACTCCCAGGCGCCCGCCCGCCTCTAGGCGCCGCACGACCCGGGGAGCCCCGGCCGTTCGAGACAACCCGCGCACCGCGGGCCCTCGAAGGGCCGGGGCTCCGTCGTGTCCGGCGGCCTCCGGGTGCCGCGGCACCCGCACGTCGCGCGCGCTCCTGCCGGTCTCTGCGGGCCTGCGGTCAGGCACGGTCCGCCTGCAACGCGACGGGCCCGCCGGAACACGAGGTTCCGACGGGCCCGACCGCGTCGTGCGGATCGCGGGTCAGCGGGTGAGCGCCCGCGACAGCAGGTCGGCCTGCTCGGAGGCGTGCCGCTTGGCCGAGCCGGCCGCGGGGGAGGCCGCGGACGGCCGCGAGACCACGCGCATGGACCGGCCCAGCTTCGGAGCGACCTCGAGGGCCATGAACGGCCAAGCGCCCTGGTTCTCGGGCTCGTCCTGCACCCAGACGAGCTCCGCGTCCGGGTAGCGCTCGGCGATGCCGCGCAGCTCCTCGATCGGCGCCGGGTAGTACTGCTCGACCCGGACCAGCGCGATGCCGTCGTCGGGCTTCTTCTCGAGCTCCGCCTTGAGGTCGTAGTGGACCTTGCCGGCGTGGAGCAGGACGCGCTTCACGGCCGAGGCGTCCTGGATCCGCGCGTCGTCGATCACCGGCTGGAAGCGGCCCGAGGTGAAGTCCTCGACCGGGCTCGAGGCTCCGCGGAGACGCAGCATCGCCTTCGGGGTGAAGACGATCAGCGGTCGGCGGGGCCGGGAGTAGGCCTGGCGGCGCAGCAGGTGGAAGTAGGACGCCGGCGTCGACGGGCGCGCGACGGTCATGTTCCGCTCCGCGCACATCTGCAGGTAGCGCTCGATCCGCGCCGACGAGTGGTCGGGGCCCTGGCCCTCGTAGCCGTGCGGGAGCAGGAGCACGAGCGACGAGCGCTGGCCCCACTTCTGCTCGGCCGAGGAGATGAACTCGTCGATCACGATCTGGGCGCCGTTCGCGAAGTCGCCGAACTGCGCCTCCCACAGCACGAGCGAGTCGGGCCGCTCCACCGAGTAGCCGTACTCGAACGCCATCGCCGCGTACTCCGAGAGCAGCGAGTCGTAGATCCAGAGCCGGGCCTGCTGCTCGGACAGGTTCATCAGCGGCAGCCACTCCTGGCCGTTCTCGCGGTCGTGGAGGACAGCGTGGCGCTGGACGAAGGTCCCGCGGCGCGTGTCCTGGCCGACGAGGCGCACCGGGGTGTCCTCGAGCAGCAGCGAGCCGAGCGCGAGCAGCTCGCCGAAGGCCCAGTCGATGGAGCCGGAGCGGCTCATCTCCTGGCGCTTCGCCAGCAGCTGCTGGAGCTTGGGGTGCACGGTGAAGCCCTCGGGCGGCGTCGTGAACGCGTCGCCGATGCGGGTGACGACCTCGGTCTTCACGCCGGTCACCTCGGGCTCGCCCGGGTAGTCCTCGCCCTGCTGCGCGTCGGGCAGCTCGAGGTCGGCCACGGAGTCGCCGTCGGCGGTGATCACGGGGATCGCGCCGGTCTGCGCGGCGTGGGTCTCGGCGAACGCGCGCTCCAGGCGGTCCTGGAAGTCCTGGTGGGCGCGGTCGTACTCCTCCTCGGTGATGTCGCCGCGGCCGACGAGCGCCTCGGTGTACAGCTTGCGGACCGAGCGCTTGGCCTCGATCAGGCTGTACATCAGCGGCTGGGTCATCGAGGGGTCGTCGCCCTCGTTGTGCCCGCGCCGGCGGTAGCAGATCAGGTCGATGACCACGTCGCGGTGGAACCGCTGGCGGTACTCGAACGCGAGCTGCCCGACATGGACGACCGCCTCGGGGTCGTCGCCGTTCACGTGGAAGATCGGCGCCTGGATCGTCTTCGCGCCGTCGGTCGAGTAGATCGAGGTGCGGGCCTCGTGAGGGGGAGTCGTGAACCCGACCTGGTTGTTGATGTTGATGTGGATCGTGCCGCCGGTGCGGTACGCGCGCAGCTGCGACATCTGCAGGGTCTCGACCACCACGCCCTGGCCCGCCATCGCGGCGTCGCCGTGCACGAGGATCGGCAGCGTGGTGAAGGTGCCGATGGGCTTGCGGTCCTGCTTGGCGCGGACGATGCCCTCGAGCACGCCGTTCACGGCCTCGAGGTGCGAGGGGTTCGCCGCCAGGTAGACCGGGATCTCCTCGCCCGCCGCGCCGCGGAAGGTGCCCTCGGTGCCGAGGTGGTACTTCACGTCTCCGGAGCCCTGGACCGTGCGCGGGTCCTGGGTGCCCTCGAACTCGCGGAAGATCTGGCCGTAGGTCTTGCCGGCGATGTTGGTCAGCACGTTCAGGCGGCCGCGGTGGGCCATGCCGATCGCCACCTCGTCGAGGTGCTCGTCGGCCGCGCCCTGCAGGACGGCGTCGAGCAGCGCGATGAGCGACTCGCCGCCCTCGAGCGAGAAGCGCTTCTGGCCCACGTACTTGGTCTGCAGGAAGGTCTCGAAGGCCTCGGCCTCGTTGAGCTTGCCCAGGATGCGCAGCTGCTCGTCGTGGCCCGGCTTCTCGTAGCCGCGCTCGAGCTTCTGCTGCATCCAGGCGCGCTGCTCCGGGTCCTGGATGTGCATGTACTCGACGCCGACGGTGCGGCAGTACGAGTCGCGGAGGATCCCGAGGATGTCGCGCAGCTTGAGCTGGCGCTTGCCGCCGAAGCCGTCCGTGACGAACTCGCGGTCGAGGTCCCAGAAGGTGAGGCCGTGGCTCTCGATGGCGAGGTCGGGGTGCGAGCGCTGCACGTACTCCAGCGGGTCGACGTCGGCCATCAGGTGCCCGCGGACGCGGAACGAGTTGATGAGCTCCTGCACGCGGGCGGTCTTGGAGACGCGCTCGGCGAGGTCGACGGCGATGTCCGTGGACCAGTGGATCGGGTCGTAGGGGATGCGCAGCGCGGCGAAGATGTCCTCGTAGAACCCGCGGCCGCCGAGCAGGAGCTCGTGCACGATCTTGAGGAACTCGCCCGAGCCGGCACCCTGGATGACGCGGTGGTCGTAGGTCGAGGTCAGGGTGATGGTCTTGCCGATGCCCAGCTCGACCAGCGTCTTCTCGGACGCGCCCTGGAACTCCGCCGGGTACTCGAGGGCGCCGGCTCCGATGATGCAGCCCTGGCCCTTCATCAGGCGGGGGACGGAGTGGACCGTGCCGATGCCGCCGGGGTTCGTCAGCGAGAGCGTGGTGCCCGCGAAGTCGCCGGCGACGAGCTTGTTGCCGCGCGCGCGCTTGACCAGGTCCTCGTAGGCCGAGAGGTAGGCCGTGAAGCTCAGCGTGTCGGCGCGCTTGATGCTCGGCACGAGCAGGGCGCGCGTGCCGTCGGGCTTCGGCATGTCGATCGCGATGCCGAGGTTGACGTGCGCCGGGGCGACGACCGCGGGCTTGCCGTCGACCTCGTCGTAGAACACGTTCTGGCTCGGGAAGTCCTTGAGCGCGCGGATGAGCGCCCAGCCGATCAGGTGCGTGAACGAGACCTTGCCGCCGCGGGTGCGGCGCAGGTGGTTGTTGATGACGATGCGGTTGTCGATCATCAGCTTCGCCGGGATCGTGCGGACGCTCGTCGCGGTGGGGATGCTGAGGCTGGCGTCCATGTTGGTCGCGAGGCTCTTCGCCATGCCGCGGAGCGGGGTGACGACGTCCTCGTCCGGCGTCGAGTCCTCGGCGGAGGGCTTGCTCACCGGAGCGTCGGCCGGGATCGGCTGCGCCTTCGGCTGCTTCGACGTGGTGCGGGAGGCGGGGGTCGACTCGGAGGAGGAGGCCGCGGCGGGATGGGTCACGGCGCCTCCGCCGCTCGACGAGACGCGCTCGGCGGCAGCGGCGGGCTTCGAGGCGGCGGGCGCGGGGGCCGCGGCGGGAGCCGGAGCCGGAGCGTCCTTGCCGGAGTTCGCGAGCTGGGCGCCGTAGCGCTCCAGGATGGGCCACCAGGACTCGTCCACCGAGGCGCGGTCGGAGCTGTACTGCTCGTACAGCTCCTCCACGAGCCACTCGTTGGCTCCGAAGTCCTCCGCGCCCTGCTCTGTTCCTGCTCCGGTCAACTGGCTCGACACAGCCGATCGCCCACTCTCTCCGTTGATTCGTCCTCGATCATCCGGACGGGCCCGTCGCATCCCTCGGCGCCTGCCACCGCGGCGGAGGAGGTCGTCCTCGCACCAGCGGGAACCGGTGCCGTCGCCTGGTCCCGTCCCGGTCGCCAAGCCTAGCCCCGTTCCCTGCACGGCCGACCCGGGGCCGCGCCGGAGTAGCGTTTCCCCCATGCGTTTCTCCGGCGGAACACCCTCAGGCGACCTCACCTACTCGGACGTCTTCCTCGTCCCCGGCCGCTCGTCGGTGACGAGCCGCCTCGACGTCTCGCTCGCTCCGGGCGACGGCACCGGGGCGACGATCCCCGTCGTCTCCTCCAACATGAACTCGGTCACCGGTCAGCGCCTCGCAGCGACGCTCGCGCGCCGGGGCGGGCTCGGCGTCCTCCCGCAGGACATGCCTCTGCAGGCGCTGGACGCCGCGATCCGCTGGGTGAAGCGCCAGCCGGTCGCTTTCTCCGGCGCCCTCACCGCCTCGCCGGCGACGACCGTGGAGGAGGCGCTGCGCATCCTGCCGGCCGTCGCCGGCCACGGCTTCGTGGTGCAGGAGGAGGGCGGCGCGATCCTCGGCTGCGTCCCGGCCGCGCGCCTGGCGACCGCGCTGCCGGACGCGCGTCTGGGCGACCTGGTGCACTCCGCCACGCCCTCGATCGACGCCGACGACGTGCCCACCGCGCGGGCCGCCTTCGACGTCATGGTGGCCGCCGACCTCGACTTCGCCCCGGTGCTGCACCACGGCGCCCTGGTCGGCACGCTGTCGCGCACCGGCGCCCTCCGCTCCACCGTCTACGACCCGGCGCTCGACGCGGACGGGCGTCTGCGCGTCGCGGCGGCGATCGGCATCAACGGCGACGTCGAGGCGAAGGCGCGCGCGCTCGTCTCCGCGGGCGTCGACGTCCTCGTCCTCGACACCGCGCACGGCCACCAGGAGGGGATGCTCCGGGCGCTCCGGACGGTCTCCGCGCTCGATCTCGGAGTGCCGATCGCGGCGGGCAACGTCGTCACGGCCGACGCGGTGCACGACCTCGTCGACGCGGGAGCGGGCATCCTCAAGGTCGGCGTCGGCCCCGGCGCGATGTGCACCACCCGGATGATGACCGCGGTCGGCCGCCCGCAGTTCTCGGCCGTCCTCGAGACGGCCGAGCGCGCGCACGAGCTGGGCGCCCACGTCTGGGCGGACGGCGGGGTGCGCTACCCGCGCGACGTCGCCCTCGCGCTGGCCGCGGGCGCCGCCTCCGTGATGATCGGCTCCTGGTTCGCCGGCACGATCGAGGCTCCGGGGGAGCTGCGC
This sequence comes from Rathayibacter sp. AY1F6, assembly GCF_002932035.1. NCBI lineage: Bacteria > Bacillati > Actinomycetota > Actinomycetes > Micrococcales > Microbacteriaceae > Rathayibacter > Rathayibacter sp. AY1F6. The sequence goes on along the minus strand of NZ_PSVD01000001.1, from coordinate 387,413 downwards.
AGCGACGCGGCCGGCCGGGTCTACAAGGAGAGCTGGGGCATGGCCTCGGCCAAGGCGGTGCAGGAGCGCTTCGACCGCCTCGACGCCTACGAGCTCGCCCGCAAGCGCCTCTTCGCCGAGGGCATCTCCTCCTCCACCATCTACCTCGACCCGTTGCGGCCCTCGGTCGAGGACCTGCTCGACATGATCACCTCGGGGGTCCGCTCGTCCTTCACCTACGCCGGCGCCCGGAGCGTGGCCGACTTCCACGAGCGGGCGCACGTGGGCCTGCAGTCGGCCGCGGGCTACGAGGAGGGCAAGGCGCTGCCGGTCAGCTGGTGAGCGGGCGCCGCGTGCTAGAACCGAGCCCATGACCATCGTCGACAACGCCGTGTACGTCGACGGCCGCCGCATCCGGAACCCCGACTCGCTCGAGGACACCTTCGAGCTGATGCGCGACGAGCACGGCATGGCCTGGATCGGCCTCTACCGCCCGACGCGCGAGGAGGTCGAGGCGGTCGCCGAGGAGTTCGGGCTGCACCCGCTCGCCGTCGAGGACGCGCTGAGCGGGCACCAGCGGGCCAAGCTCGAGCGCTACGACGACGGGCTCTTCGTCGTGCTGCGGCCGGCGCGCTACGCGGACGCCGCCGAGACGGTCGTCTTCGGCGAGCTGCACGTCTTCGTCGGCCCCGACTTCGTGGTCACCATCCGGCACGCCGATTCCCCGGACCTCGCCCGCGTGCGCCGCCGCCTGGAGGAGGATCCGGCCCTCCTCGCCCGCGGGCCCGAAGCGGTGCTCTACGCGATCCTCGACCAGGTCGTCGACGAGTACGCGCCGGTGGTGTTCGGCGTCCAGGGCGACGTGGACGAGATCGAGGACCAGCTCTTCGGCGACGACTCGGACGACGGGCTCTCGGAGCGCATCTACCGGCTCTCGCGCGAGGTCATCCACTTCCAGCGCTCGGTGCAGCCGCTGACCGCCCTGCTGCACGAGCTGCTGCAGGAGTCGACGCCCGTGGAGGGGGAGCCCTCGCCCTCGCCGGAGCGGATCGAGCTGCGCCGCTCCCTCCGCGACGTGCTCGACCACACCATCCGCGTGACGGAGGCGGTCGACTCCCTGCGCGCGATCCTCGACAAGGCGCTCACGGTGCACTCGACGCTCGTCTCGCGCCGGCAGACCGAGACCGGGCTCGCCCAGAACGACGTGGTCCGCAAGATCTCCTCGTGGGCGGCGATCCTCTTCGCCCCGACGCTGGTGGCCGGCATCTACGGGATGAACTTCGACGACATGCCGGAGCTGCACTGGCGCCTCGGCTACCCCTGGGCGCTGGGCCTGATGGTGCTGTTCGGCTTCGCGCTCTACGCGGTGTTCAAGCGGAAGAAGTGGCTCTGAGCCGCCGCGTCGGAGCACGCCCGGCAGCGCTCCGCGGCGGGTAGACTCGGCGCCACAATGGACGACCCTCCCTCTGCGCATCCGGCCCGTTCCGCTCGCCGCCGTGCTCCTCGGACTCCCGCCCGCCGCTCCGGTGCCGCCGCTCCGCCGGCCCGCACTGTCCGGCCCTCCTCGCACCTCCCTCTCGTGACCGGGGGCGACCACCGTGGGAACTGAGTGGCTCCTCCTCGGCGTCGGCCTGCTGCTGACCCTGGGCACCGGCGTCTTCGTCGCCAGCGAGTTCGCGCTGGTGAACCTCGACCGGGCCGATCTCGAAGCCCGTCGCGACCGCGGCGAGACGCGCCTGGGCATGACCATCGCGGCCCTGCGCGTCACCTCCACGCACCTCTCGAGCGCGCAGCTGGGCATCACCCTCACGACGCTGCTCACCGGCTACACGATGGAGCCCGCCCTCTCGACGCTGCTCCAGGAGCCGTTCAGCGGATTCGGCATCCCGGAGGAGGCGCTCGCGCCGGTCATGACGGTGGTCGCCATCGTCATCGCGACCCTGCTGTCGATGATCCTCGGCGAGCTGGTCCCCAAGAACTTCGCCCTCGCTCTGCCGCGGGCGACCGCGAAGCTCGTCGTGCCGCTGCAGACCGCGTTCACGACGGTGTTCCGCCCGGCCGTCGCCCTGCTGAACGGCAGCGCGAACGCCCTGCTGCGCCTGGTCGGCATCGAGCCGAAGGAGGAGCTCTCGGGCGCCCGCAGCGCCGAGGAGCTCTCGAGCCTCGTGCGCCACTCCGCCAGCGCCGGACTGCTCGAGGAGGACACGGCCGACCTGCTCGGGCGCACCCTCCGCTTCTCCGCCCTCACCGCGGGCGACGTGATGACGCCGCGCCTGCGCCTGTCGACGGTCGAGCGCGCGAGCACCGCGCAGGACGTGCTCGACCTCGCCCGCACCACCGGGTTCTCGCGCTTCCCGATCACGGACGACGACATCGACGACATCGTCGGAGTCGTGCACGTCAAGCAGGCCGTCGCCGTGCCCCGCGGCAAGAGGTCCGACGTGCCCGTCACGGCGCTGCGCTCCGAGCCGCTCCGCGTCCCCGAGACCATGAAGCTCGACGTGCTGCTCACGGAGCTGCGCGGACGCGGCTTCCAGCTCGCGGTCGTCGTCGACGAGTACGGCGGCACGGCGGGCGTCGCCACGCTCGAGGACCTGGTCGAGGAGCTGGTCGGCGAGGTCGCCGACGAGCACGACCGCTCCCGGGCCGACGTGGTCAAGCTCCCCGGCTCCACCACCTTCCCCGGCATGCTCCGCCCCGACGAGGTCCTCGACCGCGCCGGCGTGCACATCCCCGAGGAGGGGCCCTACGAGACGGTCGCCGGATTCGTGATGAGCGAGCTCGGCCGCCTCCCCGCCGTCGGCGACCGGGTCGACGTCGAGGGCGGCTCGCTGCGCGTCGAGCGCCTGGACGGCCGCCGCATCGACCGCCTCCGCTTCACGCCCGACCCCGACGCGGATCCCGACGGGATCCCCGACCCGCTCGCCGACGTCGCCCGCGGACACCGCGGACGGAAGGAGTCCGACGATGAGTGACTGGGCCGGAATCGCCTGGCTCGTGGTGCTCCTCGCCGCGAACGCCTTCTTCGTCGGAGCGGAGTTCGCGGTCATCTCCGCGCGCCGCTCCCAGATCGAGCCCCTCGCGGAGAGCGGACGCCGCAGCGCGATCACCGCGCTCGCCGCGATGGAGCACGCCACACTGATGCTCGCGACCACGCAGCTGGGCATCACCGTCTGCTCGCTGCTGATCCTCAACGTGAGCGAGCCGGCGATCCACCACCTGCTCGAGGTGCCGCTGCACGCCGTCGGCATCCCCGACGAGCTCTCCGGCACCGTCGCCTTCGTCATCACGCTGCTGATCGTGTCGTTCCTGCACGTGGTGCTCGGCGAGATGGTCCCCAAGAACATCTCGTTCTCGATGCCCGACCGCGCCGTGCTCCTCCTGGCGCCGCCGCTCGTCGCCATCGCCCGGGTCCTCCGCCCGATCATCGTCGCCCTCAACGCGGTCTCGAACGGAGTGCTCCGCCTCTTCAGGGTGGAGCCCAAGGACGAGGCGAACAGCACCTTCACGCTCGAGGAGGTGCAGACGATCGTCGACCAGTCCACCCGCGAGGGCACGCTCCGCGACTCGACCGGGACCCTCCTCGCCGCGTTCGAGTTCACCGAGAAGAAGGTCCACGACGTCGCCCTGCCCCTCGACGGGATCGTCAGCCTCCCCAGCGGAGCGACCCCCGCCGACGTCGAGCGCGCCGTCGCCAAGCACGGCTTCTCGCGCTACGTGATCCTCGGCGAGGACGGCACCCCCGAGGGCTACATCCACCTCAAGGACGTCCTCGACCTCGACGGCGACACGGAGGGCGCCAAGTTCCGCCTCCCCGTCCCCGCCAAGCGCATCCGCCAGCTCGCCTCGATCTTCGAGGCCACCGACCTCGAGGACGCCCTCGCGATCATGCGGCGCACCGGCGCCCACCTCGCCCGCGCGTTCGACGAGCAGGGCCGCGCCACCGGAGTGCTGTTCCTCGAGGACATCATCGAGGAGCTCGTCGGCGAAGTCGACGACGCCACCCGCCGCTAGGCGCGGGCCGCGGAGGGGCCGTCTGCGGCGTTGTCGTCGGGCGCGATACCGCCGGTATCGCTTCCTCCTCCGCCTTGCATCCGACCCCTCCGCGGCCCGCGCCCGCGGGTGCTGGAGGGGGCGTTGTCGTCGGGCGCGATACCGCCGGTATCGCTTCCTCCTCCGCCTTGCATCCGACCCCTCCGCGGCCCGCGCCCGCGGGTGCTGGTGGGGGCGTTCGCGGCGTTGTCGTCGGGCGCGGTACCGCCGGTACCGCTTCCTCCTCCGCCCAGCGACTGCCCCCTCCAGCACCCGCGCCCCCCCTGGAGAAAGGGGAGAGGGGTGCGGCTGCGCCGGCACCAGTGCGCTGCGCCGGCACCGGGCGGATCCGTCGCAGGGCGACGTAGGGTGGCGGGATGGGTGAGCGGGTCGGGACGGCGGAGGCGGCGCGGAGCATCAGGGTGCCGCGGGAGGACGACGACAAGTACACGCGCGGGGTGCTGGGGATCGCGACCGGGTCGGAGCGGTACCCGGGAGCGGCGGTGCTCGGCGTCGAGGCGGCGGTGCGGACGGGAGTCGGCATGGTCCGCTACCTCGGACCGGAGCGGCCCGCGGGACTGGTGCTCGCCCGGCGGCCGGAGGTCGTGACCGCGGTGGGACGCGTGCAGGCCTGGCTCGTCGGCTCCGGCACCAGCGCCGAGGACCGCAGCGACGAGGAGCGGCGCACCCTGATCGAGCAGCTGCACTCGGGAGTCCCGGTGGTGCTCGACGCGGGCGCGCTCGACCTGATCGACGAGGCCGCAGGCCCGGTCGTCATCACGCCGCACTACCGCGAGCTCGCCGGAGTGCTCGGCCGAGCGGGTCTGGACGCGGACGCCGCGACGATCGCCGAGGCCCCGGGGGAGTGGGCGCGCCGGGCGGCGGACCGCCTCGGAGTCTGCGTGCTCCTCAAGGGCGGCACCACCCACGTCGTCGCGGGCGGCGTCGAGCTCGAGGTCTCCGGATCCACGCCCTGGCTGGCGACCGCGGGCAGCGGCGACGTCCTCGGCGGCGTGCTCGGCGCACTCCTCGCCGGTCGGGCCGCGGACACCGAGGCGGCCGGGGCGGCTCTGACGGCGGAGGACCTCGCCCCCGTGGCAGCCGCGGCCGCCGTCCTGCACGCGGAGGCCGGACGGAGCGCCTCCGCCGGCGGCCCGATCGCCGCGCTCGACATCGCGGAGCACCTGCCCGGAGTGGTCGCCGCGCTCCTGCGCTGACACGCCCGTCGGACGAGCGCTGAACCGAACCGGGACCGCCGCCGTTGTCCTGGAGGAAGCGACGCCCGCTGCCCGGCTCACCGGCTCCGCACCGCCGCCTCATCGGGTGCTCGAAGCGAGCACCTCTACCGTCGGATCCGCCGCGTCCGCCTTGACCAGGAGAACAGACATGACCGCGAAGACCACGACTCCCGCCCGCTACGCCCTGACCCTCCTCGCCGGCGCCGGCACCCTCGCCGCGCTCGCCGCCTGCTCCAGCACCACCACGACCGGGAGCGACGCCGCCGACGCGGCGACCACCACCGCTCCGAGCACCGCCACCAGCTCCGCCCCCGAGGCCACCGGCGCCGCGTCCTCCGCCGCGAGCGGCAGCAGCTACGCCGACGGCACCTACGAGGCCGAGGGCGGATACACCTCGCCCGGAGGGAACGAGAAGGTGGGCGTCTCGCTGACCCTCGCCGACGGCGTCGTCACCGACGTGACCGTGACCCCGGAGTCGGAGAACCCCACCGGCCAGCAGTACCAGTCGCGCTTCGCGGGCGGCATCGCGGGCGAGGTCGTCGGCAAGCAGCTCGACGAGCTGAAGGTCTCCAAGGTGTCGGGGTCCTCCCTCACCTCCGGCGGCTTCAACGACGCCGTCGAGACCATCAAGGCCGATGCCACGGCCTGACGCCCCGACGGTCCTCGGCCACGCGTGGCGGTTCGACGCGATCGGCACCGGCTGGCAGATCGACACCGCCGAGCCGCTCGGGCCCTCCCACCGCTCGCGGGTCGAGGCGCGCATCGCGGAGTACGACCGCACCTGGTCGCGGTTCCGTGACGACTCCGCCGTCTCGCAGCTGCGGGCCGGAGGCGAGCACGTCTTCCCCGACGAGGCGGTCGACCTCTTCGCACTGTACGACGTGCTCGACGAGCTGACCGGCGGGGCGGTCACCCCCTTCGTCGGCGGCTCTCTCGAGCAGCTCGGCTACGACTCCGCGTACACCCTCGTCCCGCGCGGACCCGCCGTCCCCGCTCCCCCCTGGGCCGCCGCCCGTCGCGGAGCGGCGGGACTGCGGGTCGAGCCCGGGACCGTCGTCGACGTCGGCGCCGCGGGCAAGGGCCAGCTCGTCGACCTCGTCCTCGAGGAGCTCGACGGAGTCGGGCCCGCCGTCGTCGACGCGAGCGGCGACCTCCGGGGCATCGGAGCCGGACCCGTCCGGGTCGGCCTCGAGCACCCGTGGGACCCGAGCAGCGCACTGGGAGTGGCGGTGCCCGGCGACCGCGCGCTCTGCGGCTCGGCGAGCAACCGCCGCGCCTGGGGCAGCGGCCTCCACCACGTCCTCGACGGGCGGACCGGAGCTCCGGTCGAAAGCATCGTCGCCACCTGGGCGGTGGCCGACACGGCCCTCGTCGCCGACGGGCTCGCGACCGCGCTGTTCGTCTGTCCGCCCGAGGCCCTCGCCGAGCGCTTCGACTTCGAGTTCGTCCGCGTCCGCAGCGACGGCACCCTCCACTACTCGCCTTCCTTCCCCGGAGAGGTCTTCCGATGATCGGCACCTTCGACCGCGCCCTCGGCCGCGTCACCACCTACCGGCTGGTCTGGATGACGCTCGCCGCGCTCCTGCTCGTCGCCGTCGGCTACGCCGCAGCCGGCCTGATCTTCTCGACGCCGCTCGAGATCCTCGGCACGACGCTCGTCGCCGTCGCCTCGACGGCCCTGGTCAGCGCGGTCCTCGCGAGGCTGTTCCGGAGCCGCGCGCACCTGGAGTCCTCGCTCGTCACCGGTCTGCTGATCGCCTGCCTCCTCTTCCCGACGGCCGATCCCCGCGGGCTCGCCGTGATCGCGCTCGTCGGCGCGATCGCCGCCGCGTCCAAGTACGTCCTCGCCTGGCGGGGCCGCCACCTCTTCAATCCGGCCGCGGTCGCCGTGCTGATCATCGGCTTCACCGGGCTCAACGCCGGAGCCTGGTGGATCGCCAGTGGCGCGATCTGGCCGTTCGTCGTCGTGGGTTCCCTCCTGATCGTCGCGCGGGTCCGCCGCTTCGCCGTCTTCGCCGTCTTCGTCGTCGTCGCCGGCGGGGTGTCCGTGCAGCAGGCGGTGCAGAACGGCCAGGACCTCGGCGCCGCGGCGGCCCTGGTCCTCACGGCCTACCCCTTCGTCTTCGCCGGCGCCTTCATGCTGACGGAGCCGCTCACGCTCGCGCCGCGCCGCTCGCAGCAGCTGATCATCGCGGTCGTCGCAGCGCTCGTGGCGAGCGTCCCCTTCCACATCGGCGTCGTCTCCGCCACTCCGGAGCTGGGCCTCGTGGTCGGCAACGCCCTCGCGTTCGCCTTCGCATTCCGCCAGCGTCGGCGGCACACGCTCGAGCTCGCCTCGACCCGCGTGCTGGCGCCGGGCATCGCGGAGTACCGCTTCCGCTCCCGCTCGCCGCTGACCTTCGAGCCGGGCCAGTGGCTCGAGCTCGACCTGCCGCACCGCGCCGACAGCCGGGGCAGCCGGCGCACCTTCTCGGTCTCGTCCGCTCCGTCCGACGGCGAGATCGCGATCGCCCTGCGGATGCCGGAGAAGGCGAGCAGCTTCAAGCGCGCCCTCGCCGCTCTGGAGCCCGGCGACTCGCTCCGGGCGACGAGCGTCGGCGGTGACTTCGTCCTGCCGGCCGATCCCGCCGTGCCGCTGCTGCTGGTGGCGGGCGGCATCGGGATCACCCCGTTCGCCAGTCAGCTCCGCTCGCTCGCGGACGGTCCGCGGCGCGACGTCGTCGTCGTGGTCGCCGCGCCGAGCCTCGCCGAGGTCGCGTACCGCGACCTGCTGCAGGAGTCGGGGGCCCGGGTCGTGCTCTGCTCGAAGGAGGCGCCGACCGACCTGCCCGCACGGTGGTCGCACGTCACAGGCCGACTGACCGCCGAGCTGCTCGCGGACGCGGTGCCGGACGCCGGCCGCCGCGTGGGCTACGTCTCCGGGTCGCCGTCGTTCGTCGACTCGGTCCGCGGCGCCCTGCGCGGTGCCGGGGCGAAGCGGATCCGCACCGACGCGTTCGCCGGCTACTGAGTTCATCGGGTCGTGACGCCGTCTGCTGACGCCCGGCGGCGACCGACGCCGCCGGGGGACCGATGCCCAGCGGGAGCGGCGCTCTCAGGCGGGCTCAGGTGCTGCCAGGGTCCCGTTCAGCGGCCCCTCTACAATGACGCGGTGCCGTCCTCCCCTCCTCGAGCGTCCTCCCGCCCCCTCGCCCGGCTGCGCGAGAACCGCGACTCCGTCGCCGTGCTCTGGGGCGCCTTCGCGCTGGTGCACGTGGTGCTCTCCCTCCTGGCGCTGTTCGCTCCGGGTCTGCCGATGGGCGACGTCAGCATCGTCTACAAGGAGTGGATGAGGACCGCCGTCGAGGGCGGCGGCATCGCCGGGATCGACACGGGCTGGGTCTACCCGATCCTCGCCTGGGGCCCGATCGCCGCCTCCTGGCTCTTCGGCTCGGCGGGCTACGACCTGATGTGGCTCGTCCTCGTCGCGCTCGCCGACGCCGCCGCCTTCGCCCTGCTGCTGCGCGGCCGGTCGGCACCGCGCCTCGCGGCGGCGCGCTGGTGGCTGCTGTTCCTCGTCCTCCTCGGGCCGATCGCCATCGGCCGCATCGACGCCTTCACCGCGCCGCCGGCCATCGCCGGGATGCTCTGGGCGGCGACCCGTCCGGGCGTCGCGGCGCTGCTGCTGACCGTGGCCACCTGGATCAAGGTGTGGCCGGCCGCGATCCTCGCCGCTGCCGTGCTGGTCCTGCGCGGACGGCTGCGGATGATCCTCGTCCCCGCGGTCGCCTCCGTGATCATCGTGCTCGCGGTCGTCCTCGTCGGCGGCGGGGACCAGGTCTACAGCTTCGTCACCGACCAGACCGATCGGGGCCTCCAGATCGAGGCCGTCGTGAGCACTCCCTGGATGTGGCTGTCGGTACTCCCGGGATCGGGGAGCTACGTCTACTACGCCGCCGACATCAACACCTTCGAGATGCACGGGCCCGGCACCGAGTTCGCGGCGAGCCTGATGACCCCGCTGCTCGCTCTGGCCATGCTCGGCGTGGCCCTGCTGGGTGCCCGTGCTCTCGCCCGCCGGGCCGACCCCGCCAGGTTGTTCCCGCTGCTCGCGCTGACCTTCGTGGTCGTGTTCATCGACACCAACAAGGTGCTCTCGCCGCAGTACATCGTCTGGCTCGCGCCGCCGGTGATCGCCGGGCTGATCGCGTGCCGCGACGGCGCATTCGACCGGCCCGCGAAGCTGACCCTCGTCACTGCGGCTCTGACCCAGGTGGTCTACCCGTACCTCTACCTCTTCCTCCTCTGGTCGCACTGGTGGATGGTGCTCGTGCTGACCGTGCGGAACATCCTCCTCGTGGTGCTGCTCGGCTGGCTGCTGCGCGAGCTGTGGAGGATGGGGACGGCGCGGGTCGTCGCACCCGGCGCCACGACTTCCGCGTCGTCGCTGACCGGCGAGACCCGCCTGGCGCCCCAGGGCTCGTAGGCTCGGAGGGCGCGGGGCCGGCACGCGGTGCGCGCAGTCAAGGAGGCTCCCATGCTCGTCGCATTCTCGGTCGCACCGTCCGGGGGCGAGGCGCCCGACGCGTCCGTCCACGACGCCGTCGCCGCCGCCGTCCGCATCGTCCGCGAGAGCGGCCTGCCGTCGCGGACGACCTCGATGTTCACCGAGATCGAGGGGGAGTGGGACGAGGTCTTCGACGTCGTCAAGCGCGCGACGGAGGCCGTCGGAGCGTTCGGGACGCGCGTGTCGCTCGTCCTGAAGGCGGACATCCGCCCCGGCTACTCGGGCGAGATCGACGGCAAGATCGCCCGGCTGAACGACGCGCTGGGGGAGTAGCGGGTCCGCGCCGAGACCTCTCGCGTGCGGGTGTGCTCGAATCGATTCGACATCCGTCCGATCCTGAGTAGCCTTGAGCGGTGACGCTCTCGCCCGCTCGGACCCGCCTCGCCCTGCTCGCCCTCGCGATGGGGGGCTTCGGCATCGGCTCGACCGAGTTCGTCGCGATGGGGCTCCTCCCGCAGCTCGCCGCCGACCTCCTCCCCGGGGTCTGGGCCGTGAGCCAGGAGCAGGCCGTCTCGCAGGCCGGGATGCTGATCTCGGCCTACGCGCTCGGTGTCGTGGTCGGCGCCCCCACCATCGCCGCCGCAGCGGCGCGCTGGCCGCGCAAGAGGCTCCTCCTGACCCTGCTCGTCGCCTTCACCGTCGGGACGATCGGCTCGGCGCTGCTCCCGAGCTTCCCGCTCGTCCTCGCCGCGCGCTTCGTCGCCGCGCTCCCGCACGGCGCCTACTTCGGCATCGCCTCCCTGGTCGCCGCCGACCTGATGGGTCCCGGCAAGCGCGGCAAGGGAGTCGCGTTCGTCCTCTCCGGGCTCACGATCGCGAACGTCGTCGGCGTGCCCGCGATCACCTGGGTCGGGCAGGTGGCCGGCTGGCGCAGCGCCTACCTCGTGGTCGCGGTGCTCTTCGCGCTGACCGTCGTGGCCGTCCAGCTGCTGGTGCCCGCGCAGCCCGGGAATCCGGCGGCGACCGTCCGCAACGAGCTGCGGGCGTTCGGGCGCCTGCAGGTCTGGATGACCCTCCTCGTCGGCGCCATCGGCTTCGGCGGACTCTTCGCGATGTACAGCTACATCTCGCCGCTCGCGACCGAGGTGACGGGCCTGCCGCTCGGCGCGGTCCCGTGGATCCTGGTCGTCATCGGCCTCGGGATGACCGTCGGCAACCTCGTCGGCGGCTGGGCCGCCGACCGCGACGTGCGGCGGGCGCTGGTGGTGTTCTTCGCCGGCGTCGGCGTCTCGCTGATCGGACTCGCGCTGTCGGCCTCGTCGGTCGTCGGCCTGGTGGTGTTCGCGTTCCTCTCGGCGGGCTTCTCGGCGGCCGCGTCGCCCGCGATCCAGACCCGGCTGATGGACGTGGCGCGCGACAGTCAGACGATCGCGGCCGCGCTCAACCACTCCGCCCTGAACATCGGCAACTCGGTGGGTGCCGCGCTCGGCGGCCTGACGATCGCCGCCGGACTGGGCTACCTGTCGCCCATCTGGGTCGGCGTGGGCCTGACCGCGGCCGGAATCGTGCTCGCCTTCGGCAGCATCGCGATCGACCGCGCCCGGGGCACGGTCTACCCGGTCCACCGCGAGCCCGCCCAGCCGGGCACCGGCGGCATCCCGGTCGACGCGCTGTAAGCAGAGCGCGGCCAGGGCCTCTGGAAGACTCTCGGCATGCGCGCCGTGAGCTACTCGTCCTTCTCCGCCCTCCCCGCGATCGTCGAGGTCCCGGAGCCCGTCTGCCCCGTCGACGGCGTCGTCGTCCGCGTCGCGGCGACCGGGGTGTGCCGGAGCGACTGGCACGCGTGGAAGGGGCACGACGACTCGGTCGTCCTGCCGCAGATCCCCGGGCACGAGTTCGCCGGGACGGTGATCGCGACGGGAGCCCAGGTGTCGCTCTTCGCGGTCGGTGACCGGGTCACGGCGCCGTTCGTGTTCGCCTGCGGCGACTGCGAGCAGTGCCGGGAGGGGGCGACGCAGGTGTGCCTCCGGCAGCAGCAGCCGGGATTCACCCTCGACGGGTCGTTCGCCGAGGCGGTGGCCGTGACGGGTGCGGACCTGAACCTGGTGCGCCTGCCCGACTCCGTCGGCTTCGTCGAGGCGGCCGGTCTCGGCTGCCGCTTCGGGACCGCGTACCACGCCCTGCACGAGCGCGGCCGGGTCGCCCCGGGGGAGTGGGTCGCGGTGCTGGGCTGCGGCGGAGTCGGCCTCTCCGCGGTGATCGTCGCGCTCGCGGCCGGGGCCCGCGTGGTGGCGTCGGACGTCTCCGCCCCGGCGCGGGAGGCCGCGGCCGCGATCGGGGCGGTGACCGTCCCCGGAGGCGAGGGTGCCGCCGAGGCGATCCGGGCGGCGACCGGAGGAGGGGCGCATCTGGCGGTCGACGCCGTCGGCAGCAGGGTCACCGCGGAGGCGTCGATCGCCGCCCTGCGTCCGCGCGGCCGGCACGTGCAGGTGGGTCTGCTCCTCGGGCCCGACGCGGCACCGGCGATCCCGCTCGGCCGGGTCATCGCCCAGGAGCTGGAGCTGCTGGGCAGCCACGGCATCGCCCGGAGCGGCTACACGGCCCTCCTCGACGACATCGTCGCCGGCCGTCTGCGCTCCGCCGACTCCGTCGGCCGCACCATCGCCTTCGAGGACCTGCCCGACGCCCTCGCCGCGATGGACGCCCCCGCCGCGACGCCCGGCATGACGGTCGCCGTCCTGGCCCCCTGACGCGGGCCCGCAGGAGCACTCGCAGTCCCGGTCCGGTGGGTCTCGATGCCCAGCGTCCCGCGGCATCTCGACCAGCATCGACCCGTTGTCCGTGCCTGGCGGGTCTCGATACGCCGCGTCCCGCGGCGACTCGACCGGCACGACTCGGGCACGCCCTTCCGGCTCGACTGCAGGAGCAGGTGGCCGCCGCTCGACGAGGTGGAGTCCGCCGACAGCGATCCGTGTACCTTGGATAGATGCCTGGCGACGCACCTCGCTCCGCGGAACGCACCACGTCGTGAAGCCGACCGCGCCGTGGTGGGCAGGGACCGCCGCGCCCTCGTGGAGCCCGCCGACAGCGATGCGCGTGCCAGCGGATCGATGCCGGGCGACGCACCTCGCTCCGCGGAACGCACCACGTCGTGAAGCCGACCGCGCCGTGGAGGGCGGGGACCGCCGCCCCCCCCCTGGAGCCCGCCGACAGTGATCCGCGTGCCAGCGGATCGATGCCGGGCGACGCACTCCGCTCTGCGGAACGCACCACGTCGTGAAGCCGACCGCGCCGCGGCGGGCGGGGACCGCCGCGCCCTCGTGGAGCCCGCCGACAGCGATCCGCGTGCCAGTGGATCGATGCCGGGCGACGCACCTCGCTCCGCGGAACGCACCACGTCGTGAAGCCGACCGCGCCGTGGCGGGCAGGGACCGCCACGGAAGAGGACTCAATCCGTCTCGATGAGGATCCCGTCGTGGATGGCGCGCTTGCGGAGCGCCACCTTCGTGCCGACGTCGATGCCGACGACGCGGTACTTCTCGCGGATCCGCTTGAGGTACGACTTCGCCGTCTCCTCCGAGATGCCCAGCTCGAACGCGACCGACTTCACCGGCTCGCCGCCGCCGTAGAGAGCCATCACGCGGCGCTCCTGCGCGCTGAGCTTCGGCGCTCCGTCGGAGTCGCCGGTGGAGAGCGCCATGTCGAGCTCGTGCGAGATGTAGGAGTGGCCGTCCTTGGCCGCGCGGATCGCCTCGACGATCATGTCCGCGTCCTCGGTCTTCACGAGGTAGCCGAGGGCTCCGGAGGCGAGTGCCTCGCGGACCACGGCGGGCTCGGAGTAGGTGCTCATCAGCACGGTCTTCACCCCGGTGGTCTTGAGGGTCGAGAGCTTCACCGAGATCGGGATGTTGTCCTTGAGGTCGAGGTCGAGGAGCACGACGTCGACGGGGAACTCGGGGTGCGTGAGCAGCTCGGGCCAGGAGGCGACCGCGGCCACCAGCTGGATGTCGGAGGCGGCTCCGCGGATCCACTCCGTGAGCGCTCCGAGGAGCATCTTGTGGTCGTCCACGACCGCGAGAGTGATCTTCGCGTCAGCGGTGGGTGTCATCGGTGTCCTTCGGTCGGCGGTCGTCGGCGGTCTATCGGCGGCTGCTCACCGGTCGGCGGGATTCTCGACCAGGCAGTCGATCTCGATCCGGAGCTCCCCGTCGCGTGAGGTGTCGCGGAAGACGCCGACCTGAGCGATAGCCTCCCACGTCGCAGGATCGACGCCGCGCAAGGGCGCGCCTGAGGAGCGGAGCGTGATCGGCACGAGCAGTCCTCGGGCGGCCGTCCCGGCTCCGGGATCGCGGGGGCTGCCCGACTCGACGTGGAGGACCACGGCGAGCCCGGTCGCGCTGTCGGCGATCAGCCAGATCGCCGAGAGGAGCCCGTCGCGCTGCTGGTGCCCGAGGAGCCCGGCGGTGCCGTCCGGGTCGTCGAGCTCGACGAGCGGCGCGAGCAGCTCGGACTCGAGCACGGCGTGGTGCAGCCAGGTCTCGCGCCGCCCCTCGATGAGGTGGAGGCGGAGCTGGGTGGCGAGCGAGGTCGCGTGCGCGGCGCGCTGGGCGTCGAGGGGCAGGCGGACCGAGCCGTCGCCCACCTCGGCGAGGAGGCGCTCGGCGGCGAGGTCGAGCCGTGCGAGCTCCTCCGAGGCGAGCATCCCGACCGCGTAGCGCGGGCCGAGCGTGGTGCTCTGCACGAGGGCGCGGTCGATCTCGAGCTGGACCATCCGGCGGAACCCGCGCATCATCACGACCACGACGACGGCCGGCGCGATCGTCACCACGAGGGCGCTGATGCGCACCGAGAGCGCGCCCGCGCCGCCCGACTCCATCGAGAGGAACGCGATCACCTCGGCGATCGCGACGAGGGCGCTCACCGCGAGGATCTCGATCCCGCGCCGGTGGACGATCAGCGCGGCGTGCGCGACGGCGCCCGCGACCGCGGCGGTGGGGACGGTGCGGGCCGCGCCGGAGTCGGTCACGGCCACCAGGTCGAGCACGACGGCGGCTCCGACGGCGACGAGGAAGCAGAGGTAGACCGGGAGCGGCAGGCGGCGTCCGCCGAGGTGGATCGCGAGGACGGTGGACCCGAAGGCCAGGACGACGAGGACCCAGGCGATCGCCGCGGGCGCGAGGTCGCTGTAGCGGGCGGAGGTCGAGAGGAAGATCAGCAGCTCGTAGGCGAGGATCGCGGCGGCGATGCCGTTGAGGCCGCTGCCGAGGTAGTTGGTGCCGAGCCCCTCCTGCTGGCGGCGGACCGAGCGGGCGGACCGGGAGGAGCGGCCGTGCGTTGCGGGCACGCGTCCCAGCAGCGGGGCCCGCGACTCCGGTGCGGGGCTCACTTCGGGACCTCCAGCACCACGGTCGTCCCCGATCCGGGGGCGCTGAACAGTCTGGTGCGGCCGCCGACGTCGCCGAGCCGGGCGATCACCGACTCCTTGAAGCCGAGCTTCGTGTCGGGGACGGTCGCGATGTCGAAGCCCGCGCCCGCGTCCGTGACCATCGCGCGGACGGTCGTCTCGTCCTCGGTGATCGTCACGTCGGCCGAGGCGACGCCGGAGTGGCGGCGCACGTTCTCGAGGCACTCCGCCAGGGCGAGGACGAAGGAGTCGAGGGCCGCGCCGGTGAGCGCCACCTGGCCGGAGCCGTGCCAGATCACGTCGAGCCCCATCCGGCCGAAGCGGTTGCGGACGGTCTCGAGGGTGTTGGCCGCGGGGGCGGAGGTGACGCTGGTCAGCTGGTAGGAGCCGGACGCGCTCGGGGTGGGGGTCCCGCCGAGCCGGAGCTGGCGCAGGAGCTGCGCGTCCTGCGCCGCCTGCTGCCGGAGCGCGTCGACCGACACTCCGCGGCCCGAGTGCGCGAGGAGCGTGAGGGTGGCCAGCACCGTGTCGTGCAGGAGCCGCGCACCCTGCCGGCGCTGCGCCTCCGTCTCGCTGGCGAGGCGCTCCACACGGTGCGCGTTGCCGATGCTGTCGATCCGCCGCACCACCCGAGGGACCGCTGTGCCGATCCAGAGGGCGAAGCCGCAGAGCGTGCCCCAGGGCAGCAGGCTCTGGACGACCACGGTGGGGATCATGGTGCCGCTCGAGACGAGCACCGACGGGACCAGGCTCGGGAGGAGCACCGGCAGCAGCAGGAGCAGGCGGCGCGCGGACGTCGTCACGACCACGGCGATGCTCGCGGTCACGGCGTTCGCGGTGTTGACCAGGACGAACCCGGCGAAGTCGGCGCCCGGAGCGAGCCCCAGGGCGAGGCCCCAGCCCAGCAGCAGGCCGCCGACGGCGACCGCGATCACGCGGCTGCGGCGCCCCGTCCGGGCGAGCTCGACGTGGGCGGCCATCATGCCCAGGAGCAGCGCGACGGCGAACGGCACGGCGGCGGGCTGGAGCGTTCCGGGGATGAGGGCCATGCCGAGCGCCCCCGCTTCCGTGAGCAGGCCGATCCCGCAGGCGGAGTGGCGCAGCAGCCGGTCGCGCTCGCGGGCGCTGCGGATCATCGGCACGCTCTGGCCCCCTCCGGTCGTGGCGCGGGGCTGGCCCCCGTCTCACGATAGCCACTGCCCGGGCCGGTCGGAGCGGTTCGGGGCGTCGAACCGCGCCGGGGTCGGGCGGGTCAGGCCGTCGCGGGATGCGCCAGCAGCCGGGCGAGGTGCGCGCCGACCGCGTCGTCCTCGATGAGGAACCCGTCGTGGCCGAACGTCGAGGTGATCACCGCGACCTCTCCGCCGTCGAGGGCGCCGGGAGCGTGCGCCGCGATGATCCGCTGGCCCTCGACCGGGAAGAGCCGGTCGCTGTCGATGCCGAGGACGAGGGTCGGGCTGGTGATCCGGGAGAGGGCGGCCGCCTCGCCGCCCCGGCCGCGGCCGACGTCGTGCGAGTTCATCGCCTCGACGAGCGTGATGTAGCTGTTCGCGTCGAAGCGGCGCGTGAACTTGTTGCCGTGGAAGTCGAGGTACGACTCCACGGCGAAGCGGCCGCCGCCGCCGAGCGGGCTGAGCCCCGACTGCCAGCTGCGCTCGAAGCGGTCGTTGAGCTCGGAGGGGCTGCGGTAGTTGAGCAGTGCCATCCGGCGGGCGAGCGCGAGGCCGTGGTACGGGCCCTGGCCGTCGCCGGCGTCGTAGTAGGAGCCGCCCGCGAAGGCCGCGTCGTTGCGGATCGCCTCGAGCTGCACGAAGTTGAGGGCGATCTGGTCGGCCGTGGCCCGCGGGGGAGCGGCCAGGACCGCGAGGCGCGCGACCCGCTCCGCGTGGTCGATCCCCCACTCCAGCGCCTGCATCCCGCCCATCGAGCCGCCGATGACGGTGTGCCAGCGCTCGACGCCGAGCAGGTCGCTGAACTGCACCTGCGCCCGCACCTGGTCGCGGATGCTCGTGTACGGGAACCGTGCGCCCCACTCGTGGCCGTCGGGGGCGAGGGACGCGGGACCGCTGGAGCCCTGGCAGCCGCCGAGCATGTTCGGGGCGACCACGAAGAAGCGGTCGGTGTCGATCACGAGGCCGGGGCCGACGAGTCCCGACCACCAGCCGTCCGTCGCGTGGCCGGGATCGCCGCGGCCGAGCAGGTGGGAGTCGCCGGTCAGCGCGTGCAGGACGAGGACGGCGTTGTCGCGGCGCTCGTTCAGAGCGCCCCAGCTCTCGTAGGCGATGCGGGCGTGGGGGAGGCGGCCGCCCGCCTCGAAGTCGAACGGGCCGAGGTCGACGAAGCGGCGTCCGCCCGGGTGGTCGCCGTCGCGCCAGGCTCCGGTGGCGGGCGGCTTGCCGATGACCGAGAGGAGCTGGCGCTCGGTGACGAACGCCGACGGGACCGTGTCCTCGAGTGTCTGCTGCCAGTCCATAGCGCTGTCCATCGTGTCAGAGCGCCGCGGGGCGGAGCCGTTTGTTACGCCCTGCTCCCGCGCTCCTCCGCCCGCGCGCGAAGCGCCCTGACGCGATCCCCGAGCACGGGGACCCCGTCAGGGCGCCGAGGGGCCTCAGGCGTTCGCTCGGGAGGCCTCGACGACGGCGCGCGCGGCGCGGAGGGCCTGGTCGAGGTCGGCGCGGAGGTCGTCGACGTTCTCGAGTCCCACCGACAGGCGCACCAGGCCCGGAGTGACGCCGGCGGTCAGCTGCTGCTCGGGCGAGAGCTGCGAGTGCGTGGTCGACGCGGGGTGGATGACGAGCGAGCGGACGTCGCCGATGTTGGCCAGGTGCGAGAACAGCTCCAGCGAGTCGACGAAGGCCCGGCCGGCGTCCACTCCGCCCTTGAGCTCGAACGAGAGCACCGCGCCCACGCCCTTCGGCGCGTAGCGGTTGGCCGCGGCGTACCAGGGCGAGGTGGGCAGGCCCGAGTAGTTCACCGAGGCGATGTCGGAGTGGTTCTCGAGGTACTCCGCGATCTCCTGCGCGTTCTGCACGTGGCGCTCGATCCGGAGCGAGAGGGTCTCGATGCCCTGGATGAGCTGCCAGGCGCTCGCCGGGGCGATCGAGGCGCCGAGGTCGCGCAGCAGCTGCACGCGGGCCTTGATGATGTAGGCGAGGGAGTCGCCGACCGCGTCGGTGTAGACGGCACCGTGGTAGGACTCGTCCGGCGTGGTGAGGCCGGGGAAGCGCTCGGCGTTCGCGGTCCACGAGAAGCGGCCGCCGTCGACGATCGCTCCGCCGATGACCGTGCCGTGGCCGCCGAGGAACTTCGTCGCCGAGTGCACGATGATGTCCGCGCCGTGCTCGAAGGGGCGGATCAGGTAGGGCGTCGCGATGGTGTTGTCCACGATCAGGGGCACGCCGGCGTCGTGCGCGACATCGGCCACGGTGCGGATGTCGAGGATGTTGATCTTGGGGTTGCCGACGGTCTCGGCGAAGAACAGCTTCGTGTTCGGACGGACGGCGCGGCGCCACTCCTCGCGGTCGTCCTGGTTCTCGACGAAGGTCGTCTCGATGCCGAGCTTGGCGAGGGTGTACTTGAAGAGGTTGTAGGTGCCGCCGTAGATCGAGGACGACGAGACGATGTGGTCGCCGGCCTGGGCGATGTTCAGCACGGCCGCGGTCTCGGCGGCCTGGCCCGAGGCGAGCAGCAGGGCGCCGGAGCCGCCCTCGAGGGCGGTGAGCCGCTCCTCCACGACCGCCTGGGTCGGGTTCTGGATGCGGGTGTAGATGTTCCCGAACTCGGCCAGCGCGAACAGGTTCTGGGCGTGCTCCGCGTTGTCGAAGACGTAGGAGGTGGTCTGGTAGATCGGCGTCGCGCGGGCCTTGGTCACCGGGTCCGGCGCGGCGCCCGAGTGGATCTGCTTGGTCTCGAACTGCCACTTCTCGGAGTCGGTCATGGTGCTTCCCATCGGATCGTCGGGGTCGGTGACGGGGCCGTTCTCCGTCGCGACGAGCGTACGCGGGGGCCCGCCGGGCGGCCAGGACCGCCGACACACGGGGTAACGGCCGTCAGCGCCGCTCGGGCTGCCGGTCGCGCTTGGCGCCGGTAGGGTCTGCGCGGTCCGGGCGCGGAGGCCTCTCGTCGGCCACCGGGGCGAAGAGCCAGGCCGCGCGGGGCTCGACCAGCCGGTGGAAGACGGTGCGGGTCCAGCCCAGCGAGAGCGCGACCGAGACCGCGACGCAGAACACGATCATCAGCACGAGGGCGAGCGTGCTCTCCGTCCGCGAGAGGATCCCGGACTCCCGCAGCGGATAGAGGACGAAGCTGTGGAGGAGGTAGACGTACATCGTCGACTGCCCCCAGGCGGTGAGCGGGGTGCGGCGGCGGGGCACCATCGCGAAGAGCGCGAGCGAGAGCACGACCGCTCCGGCCATCAGGGCCAGCCGCACCAGCCCGGCCCACCACTGGGTCTCGCCGAGGGCGTCGTAGGGGCGGTCGTAGAAGAACCAGTAGCGCAGGTCCGCCGCTCGGAACGCCTCGATGTTGACGGTCATGACGACCGCCGTGACCGCGAAGAGGACGACGGCGAGGATCCGGGCGAGGAGCACCCGCGACGGCGGCTGATCGAGCCAGCGGTCGACGGCGGAGCGGCCGCCGGGGGCGAAGCCGCGCAGGCGCCAGCCGAACACGAAGAACGGCAGGATCCCGATCGCGCGTGCGAGCGAGAAGGTCGAGTCGATGTTGTCGTAGTAGCTGACCCCGACCGCGAGCACCACGCTGATCAGCAGCGGCCAGCGCAGCAGCGCCAGGTAGGGGAGGACGAGGCGGAAGATGCCCAGCGCGAGCAGGAACCACAGCGTCCAGCTCGGCTTCGTCGGGTTGAACTCCTGCTTCCCCTCGACCAGGAACTGCACCAGGGTCCAGATCGTCTCCATGATCAGGTAGGGCAGGAGGATGTCGGTCAGCACCCGCCGCATCGCGCGCCCGCTCGGTGCGCCGCTCTTGGAGAAGTAGCCCGAGATGATCGCGAAGGCCGGCATGTGGAAGGCGTAGATCGTCAGGTAGACGATGAGCGAGGTGTCGGAGTTGGCCGTCAGCCTCTGGACGCCGTGCCCGATCACGACGAGGGTCACGCAGACGAAGCGCGCGTTGTCCCAGAGGGGAACGCGGCGCTTCGGGGTGACGGCTGTCCCGGCGGTCGCGGGAACCGGGTCGGCGGGCGGCACGCGGCCAGACTAGCGTTGGGCTGCGACGACGGAGTCGAGGGTGTCCGAGGCTTGACGGAAGGGGACGGGCGTGGATCGACGCGTTGTCGTGACAGGAGCGAGTTCAGGGATCGGGGCGGCCGCGGTCCGCCTGTTCCGCGAGCACGGCTGGGAGGTCGTCGCCGTCGCGCGCCGGCGCGACCGGCTGGAGGCGCTCGCCGCCGAGACCGGCGCCGGGTACTTCGCCGCCGACCTCACCGACGCCGCCCAGGTCGACGCTCTGCGCGACCACCTCGCCTCCTCCGGGCCCGTGCACGCGCTCGTGAACAACGCGGGCGGTGCGCTCGGACTCGACTCGGTCGAGAAGTCAGACCCCGAGGACTGGCGCCGCATGTTCGAGATCAACGTGCTCTCGGTGAAGCTCGTGACCAGCGCGCTGCTCCCGCTGCTGCGGGCCGGGATCCGGGGGAGCGGGACCTCCGCGGACATCGTGACCGTCACCTCGATCGCCGGCCACGTCGCCTACGAGGGCGGAGGCGGGTACAACGCCGCCAAGCACGCCGCGCACGCGCTGGTCGCCGTGCTGCGGCTCGAGCTGGCCGGCGAGCCGATCCGAGTGATCGAGATCGCGCCGGGGATGGTGCACACGGACGAGTTCTCGCTGGTCCGCTTCGGCGGCGACCGGGAGCGCGCCGACGCGGTCTACGCCGAGGTCCCCGACCCGCTCGTCGCGGAGGACGTCGCCGCTGCGATCGTCTCCTCGGTGGAGCTCCCCGCCCACGTCAACCTCGACCTGGTGACCATCAAGCCGGTCGCGCAGGCGGCCCCGCACAAGGTCGCGAAGGGACCCCTGGCCCCGCGCGCCTGACAGATGTGACGCGGAGGCCCGCGACGGCCTAGCCTGTCCCTCATGGTTTCCGACGCCGACGACTCCGCCGCCCTCCTCGCCGCCACGGAGAAGGAGGTGCTCGGCTGGCTCGAGTTCGGCGACGCCGCTCGGCACCTGGCCGACGACGTGGTCGCGTCGGGCTACCGGCCGGAGCTGGTCGTCGCCATCGCGCGCGGCGGTCTGCTCCTCGCGGGCGCCGTGGCCTACGCGCTCGGCATCAAGAGCTGCGGCGCGCTGAACGTCGAGTTCTACACCGGCGTCGAGGCGCGCCTGGCGGAGCCCGTGGTGCTGCCGCCGCTGCTCGACGAGGCGTCCGTGCGCGGCAAGCGCATCCTCCTGGTCGACGACGTCTCCGACTCCGGCCACACCCTCGCCCTCTCGGTGAAGCTCATCCGCGCGATGGGTGCCGAGGTGCGCACCGTGACCCTCTACACGAAGCCGCGCACGGTGCTCGAGCCCGATTTCTTCTGGCGCCGCACCCCGCGCTGGATCGTCTTCCCCTGGTCGGCTCTGCCCCCGGTGGACGGAGCCCTCGCCGAGGACGACGAGTGAGCGTCCACCTGATCGGCGGCGGAGGCGGCGTCGAGCGCGACCAGCAGCTGTACGGGGCGTTCCTCGCGGAGGCACGCGCCCACGCGGTCGACGCCGGCCGGATCGAGGGCCCGCGCATCGCGATCGTCGTCGTCCACGACGGGCTCGGCCCCGAGGCGTACGCCGGCTACGCGGCACTGCTCGCGACGGTCGGCCCGCTCGACGCGTTCGCCGTGATGAAGCCGGAGGGCGGCCGGATCGATCCCGCGGTCTTCGACGACGTCGACGGGATCTTCGTCGGCGGAGGGCTGACCCCGGCCTACCGCGACGCGCTCGAGGCCTGCTTCCCGCGGCTGCGCGATCTCGTCTCCTCCGGAGTGCCGTATGCCGGCTACTCGGCGGGGGCCGCCGTCGCGGCCGATCGCGCCCTCGTCGGCGGCCACCGGATCGGCGGCGTCGCCGTCGTCCCGGAGGGCGCGGCGGAGGAGCTCGACGAGGTCACGGTGCTCGAGGGCATCGGCCTCATCGACGTGACGGTCGACGTGCACGCGGCGCAGTGGGGGACCCTCGGCCGCCTGGTCGCGGCCGTCGAGGCGGGCCTGGTCGACGGCGGCGTCGCGCTCGACGAGTCCACCGTGCTGATCGTCGGCACCGGCGCGCTCCGCGTCGGCGGCGCCGGCTCGGTGTGGCGCGTCAGCGGCAGCGACGCCGGAGTCGTCGTCGCGACGCTCGCGGCGGGCTGACTCGGTGGACCTCGCGGAGCTCGCGGCCTCGGGACTGATCGACCGGGGCTGGGCGGAGGCCCTCGCCCCCGTCGCCGGGGACATCGCCGCGATGGGCGACTTCCTCCGCGGCGAGGTCGCGGCCGGTCGGCCCTACCTCCCCGCGGGCCGCGACGTGCTCCGCGCCTTCGCCGCCCCGCTCGCGGACGTGCGCGTCCTCATCGTCGGACAGGACCCGTACCCGACGCCCGGGCACCCGATCGGGCTGTCCTTCGCGGTCGAGCGCCACGTGCGCCCGCTGCCGAGGAGCCTGCAGAACATCCACCGCGAGCTCCGGGACGACCTCGGCGTCGAGCCGCCCGAGCACGGCGACCTCAGCGGCTGGACCTCGAGCGGCGTGATGCTGCTCAACCGGGTCCTCACCGTCGCCCCCGGCTCTCCCGCCTCGCACCGCGGGAAGGGCTGGGAGGCGGTCACCGAGCACGCGATCCGCACGCTGGCCGCCCGGGACGCGCCTCTCGTCGCGATCCTCTGGGGCCGCGACGCCGCGTCGCTCCGCCCGATGCTGGGGGAGGCCGGAGTGATCGAGAGCGCGCACCCGAGCCCGCTGTCGGCCTCGCGCGGCTTCTTCGGCTCCCGGCCGTTCAGCCGCGCCAACGCCCTCCTGGAGGAGCGCGGCGCGGAGCCGGTCGACTGGAGCGCTCTCGCGTGACCGGGCGCTCGCCCGCGGGGCGGCTACGCTGGCCCGGATCGATGGGCGGAGCCGAAGGGGAGCCGGATGCTTGAGGAAGAGTACGAGAGCCGGCGCGTCCTGCCGCCGCACCTGCGGAAGGCGCCGCCTCCCGAGCCCGGCTTCTCGTTCGAGATCCGCGACGCCCGCGACGCCGACCTCCCGGACATCCGCGAGATCTACAACCACTACGTGCGCAACACGGTGGTGACCTTCGACGAGGACGACTCGACGCTGAAGGAGTGGCGGACGAAGTTCACCCGCAACCAGAAGCTCGGGCTGCCCTTCATCGTGGCCGTCTCGCCGTCGGGCCAGATCCTCGGCTACGCGATGGTGTCGCCGTGGTCCTCCAAGCGGGCGTACCGCTTCACCGTGGAGAACTCGATCTACCTGCGGGCGGCCTCCACCGGCAAGGGCCTCGGCCGGGCGCTGATGGCCGAGCTCCTCGAGCGCGCGAAGGCCGTGGGGATCCGTCAGATCATGGCCGTCATCGCCGACAAGGGCGCGGAGGCGTCGCTGGCGATGCACGCGCAGTTCGGATTCGTCGAGGTCGGCCGGATGGGCCGCGTCGGCTTCAAGTTCGAGCGCTGGCTCAGCACCGTCCTGCTGCAGAAGACCCTCAAGTAGGGCCGACCCGCCCCTGCGAATGCGCCTCATCGACAGGTGCCGGGGAGCGCGCCGTCCCTACACTGGACGGCATGGAATGGCTCGTCCCGCTCATCGTCGTCGTCGCGCTCGTCGTCATCCTCGGGGTCTACCTCTGGGCGACGTACAACTCGCTGGTCACCCTCAACGTCCGCGTGGACGAGGCGTGGAGCGACATCACCGTCCAGCTGAAGCGCCGTGCGGATCTGATCCCCAACGTGATCGACTCCGTGAAGGGCTACGCCTCGCACGAGCGCCAGGTCTTCGAGTCGGTGACGCAGGCTCGCGCCGAGACGCTGCAGGCCCAGGGCCCGGCGGAGGCGTCGGTCGCCGAGGACCACATGCAGAGCGCGCTGAAGTCGATCTTCGCGGTCGCGGAGGCATACCCCCAGCTGCAGGCGAGCCAGAACTTCCTCCAGCTGCAGGGCGAGCTGGTCGACACCGAGGACAAGATCCAGTCGGCCCGGCGCTTCTACAACGGCGGCGTGCGCGAGATGAACACCAAGGTGAAGGTCTTCCCGAACACGCTCTTCTCGCGTCGGCTCGGCTTCTCGGAGCGCGAGTTCTTCGAGGTCGGCGATCTCGCCGCGATCTCGGAGCCCCCGCGCGTCCAGTTCTAGGCAGCCGCCGTGTACAGCGCGATCGCCCGCAACAAGCGCAACACGGTCCTGATCCTCGTCCTGTTCCTGGCGATCATCGGCGGCCTGGGCGCCCTGGCTGCAGCGGTCTACCGCAGCACGACGATCGTCGTGGTGGTGCTCGTGATCGCCGCCGGGTACGCGTTCTTCCAGTACTTCTTCGCCGCTCGCCAGGCGGTCGCGCTCAGCGGCGGCGTGGCGGTGGAGAAGGCGGACGAGCCGAGGCTGTACCGCATCGTCGAGAACCTCTCGATCGCGACGGGCACGCCGATGCCGAAGGTGTGCCTGATCGACGACCCGGCGCCGAACGCGTTCGCGACCGGCCGTGATCCCGAGCACGCCGTCGAGGCTGCGACGACGGGCCTGCTCGCGATCATGGACGACGCCGAGCTGGAGGGCGTGATGGCCCACGGGCTGGGCCACGTCCGCAACTACGACATCCGCGTCTCGATGATCGTCTTCGGTCTCGTCGTCGCGGTGGGCTTCCTCTCGGACGCCTTCCTCCGCCTGGCCTTCTTCGGGCGGGGCGGCAACGGCAACGGCGGGGGCAACCCGGCGCTCCTGATCGTCGGGCTGGTGTCGATGGTCCTCGCGCCGATCGTCGCCTCGGTCGTGCAGCTCTCGATCTCCCGTCAGCGCGAGTACCTCGCCGACGCGACCAGCGCGCTGACGACCCGCCACCCCGACGCCCTCGCCCGCGCCCTGCTCAAGCTCGAGTCCGCGGGCCGGCCGATGCAGCGGCAGAACAGCTCGATGGCGCACCTCTGGATCGCCGACCCGTCGAAGCCGGGGGTGGTCGCGCGCCTCTTCGCGACCCATCCGCCGATCGCGGACCGCGTCGCCCGCCTCTCCGAGATGGGCTCGCGCTTCTAGCAGGCCGATCCGGCCGACGCCCCGTCGACGATCGCCCGCCCCGCACCGCATCCCGCTTCGGTCAGAGGTGCGCCCGTCACCGCGCCGGACGGGACGTCATCCGGTCGGAGCCGCGAGCGGACCGCCGTCGACGGTCGTCAGGTACTCGGCGAAGACCGGCGCCGGGTCGATGCCGCTCGCGGCCGCGTCGACCAGCGCCCGCCGGACCAGGGCGAGGACGACGGTGGCCAGGACGGCCGCCCGGTGCGGGGACGTGCGGCCGAGCCCCATCCGCTCCGCGAGGAACGGCGTCAGCGCCTCCTCGCCGTCGTGCAGCGACTGCGCCCAGACGGCGCGCATCGCCGAGGTCTCGGTGAGCAGGGGGATCAGCCGGAGGGTGCGGTCGAGCTGGGGACCGGAGGCCGCCGCGGCGAAGGCGTGACCGAGCGCCGCGTTCAGCGGCTCGGCGGCCGGTCGTTCGAGGAGGGCGCGTCCCATCGCGGCGATCGCGGCGGCGAGCACCGGGCGCCCGCAGTCCTCCTTCCCGCCGAGGTACCGGTGGAAGGTCCGGAGGGAGACGCCGGCCGCATGGGCGAGCTCGCCCGTGCCGACCCCGACGACGCTCCCGCGCTCGAGCAGACGGGCGACGCAGCGCTCCGAGAGCGCCAGCGCCAGGACGCCGCCGGGCGCGCTCACGCGATCCTCCTCAGTGCTGCGGCGAGGGCGGCCGCGAGGTCGCCGCGACCGACGACCTCGACGGCGTCGAGGCCCTGCCAGGCCGCCGCCTCGACCAGCAGTGCGGCGAGCCGCTCCGGCGTGTCGGCCGGGGCCCCCGGCTCGAGCCAGGCGGCCTGCACGAGGAGGACCCGGCGCTTGCGCTCGCTCTTGAGGTCGACCCGTGCAGCGATCACGTCGTCGAGGAGCACGGGGAGGACGTAGTAGCCGTGGACCCGCTGCTCGGCCGGGGTGTAGATCTCGATCCGGTAGCGGAAGCCGAAGAACAGCTCGGCCCTCGGCCGGTGCCAGACCACGGGGTCGAACGGCGAGAGGAGCGCGTCCGCCCGGAGCGTGCGGGGGCGTCGGGCGTCGACGTGCCGCCAGAGCGGCACGGATCGCCCGCCCCGCTCCCAGCCGCGCACCTCGACGCGCTCGAGCTCGCCCGCCTCGACCAGCTCGTCGATCGCGACGCGCGTGGGGGACTGGAGCAGCCGGTGGTAGTCGGCCAGGTCGCCGAGGGTGCCGATCCCGTGGGCCCGGGCCGCCCGGCGCACGAGCTCGCGGACGGCGTCGGGGAGGGGCACGTCGGCATCGAGCACCGCGCTCGGGAGGAGCCGCTCGGCGAGACCGTAGGAGCGCTCGAAGCGCGTGCGCCCCGCCGTCACCACCTCGCCCCAGCGGAACAGGACCTCGAGGCCGCGCTTGATGTCGGACCAGCCCCACCAGGGGCCCGTGCGGACGTTGGCCTCGTGCTCGATCTCGGAGGCGCGGAGGGGACCGTCGGCGAGCGCGGCGCGGAGCCAGTCGAGGGTGGCGCGGTTCTCGTGGGCCCAGCCCTCGTGCTCGGGCAGGCGGACCCGGCGGTAGTGCTCCATCCGCCAGCGGTAGAGCGGGAGGTCCTCGCGGCGGACGAGGGCGGCCTCGTGGGCCCAGTACTCGACGTAGGGGCCGTCGGGGGAGAAGGCCGCTGCGTCGAGGAGGGAGCGATCGTACGGGCCGAGCCGCGCGAGCAGCGGCAGGTAGTGGCTCCGCTCGAAGACGTTCACCGAGTCGAGCTGGAGCGGGCGGATCCGGTCCACGGCGGCGCGCACCCGGCGCGCGTCGACCCGGGACGGACGGGGGACGCCGAACCCCTGCGCCGCCAGGGCGATGCGGCGCGCCAGCGCGGCGGAGAGCTGCTCGGTCATGGTCCGCCCACGCTAGCGAACGCCCCCGACATCGCCGTCCCCGATTCGGCCCCCGGCGTTCGCCCGGCATTGACCGCCGCGCTCCCTCGCCGACTCGCGGCGCTCCTACCGTGCCCGAGGCCGTCCCACCGGGGCGGCCCACCCGACTCCTGGAGGACCCTTGACCATTCAGCGCCTGTCGCGCGCCGCCGCGGTCGCCGCCGCCGGCACCGCCCTCGTCTTCACGCTCTCGGCCTGCTCCGGCGGCGCCACCGCCTCGTCCGACGGCGGCGGCGCGGAGGCGGCGTCCGCCACGTCCGCCGCGGACCTCGGCGGGCTGGACGCCCTGGTCGAGGCCGCGAAGGCCGAGGGCGAGCTCAACGTCATCGCCCTGCCCGACACCTGGGCGAACTACGGCGAGCTGATCAGCGGCTTCGAGGACGAGTACGGCATCACCGTGAACTCCGCCGACCCCGACGTCTCCTCCGCGGAGGAGATCAGCACGGCGGAGAACCTCGCCGGGCAGGACACCGCTCCCGACGTGTTCGACCTCGGGCCGGCCGTCGCTCTGGCGAACACGGACGTGTTCGCGCCGTACAAGGTCGAGTCCTGGGACGACATCCCCGAGGGGAACAAGGAGGAGTCGGGCCTCTGGGTCAACGACTACACCGGCCTGATGTCGATCGGGTTCGACGCGGACGCGGTGCCTGCGCCCACGTCGCTCGAGGACCTCCTCGGCGCCGACTACCGCGGCTCGGTCGCGATCAACGGCGACCCGACCCAGGCGGGAGCCGCCGCGGCCGCGGTGCAGCTCGCGGCTCTCCAGTCCGGCGGCTCCGCCGCCGACGTCCAGGCGGGGATCGACTTCTTCGAGAAGCTGAACGACGCCGGCAACTTCCTGCCGCTGGACCCGACCGACGCCACCATCGCCTCGGGCGAGACCCCGGTCGTCTTCGACTGGAGCTACAACAACCTCGCCGCCGGGAAGGCGAACGAGGGCACCCGCGAGTGGACGACGACCGTCCTCCCGGGCTCCGCCGTCGGCAGCTACTACAACCAGGCGGTCAACGCCGACGCTCCGCACCCGGCGGCCGCGCGGCTCTGGCAGGAGTACCTCTACTCCGACGCCGCGCAGAACCTCTACCTCGCCGCCGGCGCCTACCCGGTGCGTCTGGCCGCGATGACCGAGGCCGGCACGGTCGACCAGGACGCGCTCGACGCCGTCGGCGCCGCTCCCTCCGACCTCGTCCAGTTCACGGAGGAGCAGACCGAGGCGGCCTCGTCGCTCCTCGCCGAGAAGTGGGCCCCGGCGATCCAGTGACCACCGCTCCCGCCGAGGCCGTCTCCGGGGCGGCCGCGCCCCGGGGACGGCGCGGCACCCCGGCCGTGCTGGGCGTCGCCCCCTTCGCGCTCTACGTCCTGCTGTTCCTGGCCGTCCCCACGGTCCTCGCCGTGGCGACCGGATTCACGGACGGAGACGGCCGCTTCACCACGGCGAACGTGCTCGCGCTCGGGGATCCCGTCGTGCTGTCCGCCTTCGGCGCGTCGCTCGGGCTCTCGGCCGTGACCGCCGTCGTCGGCGCGGTGCTGGGCGCGGTCGTGTGCCTGGCCCTGCTCGGCTCCGATCCGCGCGGGGCGCTCCGGACCGTCGTCGATGCAGCGGCGAGCGTCCTCGCGCAGTTCGGCGGGGTGATGCTCGCGTTCGCGTTCATCGCGACGATCGGCGTGCAGGGGCTGGTGACCACCCTCCTCGCGGGAGCGGGCGTCGACCTCTACGCCGACGGCGTGTGGCTCTACCAGCTGCCCGGGCTCGTCCTGCCCTACCTCTACTTCCAGGTGCCCCTGATGGTGCTCACGTTCCTGCCCGCGCTCGAGGGCCTGCGTCCGGAGTGGGCCGAGGCGAACGCGGTGCTCGGCGGGGGCCGGCTCGGCTACTGGCTGCACGTGGCCCTCCCGGTGCTGGCGCCGTCGTTCCTCGGCTGCGTGCTGCTCCTGTTCGCGAACGCGTTCTCCTCCTTCGCCACCGCGGCGGCGCTGATCAGCCAGGGCGCGCAGATCGTCCCCCTCCAGATCCGCGCCGCGCTGGTCAGCGAGACGGTGCTGGGCCGCGAGAACCTCGCGGGCGCCCTCGCGCTCGGGATGCTCGCGGTGATGGTGGTCCTGATGTCCGGGTACGCGCTGCTGCAGCGCCGGGCCCGGCGGTGGCAGCGATGAGGCCCGCGCGGCTCCTGTCCGGGGCGGTGCTCGTGATCACCGGGCTGGTGTTCGCCGTCCCGATCGTCGCGATGGCGGAGTTCACGCTCCGCGGCGCCGGCGGCCGCGACCTCGCGCACTGGACGGCGATCCTCGACCCGGAGAACGAGCGCGCCTACCGCTCACTGTTCCAGGGGATCGGAAACTCGCTGGTCCTCGCCGTCGTCACCGCCCTCATCGTCCTGATCCTGCTGGTGCGGACGATGCTGCTCGTCGAGATCCGGCTCCCGCGCCTGCGCCGGGCTCTGGAGCTGGTCTGCCTGCTCCCGCTGACCGTGCCCGCCATCGTCCTCGTCGTCGGCCTCGCGCCGGTCTACTCCGTGGTCACCGAGCTCGCCGGCTCCGCGCCGTGGACGCTCGCTCTCGCCTACGGGGTGCTGGTCCTGCCCTACGCCTACCGCCGTGGCGGCGGACCTCGCCGGTCTCGACGCCGTGACGCTCTCGGAGGCGGCCCGCTCGCTCGGCGCGGGCCCGCTCGCGGTGCTCGGGAGGGTCCTCCTGCCGAACCTGCGCCGGGGCCTGGTCGCGGCCGCGCTGATCACCGTCGCAGTCGTCCTCGGCGAGTACACGATCGCCTCGCTCCTCAGCCGCACCACCCTCCAGACCGGCCTGGTGCAGGTGTCGAAGACCGACGCCTACGTCGCCGTGATCTTCTCGCTGCTCTCCCTCCTCTTCGCCTTCGCCCTCCTGCTCGGAATCGGCCGCCTCGCGCGGATCGGCCTGCCGACGGGCCGGGCGCGCTCCTCGAAAGGCTCCTCGTGACCGCTCCCACCCTCCCCGGCGCCCGCGTGCGCTTCGTCGACGTGGAGCGGCACTACGGCTCCGCGCGAGCGCTCGACGGCGTCTCGTTCGACGTGGCCCCGGGTGAGTTCATCGCGCTGCTCGGCCCCTCCGGCTGCGGCAAGACCACAGCCCTGCGCGCCCTCAGCGGTCTCGAGCGGATCGACGCGGGGCGGATCCTCGTCGACGAGGAGGACGTCGCCCACGTCCCCGTCGCGAAGCGCGACATGGGCATGGTCTTCCAGTCGTACTCGCTCTTCCCGCACCTGCGGGCGCGCGAGAACGTCGAGTTCGGGCTGCGCACCCGGGGAGTCGGGGCGCGCGAGCGCCGGGCGGCCGCGGGGGAGGCGCTGGAGGTCGTGGGCCTCGGCGCCCTCGGCGACCGCTACGCGCACGAGCTCTCCGGCGGCCAGCAGCAGCGGGTGGCGCTCGCGCGCGCCCTCGTCACGCGGCCGCGGGTGCTGCTGCTGGACGAGCCTCTGTCGGCACTGGACGCGAAGGTCCGCGTCCAGCTGCGCGACGAGATCAAGCGCCTGCAGTCCGAGATCGGCATCACCACGTTCTTCGTCACGCACGACCAGGAGGAGGCGCTCGCCGTCGCCGACCGCGTCGCGGTGATGAACGCCGGGCGGATCGAGCAGCTGGGTGCACCGGAGGACCTCTACGCGCGCCCGGCGACCGCCTTCACGGCCCGCTTCGTCGGCCTCTCGACGGTGGTCGCGGGGACGGTCTCGTCGGGATCGGTCCTCGCGCTCGGCGTGCGCCTGCCGCTCGTCGACGCGGCGGCAGCGGACGGGCCAGTGTCGGTGTTCCTCCGCCCCGAGGACCTCGCCGTCGTGGCCGACGGCGCTCCCGACTCCCTGCCCGGAGTCGTCCTCGCCTCGAGCTTCCTGGGGCCGGTGCGGCGCTCGACCGTCCGGCTGTCGACGGGTGAGGAGGTCACCGTCCAGCACGCGTCGGGGCATCGCCTCGAGCCGGGGGAGCGTGTCGGCGTGCTGCCCGCGCGGCGCCCGGTCGCGGTCGGTCCGGCACCGGAGCAGGCGGCGGTCGGCGCCGCCGCATGAGCGCTCCCCGGGGATACCGCGCGGGGTATGCGCCGGGGCCTAGTCTGGGCAGATGAGACTCGGCAGGTCCCGCCGCACCTCCGGCCCGCGCGCCGTCCAGCCCGCCGCGCCCGTCGCCCCGGCCGCCCCCTCCCGGCCCGCTCCCGTCGCCGATTCGGCCTTCGTGAGCGACGGGATGCGCATCGCCGGCGCCTGGGCCTGGCGCGTCCTCGTCGTGGTCGCGGCGCTCGCGGTGCTGGTGCTGCTCGTCATCGAGCTGCGGCTGATCGTCATCCCGCTCCTGCTCGCGATCGTGATCGCCGCCCTCCTGGTGCCGTTCTCGAGCTTCCTCCAGCGCCACCGCTGGCCCAAGTGGGCCGCCGTCGTCCTGGCGGAGCTGGGGATCGTCGTGGTGATCGGCGGGCTCCTCTTCCTCGTCGTCACCCAGGTCTACTCCGGCTTCGACGACCTCAGCCGGCAGACGGTGCAGTCCTACGACGACTTCAAGGCCTTCCTCCTCGAGTCGCCGCTCCACCTCACCGAGACCGACATCAACCAGTACGCGCAGCAGGCCCTCACGGCCCTGCAGCAGGACTCGGGGATGCTGGTCAGCGGCGCGCTCAGCGTCGGCTCGACCGTCGGCCACCTGCTGACGGGCGTGCTGCTCACCCTCTTCTCGACGCTGTTCATCCTCATCGACGGGCCGAACATCTGGAGCTGGGTCGTCCGCCTCTTCCCGCGCCGCGCCCGCGGAGCCGTCGACGGCGCCGGTCGCGCAGGGTGGGTGACGCTGACCAACTTCGTGAAGGTGCAGATCCTGGTCGCCTTCGTCGACGCGGTCGGCATCGGCCTCGGCTCCTTCCTCCTCGGCGTCCCGCTGGCCATCCCGATCGGCGTGCTCGTCTTCCTCGGCTCCTTCGTGCCGGTCATCGGCGCCGTGGTGACGGGGGCGCTGGCCGTCTTCATCGCGCTGGTCTACAACGGACCGCTGATCGCGCTCTTCCTGCTGATCGTCGTCCTCGCGGTGCAGCAGCTCGAGGGCCACATCCTCCAGCCGCTGATCATGGGGTCGGCGGTCAAGGTCCACCCGCTGGCCGTCGTGCTCGCGGTGGCAGGAGGCTCGATCATCGGCGGCATCGCCGGCGCCTTCTTCGCGGTGCCCGTCGTGGCCACGCTCAACGTCATGGTCAAGTACGTCGCGAGCGGAGTCTGGCGCTCGCCGACCCGAACCCCCGAGAGAGTTGCCGCAGAGCATGCAGACTAGCCGCGTCGTCGGACCCGCCCTCCACGAGTTCGAGGCGGCCCGCGCCGTCCTCGCCCCCGTCATCGCCGCCACCCCCATGGAGACGAGCACCTTCCTCGCGCAGGTCCTCGGCTCGCCCGTGTTCCTCAAGTGCGAGAACCTCCAGCGCACCGGCTCCTACAAGATCCGCGGAGCCGTGTTCCGGATGTCGCGGCTCACCCCGGAGGAGCGGGCCCGTGGAGTCGTGGCGGCCTCGGCCGGCAACCACGCGCAGGGCGTCGCCTACGCGGCGCGGGAGCTGGGGATCAAGGCCACGATCTTCATGCCGATCGGCGTCGCGCTGCCCAAGCTCGCGGCCACCCGTGACTACGGCGCTGACGTGGTGCTGAGCGGGCACATCTTCAACGAGGCGCTCGCGGCGGCGGCGGAGTTCGCCGAGCGCACGGGCGCGGTCTTCGTTCCTCCCTACGACCACCCCGACGTGATCACCGGGCAGGGCACGGTCGGCCTCGAGATCCTCGAGCAGGCCCCCGCCGTCGAGACCATCGTGGTGCCCATCGGCGGCGGCGGCCTCATCGCCGGGGTCGCATCGGCGGCCAAGCAGAAGGCGGCCGAGGAGGGGCGCACGCTCCGCGTCATCGGCGTGCAGGCGGCCAACGCGGCGCCGTACCCCCTCTCGCTCGCGAGCGGCGAGCCGACCGCGATCACGATCTCTCCGACGATCGCCGACGGCATCGCCGTGGCGAAGCCGGGGCAGCTGAACTTCGCGATCGTCCGCGAGATGGTGGACGAGGTCGTCACCGTCGAGGACGACGACATCGCCCGGGCTCTGCTGGTGCTGCTGGAGCGGGCGAAGCTCGTGGTGGAGCCCGCGGGCGCGGTGGGCATCGCGGCGATCCTGACGGGGAAGATCCGCGACGCCGGAGCGACCGCGGTCATCCTGTCGGGCGGCAACATCGATCCGCTGATGATGGAGCGGGTGATCAGCCGGGGCCTGGCCGCGTCGGAGCGCTACCTCAAGATGAGCATCGGGCTGCCGGATCGTCCGGGGCAGCTGTCGCGCATCGCGGAGCTCATCTCGGAGGCGAACGCGAACGTGGTCGAGGTGCTGCACACCCGGCACGGCCGGGGCCTGCAGATCAGCGAGGTCGAGATCGAGATCAGCGTCGAGACCCGCGGCCCCGAGCACGCCGACCGCGTCATCCAGGTCCTCACCGACGCCG
This sequence comes from Rathayibacter sp. AY1F6, assembly GCF_002932035.1. Taxonomy (NCBI): domain Bacteria; kingdom Bacillati; phylum Actinomycetota; class Actinomycetes; order Micrococcales; family Microbacteriaceae; genus Rathayibacter; species Rathayibacter sp. AY1F6. The sequence goes on along the minus strand of NZ_PSVD01000001.1, from coordinate 353,656 downwards.
GCTACGCCCCCCGCATCTCCCGCAACTGACCGCCTGTGGGCGCCGCGGTGTTCTCCGCAGAGCGGAGGACAAAGCCGGTACCGGCGATCTCGCGCCCTCGCCCTCGCCGTCGCCGCGAAGCCGGCGCCCCGCTCCCGTCTGGAGAGGGCTGATCGTGCGTCGCGGCGTTCTCCGCAAGGCGGAGGAGGAAGCGATACCGGCGGTATCGCGCCCGACGACAACGCCGCGGAGAGCGCCGCGACGTGCGATCAGTGGCCGGACCAGGTCTCGACGTTGGCGACGCGGACCTCGATCTCCCGCCCGTTGGGTGCCGTGAAGCGGGCGGTGTCGCCGACGTTCAGGCCCATGATCGCCGATCCGAGGGGGCTCTGGGGGCTGTAGACGTCGAGGTCGCTCTCGCCCGCCATCTCGCGGTTGCCGAGGAGGAAGCGGGACTCGTCGCCGGCGATCTCGGCGGTGATGATGGTGCCGGCCTCGACGACTCCGTGGCTCTCGGGGGGCGTGCCGATCTCGGCTTCGCGGAGGAGGGAGGTCAACTGGCGGATGCGGGCCTCGATCTTGCCCTGCTCGTCCTTCGCGGCGTGGTAGCCGCCGTTCTCCTTCAGGTCGCCCTCCTCGCGGGCGACCTCGATGCGCTTGGCGATCTCCTCGCGTCCGTTGGTGGACAGCTCGGTGAGCTCCGCCTCGAGGCGGTCGTACGACTCCTGGGTCATCCAGGTCACCTGTGACTGGTCGGCCATGGTGGGCTCCTGCTCTGCGGGCCGCGCTCGCGGCGCCCGGCAGCACCGTGCGGAGGTGTCCGCGTCCGGCGGTGGGGACGGCCGGCGTCAGGCGGCGGTGGGAATGGCGAGGCCCCGACGAGTCCGTCGGGGCTTCGGGCAAGCCTACGGGAGCCAGCAGGAGGAGATCAAACCTGTGTTCGCGAGCTCGGTGGTGCGGACGGTCTCCGTGTAGGAGCGGAAGCGCTCCGTCGAGGCGGGGTACTCCACGACCAGCCAGCCGACCACGGCGGACTGCTCGTTGAGGGCCTGGACCGCGCAGGCGACCTCGCGGCCGACGGGCGCGGTGAGGTCGAAGGAGACGGTGACGGTGCGGTCGTCCACGACCTGGTGCGCGGTGTCCTGGACGTCCACCCCGCCGCGTGCTCCGTCGAGTCCGGCCCAGACGACCCAGGCGGCGAAGACGGCGACGAAGGCGAGCGCGACACCGCCGAAGAGCCAGCGGTTCCCGCGGCGGGTGCGCGTCGTGCGGCCGTAGCGGGTGGCGAGGGGTCCGGCGGCGCGGACGGCGTCCGGATCGAGCGCGGGCGCGGCGGCTCCCTCGACGCTCTCGGACGTGCGGGCGGCCACGGAACTCCCTGGGTGATGCGTCTACTCTGGACGGGTGGCGCGCGTCCTTCGCGGACGGGAGCGCCGATCCCATTAAACCCCGAGGAATCGAGCGATCGTGTCCCAGGCCGTCGAGGTCTCCGTCGATTCGGAGGTGCGGGACACTCCGCGCCTTCTCGCCGTGCACGCCCATCCTGACGACGAGTCGAGCAAGGGCGCGGCGACGCTGGCCGCCTACGCCTCGCGGGGCGCCGAGGTCATGGTGGTCTCCTGCACCGGAGGCGAGGCCGGCTCCGTGCTGAACGAGGGCCTCGAGGCCCGCGCGCACGCCGAGCGCGACATCGGCGGCCTCCGCCGCTACGAGATGGCGGCCGCTCGCGAGGCGCTCGGCGTCGAGCACGCCTGGCTCGGCTTCGTCGACTCCGGCATGCCCGAGGACGGGAAGGTCGACGCCGCCTCGTTCGCGGGTCTGCCGCTCGCCACGGCCGCCGCTCCGCTCGTGCGCCTGGTCCGCCGGTTCCGGCCGCACGTGATCATCAGCTACGACGAGAACGGCGGCTACCCGCACCCCGACCACATCCGCGCCCACCAGGTCGCCGTCGAGGCCTACCGCGCGGCGGGCCTCGCCGAGGAGTACCGGGACACGGGCGCTCCGTGGTCGGTCTCGAAGCTGTACTACGACCGCGTCTTCAGCGGCCAGAAGCTGCGGGCGATCGCCGAGCACCTGCGCTCGATCGACCCGGAGGACCCGCGCCTGTCGGTCTTCGAGGAGATGAAGCGCTGGAACGAGGACACCCCGTACCTCGCGACCACGCGGGTCGTGATCTCCGGCTTCCACGATCGGCGCGATGCGGCCCTGCTGGCCCACGCCAGCCAGGTCGCTCCGGACAACGCCTTCTTCTTCCTCCCGCACGAGGCGATCGACGCCGCCTGGCCGACCGACGACTTCCAGCTCGTCGAGAGCCGGGTCGACGCGCCGACGCCCGAGACGGATCTCTTCGCCGGTCTCGACCTGGCCGAGCTCGCCCCGGGCCCGACCGCGGTCGTCCCGCCGATCGCTCCCGACCCCGAGCCCTCGGGGGACGCCCCGGTGCCCCCGGAGCCCGACGGCTCCGGCGTCGTCGTCGCCGACGAGGTGCGCGCGTGATCGCCGCGCTGCTCGAGGGCGCCCAGCGCGCCGTCGTCCTCGCCTCCACGACGGTGCCGACCCCCGGCCCCGAGTTCAACGAGGACACGGTCACGCCGGGCCTCTTCGGCTTCATCACGATGCTCGTGATCGCTCTGGCCGCCGTCCTCCTCGCGCTCGACATGGTCCGGCGCGTGCGGCGGACCACCTACACCGCCCAGGTGAAGGAGCGGCTCGACGCCGAGGAGGCGGAGCGCAGCGAGGGCTGAGCCCGGCCCACAGCGGTGGGCCCGGGCCTTTCTAGGCGTTGTACGCGGGGTGGAGCGAGACGATCAGCGCCGCCGTCCAGTGGCAGAGGAACGCCACGGCAGTGAGCGCGTGGAAGATCTCGTGGAAGCCGAAGACGCCCGGGACCGGGTTGGGCTTCTTGATCCCGTAGATCACGGCTCCGGCGGAGTAGCAGAGCCCGCCGACGAGGACGAGCACCATCATCGTCGCGCTGGCCTCGAAGAGCGGACCGAGGTACATGACGGCCGCCCAGCCCAGCAGCAGGTAGAGCGGCACGTAGAGCCAGCGCGGCGCCCCGATCCAGAAGACGCGGAAGCCGATCCCGAGCAGCGCCCCCGCCCAGACCAGGACCAGCAGGAGCGTGCCCTGCGCGGGCGGCAGGGCGAGCACGGCCAGCGGCGTGTAGGTGCCGGCGATCAGCAGGAAGATGTTGGCGTGGTCGATCCGCTTGAGGATCATCTTCGTCCGCGGCTTCCAGTCGAAGCGGTGGTACAGAGCGGAGTTCCCGAAGAGCAGGAGCGACGTGGTCGCGAACACCGCGGCCGCCCACTTCGCCGCGGTCCCCTCCGCGACCACGATCAGCACCACTCCGGCGACGATCGCGAGCGGGAAGAGGCCGGCGTGGATCCAGCCGCGCCAGGTGGGCCGGACCTCCGCCGAGGAGTCGTGCTCGATCGCGTCCTCGATGAGGGGGAGGGCGGGCAGGTCCGGGCCGTCCGCTCCGACGGCGTCTCCGCCGCGGTCGGTGCGGGCGCGGGGATCGGACGGGGGAGGCGTTGGCCGCTGGCTCATGCCGGACAGACTACGACGCCGTCCCGGGCCGACGCCGAGCGCCGCCGGGCTTCGAGGAGCGCCCCGGGTCGACTACCGTGTCACTGTGCCGAAGCCGAGACTGCCTGTGGGAAGGGACCTCCTCTACGGCGTCTACAAGAAGCGCCTCCGCTCGAGCCTTCCCCCCGACTCCCTGCCGAACCACGTCGCGATGATCATCGACGGCAACCGGCGCTGGGCGCGGCAGCGGGCCCTCGAGACCGCCGCGCACGGCCACCGGGCCGGAGCCGCCAAGGTGCACGAGTTCCTGCAGTGGTGCGACGAGCTCGGTGTGCGCCACGTCACCCTCTACCTGCTCTCGCAGGACAACCTCGTCGGCCGCGACAGCAGCGAGCTGACCGAGCTGATCGCGATCATCGCCGACCTCGCCGAGGAGGTCTCGCAGCAGCCCGACTGGCGCGTGCAGCACGTCGGCTCCGACGAGGGCCTCCCGCCCTCGCTCGTGGCCGCGCTCGACACGGCGGAGGCGCGCACCGCCTCCCACACGGGCCTGCACGTCAACCTCGCGGTCGGCTACGGCGGGCGGCACGAGATCGCCCAGGCCGTGCGGAGCATCCTGGAGGAGCACGGCAAGCGCGGCTCCTCCATCGAGGACGTCGCGGGCCTGCTGACCCCGGAGCTCATCGGCGAGCACCTGTACACCAGCGGGCAGCCCGACCCCGATCTGGTCATCCGCACCTCGGGGGAGCAGCGCCTCTCCGACTTCATGCTCTGGCAGAGCGCGCACAGCGAGTTCTACTTCATGGAGGCGCTCGGCCCCGACATCCGCGAGGTCGACTTCCTCCGCGCGCTCCGCGACTACGCCGGACGGCACCGCCGCTTCGGCAGCTGACCTCGCGGCTCCTGCCGCACCACCGACCGGAAGGGCCGGCATGAGCTCGAACGAGGCCACCTCCACCACGACCGAGGACTACCTCGCCGGTTTCGGCGAGGAGACCGGGTACCTCGACTTCGGCCGGGTGGGCCCGCTCTCGGCGACCGTCGCCGCCGAGCAGGACGCGGCCGTCGAGCTGCTGGTGCGCGCGCGCAGCGGCACCCTCGACGAGCTGTTCCGGCAGGACGAGCGCGTCCGGGAGGCGGCGGTGGCGCTCGTGCGCGTCCCCGCCGACAGCGTCGTCTTCCAGCCCAACACCTCGACCGGCCTCCTGCACGCGCTGTTCGGCGCCTCGGGCGCGGTGCTGCTGTCGGCCGCGGAGTTCCCGAGCCTGCCGTTCGCGGCGGTGCGCTCGGCGCAGGCTCTCGGCTCGGTGGAGCCCCGCTGGCTGCGGACCGAGCAGGGACGGGTGACGCCGGAGGCGGTCCGCGAGCAGCTCACGGACGACGTGACGACCGTCGCGGTGAGCCTGGTCGACTCCCGCACCGGCTACCTCGCGGACGTCGCGGCGATCCGCGACGTGATCGGCGACCGGATGCTCGTCCTCGACGCGATCCAGGGCTTCGGCGTCGTCGACGCGCCCTACGAGCTGGCGGACGTGGTCGTCACCGGCGGCCAGAAGTGGCTCCGCGCCGGCTGGGGGACGGGCTTCCTCGCGCTCAGCGAGCGGGCGCTGTCGCGGCTGACCCCGGTGCTCTCCGGCTGGACGGGATCGGAGCAGGCGGAGCCGTGGGACGAGGTGGCTCCGCCGCGCGGCGACGCCCGCGCCTTCAGCATCAGCAACCCGGACCCGATCGCCCAGGCCCGGCTCGCGTCGGCGCTGGAGGAGGTCGCCGCGGTCGGGCAGTCGACGATCGCCGCGCTCGTGGCGGAGCGGGTCAGCGCGATCGTCGACCTCGCGGACGAGTTCGGGCTGGCGGTCGTGGGCTCCCGCGGCGAGCACGAGCGCGCCGGCATCGTGGTCGTCGAGCCGGAGCCGGAGGAGCTGGCCCCGCTGGCGGCCTCCCTCGCCGCGCACGGCGTCACCGCGCGCCTGCGTCCGAGCACCATCCGCTTCAGCGCGCACGCCGGCACCACCGACGCGACCCTCGCGCTGCTCCGCGCCGCCCTGATCTCGTCGGCCACGAGCATCGACTACTAGGCCGGATTCCGCGCGTTCACACACTGGTTACACATTCGTAGCGGTGAGAAGCACACGGATGTCATTCGCCGGGTTAGGTTCGAGTCATCAGGTACAGCGCCTGGTCGAGACGGCCACAGAAGTACGGCTCGACATCGCGCAGACGCCGAAGGGACACTGCGCGGTGCACGACACGCACCGATGAGGCCGGCTCGAGGACATGAGCCGGGGGCTCCGGCCCCCGGAGTGTGGAGAGTCGTCGTGACAGTTCCCCAGGGCATGGATCCGCAGACCGGGACGCAGGGCGGCGTCCACCGCCGTGTCCAGCACGGCTCCTCGGATCCGGCCGATCAGCTCCTCCGCACCTATGTCCTGGACACCTCGGTGCTGCTGTCGGATCCGTCCTCGATGTTCCGGTTCGCGGAGCACGCCGTCGTGCTGCCGATCGTCGTCATCAGCGAGCTCGAGGGCAAGCGCAACGATCCCGAGATCGGCTACTTCGCCCGGCAGGCCCTGCGCCGCCTCGACGAGCTGCGCGTGCAGCACGAGCGCCTCGACTTCCCCATCGCCGTCGGCCGCGGCGGCACGCTCCGCGTCGAGCTCAACCACTCGAACATGTCGGTGCTGCCGAGCGGGCTCCAGATGGGCGACAACGACGCGAGGATCCTCGCCGTCGCGCTCAACCTGCAGAGCGAGGGCGCCGCGGTCACCGTCGTGTCCAAGGACATGCCGATGCGCGTGAAGGCCGCCTCCATCGGCCTCGCCGCGGAGGAGTACCTGGCCGAGCAGGCCCCCGAGTCCGGCTGGACCGGCATGGACGACGTGACGCTCGGCGGCGACGCGATGAGCGAGCTCTACGACCGCGAGCGGCTCTTCACGGACGTCGTGGCCGACATCCCGGTCAACACCGGACTCGTCGTCCACTCCGACCGCGGCTCCGCTCTCGCGAGGGTCACCGGCAAGCGGCAGATCACGCTGGTCCGCGGCGACAAGGACGTGTTCGGCCTGCACGGGCGGTCGGCGGAGCAGCGGCTCGCGATCGACCTGCTGCTCGACCCGGAGGTCGGCATCGTCTCGCTCGGCGGCCGGGCCGGCACCGGCAAGTCGGCGCTGGCGCTCTGCGCGGGCCTGGAGGCGGTGCTGGAGAAGCGCCAGCACAAGAAGATCATGGTCTTCCGGCCGCTCTACGCGGTGGGCGGCCAGGACCTCGGCTTCCTGCCCGGCGACGCGGCCGAGAAGATGAACCCCTGGGCGCAGGCGGTCTTCGACACGCTCGGGGCGCTGGTGTCGCAGAACGTGCTCGACGAGGTGATCGAGCGCGGGATGCTCGAGGTGCTGCCGCTCACGCACATCCGCGGGCGCTCGCTGCACGACGCGTTCGTGATCGTCGACGAGGCGCAGTCGCTGGAGCGGAACGTCCTGCTCACGGTGCTCTCGCGGGTCGGGCAGAACTCCCGGGTGGTGCTGACCCACGACGTGGCGCAGCGCGACAACCTCCGGGTCGGCCGGCACGACGGGGTCGCCTCCGTGATCGAGACGCTGAAGGGCCACCCGCTGTTCGCGCACGTCACGCTGACCCGCTCCGAGCGCTCGGCGATCGCCGCTCTGGTCACCGAGATGCTGGAGTCGAACGAGCTCGCCTGACGGGCTCGCCGTGCGTCCGGCCCGTGGGATCCGAGGATCCCCGGGCCGGGCGCGTCCCTGCAGGGCACCGGGGCGTAGCGTGGACGGGTGAGCATCCTCGACGATGCGCTCCTCGAGCGCTTCCGCACCCGCGCGGCCGACTACGACGAGCGCAACGCGTTCTGCGCGGACGACCTGGAGGAGCTGCGCTCGATCGGGTACCTGGCGCTGCTCGTCCCCGAGGAGCTCGGCGGTGCCGGCCTCGGCCTGGAGCAGGCGGCCGCCGAGCAGACGCGCCTCGCGACGGCCGCGCCCGCGACCGCGCTCGCCGTCAACATGCACCTGGTCTGGACCGGGATCGCGCGACTCCTGCTCGAGCGGGGCGACGACTCCCTCCGCTCGGTTCTCGTCGACGCCGCGACGGGTCACGTCTTCGCCTTCGGCAACAGCGAGGCGGGCAACGACCTGGTGCTCTCGGACTCGCTGACGCGGGCGGAGCCGCTCGGGGACGGCGGCTACCGCTTCACCGGCACGAAGGTCTTCACCTCCCTCGCGCCCGCCTGGACGCGGCTCGGCGTGTTCGGCCGCGACGACAGCGGGTCGGAGCCGCGGCTCGTGCACGGCTTCGTGCACCGTGAGCGCCCGGACTCGCCGGTCGCCGGGCTCGAGGTCCGCGACGACTGGGACACGCTCGGCATGCGGGCGACCCAGAGCCGCACGACGGTGCTCGACGGCGTCGTCGTCCCGGCCGAGCGGATGATCCGCTCGCTGCCCGTCGGACCGACCGCCGACCCCTTCGTCTTCGCCGTCTTCGCGGCCTTCGAGCTGCTGATCTCCTCGGTCTACCTCGGTGTCGCGCAGCGCGCGCTCGAGCTCGCCGTCGCCTCCGTCCGCCGACGGACCTCCCTCCGGGCGGGAGGGCGGCCACTGGCGGAGGACCCCGAGGTGCGGCACCGGGTGGCTGAGACCGGGATGCTGCTCGACGGGCTCGAGGCGCCCCTGCGCACGGCGGCGGCCGACGTGGACGCGCTCGTCGACCGCGGCGCGCGCTGGTTCCCCTCGCTGGTCGGGGTGAAGATCCGCACCACGGAGGGAGCGCTCCGCGTGGTCGAGAGCGCCGTCCGGATCGCGGGCGGGTCGGCGTACCAGCGCAGGTCGGAGCTCGGCCGCCTCTACCGCGACGTGCTCGCCGGGCAGTTCCACCCCTCCGACGACGCGTCGGCGCACGGCGCCTGGGCGTCGCTCCTGCTGGGACCGCTGCCGCCGCACGACTGAGGCCGGGATGGGACCCGCCGCCGCCCGAGCACGCCGGCGGGCCGCCCTGTGGAGAACTCCGACGCCCCGAGGGCGTCGCCCCCTAGTCTCGGCGGATGCTCCGCGGATCTCTGCTCGACCGGGCCGCCCTGCTCCTCGGCGCCCTGGTGCTCCTCCTGATCGGGGCCCCGCACCTCGATCGGGCGCCCGGCCTCATCCCGGTGGCGCTCGCGAGCGTGCCGCTGGTGCTGGCGGACGTGCGCGGGCACCGGCTCCCGAACGCGGTCACGCTCCCGCTGCTGGCGGTCGGAGCCGTCCTCGCGCCCACGGAGGGGACGCTTGTCGCCGTCCTCGCGACGGTGCTGTGCCTGGGCGTGCTGCACGTGGCGGGCGGGCTGGGCCTCGGCGACGTGAAGCTCCAGGCGGCCCTCGCACCGCCGCTCGCGGCTCTCGGACCCGAGCACGTTGTCGCCGCGCCCGCTGTCGGCTTCGCGGTGGCCGGGCTGTGGGTGCTCGTGCTGCGCGTCCGCGGGCGGGTCGCGTTCGGACCGTTCCTGCTCACCGGGTTCTGGCTGGTGCTCTGACGGCCCGTCTCCGCGCCGAGCGCAGGGACGGGCCGTCGGAGGGCCGGGTTCAGCCGGGGCGGGTCATCGACATGACGTCGAGGGCGCTGTCGAGCTGCTCCTCCGTCACCTCGCCGCGCTCGACGAAGCCGAGGTCCACGACCGACTCGCGGACGGTGATCCCCTTGGCGACCGAGTTCTTCGCGACCTTGGCGGCGGCCTCGTAGCCGATCACCTTGTTGAGCGGCGTGACGATCGAGGGGGAGGACTCGGCGAGGGCGCGGGCGTGCTCGACGTCGGCCTCGAGGCCGTCGACGGTCTTGTCGGCGAGCAGCACGGCGGAGTTCGCGAGCAGGCGGATCGACTCCAGCAGCGCCGTCCCCATGACGGGGATCGCGACGTTGAGCTCGAAGGCGCCCGAGGCGCCGGCCCAGGCGATGGTGGCGTCGTTGCCGATCACGCGCGCGCAGACCATGAGGACGGCCTCCGGGATCACCGGGTTCACCTTGCCGGGCATGATCGAGGATCCGGGCTGGAGGTCGGGGATCCGCAGCTCTCCGAGACCGGTGTTGGGGCCGGAGCCCATCCAGCGGAGGTCGTTGTTGATCTTGGTCAGGCTCACCGCGAGCACGCGCAGCGCTCCGGAGGCCTCGACCAGCGCGTCCCGCGCGCCCTGGGCCTCGAAGTGGTTGCGGGCCTCGGTGACGGGAAGGCCCGTCTCCTCCGCGAGGCGCGCGATGACCTTCTGCGGGAAGCCGGCGGGGGTGTTGATCCCGGTGCCGACCGCGGTGCCGCCGAGCGGGACCTCGGCGACGCGGGGGAGCGCCGACTGCACGCGCTCGATGCCGAGGCGGATCTGCGCGGCGTAGCCGCCGAACTCCTGGCCGAGCGTGACCGGGGTGGCGTCCATCAGGTGGGTGCGGCCGGCCTTGACGACCTCGGCCCACTGCTCCGCCTTGACCTCGAGCGACTCGGCGAGCTGCTCGAGCGAGGGGATCAGCGACTCGATCAGCGCGCCGGTGACGGCGACGTGGACCGAGGTGGGGAACACGTCGTTGGAGGACTGCGAGGCGTTGACGTGGTCGTTCGGGTGCACGGTGCGGCCGAGGGCCGTGGTCGCCAGCGAGCCCAGCACCTCGTTCATGTTCATGTTCGAGGACGTGCCCGAGCCGGTCTGGTAGACATCGATCGGGAAGTGCGCGTCGTAGCCGCCCCCGACGACGAGGTCGGCCGCGTCGGCGATCGCCGTGGCGATGTCGGCGTCGAGCACGCCCAGCTCGGCGTTGGCCAGCGCCGCCGCCTTCTTGATGCGGGCGAGGGCCGCGATCTGGGCCGGCTCGAGGCCCGCACCCGAGATCGGGAAGTTCTCGACCGCCCGCTGGGTCTGCGCGGCGTAGAGGGCGTCGCGGGGGACCCGCACCTCGCCCATCGTGTCGTGCTCGATGCGGAAGTCGCCGGAGTCGTCGGTCGGGGAGTGATCCACCACGCTGTGTTCGTCCTTGTCTGATCGGTTGGTGCTGTGCTGTCCGGAGCCGCTCACGCGGGATCCGATCCCACCGCGCTCGGAGCGGCGGCGGAGGAGGCCGAGCCGGAGTCGCGCTCCAGCTCGGAGACGTAGGGGCTGAGCTCGGGCGGATCGATGCCGAGCACGACATCGGACATCACGGTGCCGTCCGAGAGCCGGTAGTTGGCGCCGACGAGGGCGAGCCGCCCGGTCGCGACAGCGTCGGCGATCAGCGGGGAGCGCTGGAGCAGCTCGGCGACCGTGTCGCGCAGGTGCTCGCGGCCGACGGCCAGCGCGTCGGTCGCTGACGGGTCGACGAGCACGCGGCCGTCCGGCTGAGCGCCCACGAGGCGGCGCACCGCGGGGATGATCGGCTCGATCAGGTGCTCGATGTGCGGGGGGAGCCGCTCGGCGCCGGGCGCCTGCGACTGGATCGCCGCCCGGACCGCTCCGCACTCGTCGTGGCCGAGCACGAGCAGCACCTTCACGCCGAGGACGGCGACGCCGTACTCCAGCGAGCCGATGATGGAGTCGGCGATCACCTGGCCGGCGTTGCGGACGACGAAGAGGTCGCCGAGCCCCAGGTCGAAGATGATCTCGGCCGCGAGGCGGGAGTCGCTGCAGCCGAAGAGCGCAGCGAGCGGGGCCTGCGCGGCGGCGAGCTCGGCGCGGCGCTCGACGTCCTGGCGGGGGTGGCGGGGCTCGCCGGCGACGAAGCGCTGGTTGCCGCGGAGCATCTCCTTCCAGACCCACGCCGGCGGGCGGGACTCGCGGGGGACGGTGCTGCTGGTTCCGAGGCTCATCGGGACTCCTCCTGGCCGATCTGCGGGGTGATGGCGTCCACGACCAGGCGGATCTCGTCCGTCGGGGCCGTGCCGTAGACGAGGTAGGTGCTGGAGCCCTCCGTCGTTTCGAGTGCGTAGGGCGTGTTGCCGGTGTCGTCGCCGGAGTCGCGGTGGTCGTAGACGGTCCAGTCGCGGCCGTCGATCGTCTCGACGCCGGTCGCAGCCCGGCGGTCGAGCTGCGTCGCGACCCAGGCCGCGTCCGCGTCGAGCCCCTGGCTCAGGCCGATGTAGCCCGCCTTCGGGGTGATCAGGCCGACGTACCAGTAGTCGGTGCCGTTCTCGCGGCGGAGCTCGGCCGCGTTGGCCTTCCAGCCCTCGGGCAGGGAGGGCACGGCGAGCGTCTGCTCCTCGCCCAGCTGGACCTGCGCGGCGACGCGGGGGACGTCGACCGAGGAGAGCTCCACGGTGTCGCCGCGGGGGACGAGCAGGACGATGAGCGCCACGGCGCCGACGGTCGCGAGCAGCGAGAAGACGAGGTTGTTGACCGTCTTGCGCTGACGGTAGAGCCGGGAGTTCTCGGCCTTGCGGGCGGCCGTCTCGGCGGCCGTCTCCGGGCGCCCGAGCTCGGCGACGACCCGCGCGGGCTTCGCGCGGCTCATCCGGCGGCCGCCCCTCCGGAGCGGGCCGCGTCCAGCCGGGCGCGTGCTCCGATCAGCCACTCCTCGCAGCGGGCGGCGAGGGCCTCGCCGCGCTCCCACAGGGCGAGCGAGCGCTCGAGGGTGGAGCTGCCCTGCTCGAGCTCGGACACGACGCGGACGAGCTCGTCGCGCGCCTGCTCGTAGGAGAATCCCGAGACGTCGGAGTCGGTCGCCGGGGCGTCGGGGGAGTCGGGCATGGGTCTGATCCTATCGATCGGGGCTGAGGGGGGACGGGTGGCGCGGCGGGCTCAGGACCGGCCGGCGGGATCGCCGGTGGGCCCCTCGGAGCGGGCGCCGACGGCCCCCACCGCGAGCGTGAGGACGAGTGCGCCGCCGGCCGGTGCGTCGCCGGGCGCCCGGACGACGTGCCCGGCCGCGTTCTGGACGATCGCGTAGCCGCGGTCGAGGGTGTGCTGGGGGGAGAGGGCGCGCAGGTGGCCGTGCAGGCGCTCGACCTCGAGGTGCGCGCGCTCGAGGCGGCGGTCCACCAGCTCGGCGCCGCGCGCGACCCAGCGGGTCAGCTCCTCGGAGTGCCGGTCGACCAGCACGTGCGGCTGGGCGAGCACCGGCCGCGAGCGCAGCTGCGAGAGCCGGTCGATCTCGTGCGAGACGAGCCCGCTCACGCGGCCGGTCATCCGCAGCCGGGCCTGCTGCACGCGCAGCAGCTCGTCGGAGACGTCGGGCACGACCCTCTTCGCGGCGTCGGTGGGAGTGGAGGCGCGCAGGTCGGCGACGTCGTCGAGAAGCGGGCGGTCGGCCTCGTGGCCGATCGCGCTGACGACCGGAGTGGAGCAGGCGGCGACGGCGCGCACGAGCGCCTCGTCGCTGAAGCCGAGCAGGTTCTGGAAGTCGCCGCCTCCGCGGGCGATCACGATCACGTCGATGCTGTCGTCGGCCTCGAGGGTCCGCAGGGCCGAGAGCACCTCCGGGACCGTCCGGTCGCCCTGCACGGCCGAGTGGACCACCCGGAAGCGCACCGCCGGCCAGCGCAGCTGCGCGTTCCGCAGCACGTCCTTCTCGGCGTCCGAGTCCTTGCCGGTGATGAGGCCCACGCCGTGCGGGAGGAACGGCAGCGGCTTCTTGCGGGAGGCGTCGAACAGCCCCTCCGACGCCAGCTGCCGGCGGAGCCGCTCGAGCTTCTCCAGCAGACCGCCCAGGCCGACGTGGCGCATCTCGAAGACCTGCATCGAGAGCGTGCCGCCCTTGACCCAGTAGTTGGGCTTCACCAGCGCGATGACCCGATCGCCCTGCTTGAGGTCGGCCGGGAGGCGGCTCCGCACCGACGACCAGACGGTGAAACCGACCGTCGCGTCTCCGGACAGGTCCTTCAGCTTTCCGTAGACGTTGCCGCCGGACGCGCCCCACTGGGTGATCTCGCCCTCGACCCACGCGGTGCCGAGGCGCTCGATCCAGCCCTTGATCTTGCTGGCGAGCAGGCCGACCGGCCAGGGTGCGTCGGCGGTGGGTGGGGCGTCGGTCATCGCTGCCTCTGCTCGGAGGGACGGGGGGAGCGGGAGTGCCCTCCCGCGACGACAACGGTACGGGACGGGTCCGACACCGGGACGGCCCGGGCACAGGATGCACCACGTAGAATCAGGGGGTGAGCCAAGTCCCGATCAGCCTGCCCATGCCGCGCATGCCCCGCGCCACAGGGCGTCTGCGCGACGTCCCCGTCGAGGGCCGCAAGCGCGTCCTCCTCGCCGCGCCCCGCGGCTACTGCGCCGGAGTCGACCGCGCGGTCGTCGCCGTCGAGAAGGCCATCGAGCACTACGGTGCCCCGGTCTACGTGCGCAAGCAGATCGTGCACAACGTGCACGTCGTCTCCACGCTCGAGAGCCAGGGGGCCATCTTCGTCGACGAGGTCGACGAGGTGCCCGAGGGATCGCACATCGTCTTCAGCGCGCACGGCGTCTCACCGGCCGTCGTCCAGGGCGCGGCCGACCGCGGTCTCCAGGCGATCGACGCGACCTGCCCCCTGGTGACGAAGGTGCACCGCGAGGCCGTCCGCTTCGCGCGCGACGACTTCGAGATCCTCCTCATCGGCCACGAGGGCCACGAAGAGGTCGAGGGCACCGCGGGCGAGGCTCCCGATCACGTCACCCTCGTCGGCAGCCCCGACGACGTGCCGAACATCGTCGTGAAGGACCCGGACAAGGTCGTCTGGCTCTCGCAGACGACGCTCTCGGTCGACGAGACGATGGAGACGGTGCGCCGTCTCCGCGAGCGCTTCCCCAACCTGCAGGACCCGCCGAGCGACGACATCTGCTACGCCACGCAGAACCGCCAGGTCGCGATCAAGAAGGTCGCCGCGGGCGCCGAGCTGGTCATCGTCGTCGGCTCCGCGAACTCCTCCAACTCCGTGCGCCTCGTCGAGGTCGCCCTCGAGTACGGCGCGAAGGCCGCCTACCGGGTCGACTACGCGAGCGAGATCAAGCAGGAGTGGCTCGAGGGCATCCGCACCGTCGGCGTCACCAGCGGCGCCTCGGTGCCCGAGGTGCTCGTCCAGGAGGTCCTCGACGACCTCGCCGCCGCCGGTTACGGCGATGTCGAGGAGGTCAAGACGGCGGAGGAGGACCTGATGTTCTCGCTCCCCAAGGAGCTGCGCAAGGACGTCGCCGGCAAGCGCGACGCCCGCGGCGTCGGTGGACGCATCAGCGCGGGAGCGGGCGCCTAGAGCGTTCCGGCCCGGACACGGAAGAGGCCGCCCTCCCTCGGGAGCGGCGGCCTCTTCCGTGTGCGGTGGAACGGGGATCGACGCTAGACGTCGGTGCCGGCGCCGCCCTGCGAGCCCGACATGCGCGTGACGTACTCCGCGAACGTCGGGTCGCCCAGGATGGCGATCGCCGCGACGATCAGGGAGAGCAGCACGGTCGCCGCGATCCCGAGGATCGGGACGAGCACGGCGCGCTTGCCGGCGCGGAGCCGCCGGATCGAGATCCACACCGCGAAGGCGACGATCAGCGACTGCGCGAGCGCCACCACGACGCCGAGGATCCGTGCGAGCTCCGGCGACGCGTAGGTGCCGATGCCCTGGGAGCGGTAGAGCTCCTGGAGGGTCGTCGCGAAGCTCGAGGGGTCGAGCAGCGTCGGCACGGCGAAGAACACGCCGAGCGCGAGCAGCACGATCGTGAGCAGGCGGTCGACGGGATGCGCGACCGGCTTCGCGGCCGGAGCGGTCGCGGGCCTCGGATCGGTCTCCGACCCCCGTGGGTCGGGGACGACCACGGCGTCCTCCGGCGGCTGCCACGACCAGCCGGGCGGCGCGTACTCGCCGTACTGCGGCTCCGGACGCCTGTCGCCCGGCTGATCGTGTGCGTTCGTCACGGAGCGGTGCCCTACTTCCCGGAGTTCCCGGCCGAGCCGAGCTGACGGGTCGCCTCGGCGACGCGCGCGGCCATCGCGGTCTCGGCGATCTTGCCCCACGAGCGCGGGTCGTAGACCTTCTTGTTGCCGACCTCGCCGTCGACCTTGAGGAAGCCGTCGTAGTTCTTCAGCACGGTGTCCGCGACGGAGCGGCTGAACGCGTACTGCGTGTCGGTGTCGATGTTCATCTTGACGACGCCGTTGCGGACCGCCTCGGCGATCTCCTCGTCGGTCGAGCCCGAGCCGCCGTGGAAGACGAGATCGAGGGGGAGCGCGCCGGTGCCGTACTTCGCCTGCAGGCCGTCCTGGATCTCGCGGAGCAGCTCCGGGCGCAGGCGGACGTTGCCCGGCTTGTAGACGCCGTGGACGTTGCCGAAGGTCAGGGCGGCCATGTAGCGGCCCTGCTCGCCGAAGCCGAGGGCCTCGACGGTCGCGATCGCGTCGTCGAGCGTGGTGTAGAGGTGCTCGTTGATGTCGTGCGAGACGCCGTCCTCCTCGCCGCCGACGACACCGATCTCGACCTCGAGGATGGCGTTGATGTTCTTGACGCGCGGGAGGATCTCCTTCGCGATGGCGAGGTTCTCGTCGAGCGGGATCGCGGAGCCGTCCCACATGTGCGACTGGAACAGCGGCTCGCGACCGGCCTTGACCTCCTCCTCGGAGGCGGCGATCAGCGGGTAGACGAAGCCCTCGAGCGCGTTCTGCGGGCAGTGGTCGGTGTGGAGCGCGACCGTGACCGGGTAGTTCTTGGCGACCTCGGTCGCGAACCTCGCGAAGGCGATCGCGCCTGCCGCGCGGTTCTTCACGGTGTGGCCGGCGAAGTAGTCCGCGCCTCCGGTGGTGACCTGGATGATGCCGTCCGAGCCCGCCTCGGTGAGGCCCTGGAGGACCGCGTTGATCGTCTGCGACGACGAGACGTTGAACGCCGGGTAGGCGAAGCCGCCCGCCTTCGCCTTGTCGAGCATCTCTGCGTACTGGTCCGGGGTAGCGACGGGCATGGCATCTCCTTTGACGGATGAACGAAGGGGGGTCGGGCGAGGCCCGCGTCGCGGACGAGTCTAGCGAGGCGCCCCTCCGCGGTCCCTCCGCCCGTGGAGGGCCCTGGACTAGGCTTCGGGCAGGGATGGGGATCCGCTCCGCGGGTCCTGCGACGACGTGCACGAACTCGACGACGAAGGACTCCGCTCTGTGATCGACAACGACTCGCTCTACCTCCACCCCGACCGCAACCTCGGCATGGAGCTCGTCCGCGCCACCGAGGCCGCCGCGATCCGCGCCGTGCCCTTCATCGGCAAGGGCGACAAGAACGCCGCCGACGGCGCAGCGGTCGATGCCATGCGCACCTTCCTCGGGACCGTGAACTTCGACGGAGTCGTCGTGATCGGCGAGGGCGAGAAGGACAACGCGCCCATGCTCTTCAACGGCGAGCACGTCGGCAACGGCTCGGGGCCCGCCGCCGACATCGCCGTCGACCCGATCGACGGCACCTCGCTGACCGCCGCCGGGCGCCAGAACGCGCTCTCGATGATCGCCGTCGCCGACCGCGGCGCGATGTTCGACCCCTCCGCCGTGTTCTACATGGAGAAGATCGTCACCGGGCCCGAGGGCGTCGGGATCATCGACATCCAGCGCCCGATCGGCGAGAACATCCGCGCCCTGGCCCGCGCCAAGCGCAAGCCCGTCGAGGAGATGCGCATCGCGGTGCTCGACCGCCCGCGCCACGCTCAGCTGATCGAGGACATCCGTGCGGCCGGAGCCGGCACGCGCCTCCTGCTCGACGGCGACGTCGCGGGCGGCATCAACGCCGCTCGCCACGACTCCCGACTCGACATGTGCGTCGGCACCGGAGGCACGCCCGAGGGCATCATCACGGCCTGCGCCATCCGCGCGCTCGGGGGAGTCATCCAGGGCATCCTCCGCCCGAAGGACGACGACGAGCGCCAGCGTGCCATCGACGCCGGGCACGACCTCGACCGCGTCCTCCACGCCAACGACCTCGTCCGCAGCGACAACACCTACTTCGTCGCGACCGGAGTGACGAACGGCGGGCTCGTGAAGGGCGTGCGCAAGGAGGGCCACGTCATCACGACGGAGTCCATCGTGCTGCGCTCCCGCTCGGGCACCATCCGCCGCGTGACCGCCCAGCACCTCGCGGAGAAGTGGGTCTAGGCCGTCACGCTCTCTCAGAGACGCCGCACTGCTGCCGAGGCGCCGCCCCGCTGACGGCGCACTCGTCGAGGACGGCGGCGTCTCGGCGTGCAGGACGCGGAAGGACACCGGCCTCGGTCACCGAGGCGAGCGGGCGGGGCCGCGGCGGGTCTCGAGACGCCTCGCGGGCGCTCCTCCGCCGAGCCGCGGAGGTGGAGCGCCGTCGCGAGCTGCGGTCGTCCGGGTGTCGAGCCGGATGGACGGCGCCGCTCGCGCCCGGCCTGCACGCCCGGTGCTCGCTCAGCGGGGACCCGGGACCCTACGCGCTCCGCTCGGACTCGTCGTCCGCGGCGAGCAGCTCGACGGCGGTGAGGCGGCGCGGCGAGGAGGCGACTCCTCCGACCGGGGCGATGACGCGCGACTCGTCGAGGGAGTCGAACTGGCGTGCGGTGACCAGCACGCGGCTCTCGAGCGAGCCGGCGAAGGCGTTGTAGGAGTCGACCGTCTTCTCGAGCGAGCGGCGCAGGCCCTCGGCGTGGTCGGCGAGGGTGCCGAGACGGGCGTAGAGCGTCTTGCCGAGGTCGAGCAGGCGCTTGGCGTCGTCGGTGAGCACGTCCTGCTGCCAGGTGTAGGCGACGGTCTTCAGCACCGACCACAGGGTCACGGGCGAGGCGAGGGCGACGCGCTTGCGGAACGCGTACTCGAGCAGGCTCGGGTCGGCGTCGAGCGCGCTCGCGAGCAGCGGCTCGCTCGGCACGAACGCGATGACGAACTCGGGGCTCGCCGGGAGACCGGTCCAGTAGGAGCGGGCGGCCAGCGCGTCCACATGGCCGCGGAGGGCGCGGACGTGCGCGCGCAGGAGCCCCGCGCGCCGCGCCTCCTCCTCTCCGCCGGCGCCCGCGGGGATCGCGCTCGCCTCCAGGTACGCGTCGAACGGCACCTTGGCGTCCACCGCGATCGCCTTGCCGCCGGGCAGGCGGACCACCATGTCGGCGCGGCCGCGGCCCGCCTCGCCCTCGAGCCCGAACTGCACGTCGAAGTCGACCCGCTGGGTGAGCCCGGCGGCCTCGACGACGTTCCGCAGCTGCGTCTCGCCCCAGGCGCCGCGGCTCGTGGTGGAGCGGAGCGCGGAGGCGAGGGTCTCCGTCGTCGAGCGCAGCTGCTCGCCCGCCGCCCGCTGTCCCTCGAGCTGCTCGGTGATCGCCCCGAACTGGGCGGCGCGCTCGCGCTCGAGCCGGCCGACCGCCTCCTGCATGCCGCGCAGGCTCTCGGCGACGGGGGAGAGCGTCTGCAGGATGCGCGCGTCGTGCCGCTCGCGCTCGGCGACGACGCGCAGCTGCTCCTGGAGCTCGCGGATCTGGTCGCGGGCGGAGCCGAGGTGCTCGCGGTGCTGCTCGACGACGGCCTCGTGGCGCTCCTCCAGGCCCTCCGCGCGTGCGCGGGCCGTCGCGAGGTCGAGGGCGAGGGCGGCGTCGGGCGTGCGGGAGCGGGCGAGGAGGACGGCCACGACTCCCGCGAGGAGCGCACCGACCACCAGGCCGAGGACGAAGGAGAGATCCATGCCGCCGATGACACCACGCACCTCCGACATCGAGCGATCGACGCGCCACGACCACCGAACGAGGGCCAGGACGCCCTGCGACCGCCTCGTAGACTTCGCGATCATGGGGAATCACCACCGCTCATCGCGCCTGCTCACGGCCGCGCTCGCTCTCGCCGTCGGGCTCGGCACCGCCCTCGTCCCGATCACCTCCGCCTCCGCCGCCGAGGACGCGCCGTCGACCGTCTCGGTCGAGACCGGCGCTCTCGACGCGTCCCTCGACCGCGCCGACCTCGGCGTCCCGGACCAGTCGACGCAGTACAGCGCCGAGGAGACGAAGAGCTTCCGCGCCGGCTTCATCGTCAGCGACGCCCAGTTCTTCGACGGCGACGCGCTGAGCACCGGTCAGGTGCAGTCGCTCCTGAACGAGAAGGGCAGCCGCTGCTCCACCGCCGGCACCGCCCCCTGCCTCAAGAACTTCTCGCAGGCGACTCCGTCGAAGGCGGCGGACGCGATGTGCAGCGCCTACCAGGGCTCCGGCAGCGAGTCGTCGGCCTCGATCTTCACGCGCGTCGGCCTGGCCTGCGGCATCAACCCGCTCGCCCTGGTCGTGCTCGTGCAGAAGGAGCGGAGCCTCGTCACCGACGCGACGCCGAGCCCCGAGGACTACGCCAAGGCGACCGGCTACAACTGCCCGGACACCGCGGCGTGCGACCCCGGCTCGGCGGGCTTCTTCACGCAGGTCTACAGCGCGGCCCGCCAGTTCAAGCGCTACGCCAACCCGCCCGGCTCCGGCTCGAACTTCACCACCTACGCTCCGGGCACGACGCCGAACGTCGCCTACTACCCGAGCACCGCGTGCGGCTCCTCGCCGGTCACCATCCGCAACCAGGCCACGGCCGACCTCTACTACTACACGCCGTACCAGCCCAACGACTACGCGCTCACCGGCTCCGGCAACGCGGCCTGCGCGACCTACGGCAACATCAACTTCTGGTACCTCTTCAGCGACTGGAACCCGAACGGCACCCTGGCCAACGCCGGGATCGCCCCCGCGGGACGCGTCGACGCCCCGCGCATCTCGGGCAGCACGCTGAGCGTGTCCGGCTGGGCCGTCGACCCGACGACGCAGCAGGCCGCGCTGACCACGACGGTCACGGTGACCGGCCCCGACGGCACCCGCACGGTCCGCACGCAGACCGCGAACGGCGACCGCGGCGACATCCCGGGCGAGTACTCCGTCGCCGGCCGCGCCCACGGCTTCGGCGCCACCACGCCCGTCTCGGCACCCGGCACCTACCAGGTCTGCGTCTCCGCCGACTCCGTCGACTGGAACCGCTGGGTCGGCACGGGCGACTCCCGGGGCCCCGGCCGGAAGGATCTCGGCTGCTCGTCCGTGAGCACGTCGGCCGGGATCGACGTCTTGCGTCTGGCCGGCACCGACCGCCAGGGCACCGCCGTCGCGATCTCGAAGGCCGTCTTCGGCCCGAACGTCCCCGTCGTCTACATCGCGACCGGCGCGAACTTCCCCGACGCGCTGAGCGCCGCCCCGGTCGCGGCCAAGCAGAAGGGTCCGCTGCTCCTGGTCGACCGCGACTCGATGTCGCAGCCCGTTCGCGACGAGCTCAGCCGGCTCAAGCCGGCGAGGATCGTCGTGGTCGGCTCCCCACTGAGCGTCGGCGTCGGCCTGCTGAACCAGCTGAGGTCCTACTCGCCGACGGTGGACCGCATCGGAGGGAAGGACCGCTACGACACGTCCAGGCTCATCATCCAGAGCGCGTTCCCGAGCGGCTCGTCGCGCGCCTGGCTGGCGACCGGCGAGAAGTTCCCGGACGCGCTCGGCGCGAGCGCCGCAGCCGGCTCGGTGAACGCTCCCGTCGTCCTGGTCAACGGCACCGGCAGCACGGCCGACGCCGTGACGAAGGGCATCCTCTCGAAGCTCAAGGTGCAGAACCTCACCATCGCGGGCAGCCCCCTGTCGGTGAGCGAGGGGATCAAGAACTCGCTTCCGGTGCCGACGATCACCCGCATCGGCGGAGTCGACCGCTACGACACCTCGGAGCAGCTGAACCGGGCAGCCTTCTCGAGGGCCGAGACCGTGTTCCTGGCGACGGGCGAGAACTTCCCCGACGCCCTCGCCGGAGCCACGGCGGCGGGCTACTCGAACAGCCCGCTGTTCGCCGTGCCGACGAACTGCGTGCCCCGCGCCGTCCTGACCGACATCGCGAAGTCGGGAGCTCAGCGGGTCGTCCTCCTCGGCGGTCCCACCACCCTCTCGGAGGACGTCGCGCGGCTCACCCCCTGCGGCTGATCGCCCGCGGCCCCGCCACTAGCGTGGAGGGATGACCCCGACCGCACCGTCCCCGACCGGCGTCCGACGCCGGCGGGGCGGTGCGGTCGTCGTCGTCGGGGCGCTGGTGGCGCTCCTGCTGGGAGGCTCCGTCGACGGCACGCGCCTCGCAGCGGTGCCGTCCGAGCCGCAGACCGTCCGGCTGTGGACCTTCCTCCAGCCGGGCCCCGTCGCGGCCGACTTCGACCCGGGCGACCTGATCTCCGACGAGGTCTTCTTCGCCGGCGACGCGCTCGGACCGCTCACGGTGCAGGCGTTCCTCGACGCCCGCGTCCCCGACTGCGCTGGCGGGCCGGTGCCGTGCCTGCGCGACTACGCCGAGGACACCGCGGCGATCACGGCCGACGAGCAGTGCGACGCGCTGCCCGCCGGACGCGACGTCCCGGCCGCGGAGATCATCACCTCGGTCGCCGGCGCGTGCGGCGTGAATCCGGCCGTCCTCCTGGTGCTGCTGCAGAAGGAGCAGTCGCTCGTGACCGATCCGGAGCCGAGCGAGCGGCAGTTCCGCAGTGCCACGGGCTACGGCTGCCCGGACACCGCCGACTGCGACACGGACTCCTACGGCTTCGCGGCGCAGGTGTACGGAGCGGCGTGGCAGTTCCAGCGCTACCGGAATCCGGACTCGAGCTTCGACTGGTACCCGGTCGGCGCGGCCAGCGACGTCCGCTACTCCCCGGACGAGTCCTGCGGCACCGCCCCGGTGACGATCGCCAACGCGGCCACGGCGGGTCTCTACTACTACACGCCGTACCAGCCGAACGCGGCGGCGCTCGCGAACCTCTACGGCGAGGGCGACGACTGCTCGGCCTACGGGAACCGGAACTTCTGGCGCATCTTCAGCACCTGGTTCGGCGACCCCCGCGGCTGAGCCGATCGTCTCGAGCCGGCTCGGCATGACGGACGTCAGGCGGCGACGGGGGCCTTCGGGCGCAGGCGCTTCACGGAGACGCCGGCCAGCTCGCCGAGCTCGGCCATGCTCGCGGCGCCGTGCCGCCGGGCCGCGTGCACGACGATCGCGGCGCACGCCTCGGCGTCGGCCGACGCGTCGTGGTGGCGGAAGTCCTCGAAGCCCGCGGCCATGGCGACGACGGGGAGGCGGTAGGAGTCGAGCTCGTACGTCTTGCGGGCGAGCTGCAGCGAGCAGAGGTAGTCGTACTCGGGGTGCTCGAGGGAGGTCGCCGCGCAGGCTGCGCGGATGACGCCCATGTCGAAGCCGGCGTTGTGCGCGACGAACACGTCCTCGCCGGCGAAGGCCGCCAGGTCGGCGAACTGGTCGACCCAGGAGGCGGCGGCGTGCACGTCGTGCTTGCGGATGCCGTGGATCCGCGTGTTCCACTCGAGGAAGTCGTCGTACCCCAACGGCGGGCGGATGAGCCAGCCGGCGCGGTCGACGACGCGGCCGTCGCGGACCTTGACGAGCCCGACGGAGCAGGCGGAGGCCCCGTGCGAGTTGGCGGTCTCGAAGTCGATGGCGGTGAAGTCGATGGGCACGCTCCAGCCTCTCACGCACCTTCGACGCCGCCGGGAGCGCCGCGCGCGCGTCGCCCCGAGCGGCCGGGAGCACCCGCCGGCCGCGGGCCGGGCGCCTCCCGTTCCTCTCCGCCCGCCCGCCCGGCCCTTCCGCCGCCACGCCGTAGGATGTTTACCCGTGGCTCTCACTATCGCAATCGTCGGTCTCCCCAACGTCGGCAAGTCGACGCTCTTCAACGCACTGACCAAGAACACGGTGCTCGCGGCGAACTACCCGTTCGCGACGATCGAGCCGAACGTGGGTGTGGTGAACCTGCCCGACTCCCGCCTCGAGGTGCTCGCCGGGATCTTCGGCTCCGAGCGCATCCTCCCGGCGCCCGTCTCCTTCGTCGACATCGCCGGCATCGTGCGCGGCGCGTCCGAGGGCGAGGGCCTGGGCAACAAGTTCCTCGCGAACATCCGCGAGGCCGACGCCATCGCGCAGGTCATCCGCGGCTTCGAGGACTCCGACGTCGTCCACGTCGACGGCAAGGTCGACGCCGCCAGCGACATGGAGACGATCAACACCGAGCTGGTCCTCGCCGATCTCCAGACCCTCGAGAAGGCCGAGGCCCGCTACGAGAAGGAGCTCAAGGGGAGGAAGATCGAGCCGATCGTGGTCGAGACCGCGAAGAAGGCGCGCGAGTTCCTCGACCAGGGCAAGCCGCTGTCGGCCTCCTCGATCGATCTGGAGCCGATCCGCGAGCTGGGCCTGCTGACCGCCAAGCCCTTCATCTACGTCTTCAACGTCGACGAGGCCGTGCTGACCGACGACGCCCGGAAGGCAGAGCTCGCAGCCCTGGTCGCGCCGGCGAAGGCGATCTTCCTCGACGCGAAGATCGAGTCCGAGCTGATCGACCTCGACGAGGCCGACGCCGCCGAGATGCTCGAGTCGACCGGCCAGACGGAGTCGGGCCTCAACCAGCTCGCGACCATCGGCTTCGACACCCTGGGCCTCCAGACGTACCTCACGGCCGGCCCGAAGGAGACGCGCGCCTGGACCATCGGGAAGGGCTGGACCGCGCCCCAGGCCGCCGGTGTCATCCACACCGACTTCCAGAAGGGCTTCATCAAGGCCGAGATCATCTCGTTCGACGACCTCGTCGAGACCGGCTCGATCGCCGAGGCCCGCGCGAAGGGCAAGGCCCGCATCGAGGGCAAGGACTACGTCATGCAGGACGGCGACGTCGTGGAGTTCCGCTTCAACGTGTGATCCCTCTCCCGCCCCTTCGAAGATTCTTGCTCACATCTTTCTTCCGGCGCTGGCAGTAGGACTGGTCTGGTCGTTAGGGCGGATGACAAGGCGGGCTCGACGGGTTGAGTGCGATGCAGTGCGTGGCAGGTTTTCCGCGAAGGCTTGATTTCTATATCTATGACTGCCGAGTGTGCCTTGAGAGTTCTTGCGTTGCGTCGCCCGGTGACGTGTTCTAGGGGCTCAACTTCTCGTCAGGCGCAACGCCGGTCCTTTATTCATACTCGATCTAGGGAGATCCCATGGCGAATAAGGCGCGCCCTGAGGAGTTACATGCGTTGGCAATCGCCGAAAGGGTGCTCGGAATAGAACTTATTCACACGGACTCGAATGGTCAGGTCGATTTACAGAGCGCTGACCCAGTAGGAAGCCTTGACGGCGAGGTGGCAATCGAGGTCACGACGGTGACCTCGCAAGAACGAATTGCGACCCTGAAGCGGCTTCGCAAGACTATAGAAGAGCGAGCAAGTAAGATCCCGGGCAACCTACCTCCGGTAGTGCTTGAGAATTGCTGGATAGTCCTGGCGCCGGACACGCAGCCGAATGTTCACAAGACGGTTCGGCTAGCGGAGAAGCATTTGGCGCTGTTGGAAAAGCACAATGTGTCGCGCTTTGATTCATTGCAGATTGCGCGGAGGCCGCAAGGCGGCGGTTCGGGCGCCAAAGAGCTGGATGGGGCGTACGCCAGGCTTGCGCAACTTGGCATCCAATTGGCGAGCGTGGTCGCTGGTTGCGAGCGGGAAGTGGAACGCGACGGATCGCCTCATCGGCATAAAGCGGTCTTCTCCCTCGGCAGCGGAGGATCTGCGTCAGGGAGCAATGAGAGCGTCGGACTTCTCTGCCAGGCGTTGGCTGGTCGGTCAGACAATTTGCAAAAGCTGCACATAAGCGGCGCAAAGCGTCGTCACCTTTTCGTCTGGGTTGACGATGACACGCAATTTAGCATCGCTAGGCCCCTTGCGCGGATCGAGCCAGAAGAGGGCGACGGTGGTCAATTCGGTCTACCTACCGTAGCGCCTAACCTCGGCCCTTCAGTCACAGACTTGTGGGTGGTCCACTCAAGGTCGTTGCGCGGTTGGTACTGGGATTCCGAATCTTGGCGGTCGCTCGAAAAGCCCGTTACGGTCAGGCCTGAGGCAGACTAACGATCTCGCCGGTTCGATTTACGCCTGCGGGCTCCGGTAAGGTATCGCCGTCTCTTTGCTTGTTAGGTGTGAGTTGAATCAGGACTCGGCATTCAAGGTGGGAGAAGTGACGCGTCAAGGGCTAGAACAATTCCTATTCAGCAGCTCGTGACAGCGATCCCTCGCTATAAAATTGGACGGAGCGCCCGAGTGTCGAGTGTTTATTTCGGGTCAAGGAGTTCACATAAATATGCCACTAGTCGCACAATGGAATCGCGATATTGCTGCATCTGAGGAATGCCGACTCCGCTGTCACCTCCATGGGAAATGTTGTCGCGAAGCTTACCGACACTGTGCAATGCCTCTACCTCGTCTGGAAGTTTCTGGATAAGAGCATCCCACCACTCAGGGTTTAGCGAATCAAGAGTTTCCTTCAGTTTTGTCTGGTTGATTCCCCAAAGTTTTCCCATCCGACCCTCGACAAATCGATGCACCGTAGCTGTCGACTGTTTCCGCGCATGCGCAGAGACAAGGTCCTTTACAGATTGTTCAGCAAATCCGGCAAGGCGAATGCAAAGATACCGGGCGTAGTGAGCCCGAGCTTCGCTGCCGACGTCCGCGCCATCGATCAATGCGAAGACGCTATCGAGCTTCTTTTGCTGACTGCTAACCTCGTCAGCGCCGTATAGCCGGGGCATTGGGGTCTAAACCTTGAAGGTGGTGGTGGCGCGGTCGAGGCGCAGGTTAACATAATCCTCATCCGAAGTCCGAAAAGTAGTAGCATTCGTAAATTCGTCGTCGTCAATGAGCTGGCGGTACATCGATTGCAGTTGCCCTTGCGTGAAAGGGTGACCGCTAGCAATGCGTCGCATCACACCCACGAGCACCGAGTCTGCGACCGCAACATTCAGCGCTCTCTCTGGCCGGAACGCCGGCTTCCCAATTTCGGCGTCGATGAGTCGCACTGCGTCAAGGAATAAACGGCCGAGTCCACTGTCGAACAGCAGGGCATCCTGCCTGTGGTCACCGAGATACTGATTGAGAAAAGTCTTCAGTGGCTTGCGGTATTTGGCTTGCCATTCATAGAGCGCGAGGGTTCGAAGAATCAATTCGTGATCGCGGAAGCGAGTTGAGCGAGGACCGTAAAGGCTGCGCCAGGAGCTGTCCTCGTTCAGTCGAGCTATACCGCGCAGAAAAGATCCCTCGTACAATGCAATTCGAATCTCCTGGGGTTGTAAAGGGCTGCCGCCGGTATTTAGCCGTTCATAAATTGAGTAGATGGCATTTTGAGATACATCTGTCGACTCGTCGCGAAGGACGGTGGCGTGAATTATGCTATCGTCAAGACGCCGTCTGTCTTCTGGTCGAAGGTCTTTGTATGACTGCCCGTCGAGCGGTGGTTGAACGCCAATTAGTCGAAACGTCCGGTCATCGATCGAACCTTTATAGAAGTGCTGTAAAGATCGAAGTCGCTGCTGGCCGTCAAGCACAAGAAGGCGATTGTCTCGATCCTTAACTAAGAAGATGCCCGGCACTGGAAGGCCAAGCAGGAGGCTCTCGATAAACCGGCTCATCTGAGTCTTGCGCCAGACAAATCCTCGCTGAAATGCTCCGACGTCCAAGCCCGGCTGGGATGGCTCGAAGGACGGGACAATAATATCTCCTTTATCCATCCGGCGGATGAGTCCCTCAACGTCGTAATCTGCGCCGTAAGAGGTAATTTCGTACGTTGTCGCGACAATTTCCTCATTTGCGTCGATATCGAACAGTTCGACAACCTCGTTCTCGTTGTTCTCATCGACGGAGGCACGAGGCGACAAAGGCTCGGTGCTGTTGGGTTCTGTCATGCAGTCAGGCTAGCCATCGTTGCGCATCGGCTCCAGGCTCGACAGAACCGTCCCGCGGCGAGCTCGGGGTGCTACGAGGATGATCGGGCTCTGAGGTGGTTGACGTTGGAGCGTCGTGGAGTTCCGCTTCAACGTGTAGGACGGCCGCGCTCGGCTCGAGGCGCCCGGTTCGCTCGGATCCCCGGATCCGCGAGCCGGGCGCTTCTGCGCGGAGGTGCGGCATCGCCGACCCCGGGAGTCCGACACGAGGCCGGTCACATCCCCGGACGTCCGCCCCGCCCCGTCAGTTCAGCACGTCCCCGATCAGCCAGCTCGACAGCCCGACGAGGGTGCAGACGCCGACGACCACCCAGGCGACGGTCCGGCGGACCGAGCGGGAGACCGCCTCCGAGCTGCGGGGAGTGGGACGCAGCGGCGCCGTGTACGAGGGCGGGACGGTGTAGGTCCGGGCCGGTGGGAGGAGTCGGGGGAGAGTGACCGGACGGCCGTCGACCCACTCGGCGGGCAGCTCCGCGGCCTTCGCGGCCTGCAGCGTGAGCTCGACCTTCAGCGGGGATCCGCGGAGGGAGGCGTAGGCGGCGGCGATGAGGCCGAGGCTCGCGAGGTGGCGGAGGGTCGGGGCGAAATCCGCCGAGAGGGTGGGGGAGAGCTCGCCCACCCGCTCGCCGTCGAGACGGAGCTCGACGAGGTCGCCGGCCGGGTGCAGGGTCACCAGCAGCAGGCCGCGGCCGCTCAACGGAACGACCGTCGAGAGGCGGGCGAAGTGCTCGTCCTCGCGCAGGACCGGCAGGCCCCGCGACCAGGGGAGGATCGAGTGGCGCTCGACGGGCGGCTCGTTGAGCGGCACGAGCAGCTCGGGGGCGACCAGGGCGACGCGGAGGACGGCCCGCAGGCCCTCCTCGCCGCGCTCGACCCGGAGGCGCGCGGTCGTGACCGGGACGGCTCCGCTCGCCACGACCCGGTCGAGAGCGGCCCGGTGGGCGGGGGCGTTCGGCAGGTAGCCGAGGACGCGGCCACCGGCCCGGACCGAGACGGCGTCGAGGCCGGTGGGGTGGTCGGGCTCGGGGATCAGGTCGACCTCGAGGGTCCGCTCGTCGATCTCGCCCGGCTCGAGCGAGCGGCCGATCAGATCGGCGATCTCCTCGATCCGCTCGGCCTCGGCGAGGGCGTCGACGCTCGGGGCGCCGTCGGCGTTCGGGAGGCGGTAGACGACGCGCTCCGTGACGGGGGCGACGGGTGCGTCCCGCACCACCGCGGCACTGTCCTGCGCGGAGCGGCGCGCCCCGGTGAACCGCCTGCCGTCCCACCAGCGCATCTCGGCCGCACCGGCCTCGTCGCGGTACCAGCCCGCCGGCGCACCCTCGTCCATCGACACCCCGTTCCTCCGGCGAACGAGTCTACGAGGAGGGCGGGAGCGTCAGAGACCCGGGTCCGTGGCGGCGGGATCCTCGGGGGCGAGCGCGGCCGCGAGCTCTCCCGAAGCGGGGCCGCTCCACGCACCGGACTCGTGCGCCCGAGGGCCGGCGATCCACTCCAGAGCCTCGCGGACGAGCATCCGGACGTGACGCGCGTGGCCGATGGTGACGGGGGCGGGATCCTCGAGGACCTCGAGCAGGCGGTGCAGCACGGCACGGCTCTGCAGTCGAGTCATGGGCCTCACGGTAGGGGGCCGGTCGCTCGGACGGTAGTGCCGATCCGCGACAGCGCACCCGTCTAGGCTCGCCACATGACTCGTCTCGACGGTGCCGTCGTCCTCGTCCTCGGAGCCTCGGGCGGCCTCGGCCGCCTCCTGGCCGATTCGCTGGAGGCGCGCGGTGCCGTCGCGGTGCGCTCGGGGCGCGACTCCGCGGCGCTCGGCGAGGCACCCCTGGTCGCCGACCTGCGCGGGGAGGACGAGCCCCGGCGCGTGGTCGCCGAGGTGCTCGAGCGGCACGGGCGCCTCGACGGCGTCGTCGTGGCCGCGGGCGTCGTGGCCTTCGGGCCCTCCGCCGAGCTCGATCCGGCCGTTCTGGAGGAGCTCGTCGAGGTCAACGCGCTGGCGCCGATCCGGGTGCTGACCGCCGCGCTGCCGTCGCTCGTAGCGTCGGCGGGCGAGGGGCGCGAGCCGTTCGCGCTGACCATCAGCGGCGTGGTGGCGGAGGCTCCGACCGCGGGACTCGCCGCGTACTCCGCCTCGAAGGCGGCACTGCACTCCTTCGTGAAGGCCTCGGCCCGCGAGTACAAGCGGGCGGGCGTCCTCCTGCTCGACGCGCGCCCCGGCCACACCGAGACCGAGCTGTCCCGGCACCCGCTCGCGGGAGACGCGCCCCGCTTCGGCGCGGGTCTGGCGCCGCAGGACGTGGTCGACCGGCTGCTCGACGCGGTCGAGGGCGGCGAGACCGACCTGCCTCCTGCGGCGTTCACCGGCTGACGCCGTCCCGAGACGAGGCGGAGCCGGTCGATCCTCGCGGGAGCGCCCCGGATCGAGCACTGCAGCCTCGGCTGCGTACAACCGCCGTGATCAGCCTGCGCATCCGGCGGCCGGGACCGCGATCGGCGCGGCAGCCCGTCCGACCGTCCTCCCCGCAGACGCGGGGATACCCGCCGTTCACCGGAGCGTTGCACGGCCGCACTAGCGTCCCTCCGTGCCCGACACCGCCGATGACGCCCTCCGTCCCACTCCCGAGCTGCTCCGCACGCTCACACCCGCCGACGCGCGGGACCTCGTCGTGCTGGACGAGGACGACGACGATCCGGTGCTCCTGCGCCGCGACGGCACGCAGGTCGACACCTGGCGCGAGGGCTACCCCTACGACGAACGGATGTCGCGCGAGGAGTACGAGGCGGGCAAGCGCCTCCTCCAGATCGAGCTGCTGAAGCTGCAGAACTGGATCAAGAAGCACGGGCGCCGACTCGTGGTCGTGTTCGAGGGGCGCGACGCCGCGGGCAAGGGCGGCACAATCAAGCGCTTCACCGAGCACCTCAACCCGCGCGGAGCCCGCGTGGTCGCGCTCGAGAAGCCGACCGAGCGCGAGGCCGGTCAGTGGTACTTCCAGCGCTACGTCTCGCACCTGCCGGCCGCCGGCGAGATCGTCCTCTTCGACCGCTCCTGGTACAACCGGGCCGGCGTGGAGCGCGTGATGGGCTTCTGCACGCCGGCGCAGTACGACGAGTTCATCCGCCAGACGCCGCTGTTCGAGCGGATGCTCGTCGGCGACGGCATCGACCTGGTGAAGCTGTGGTTCTCGGTCTCGGCGGAGGAGCAGCGCACCCGGTTCACGATCCGCATGATCGACCCCGTGCGCCAGTGGAAGCTCTCGCCGATGGACCTCGCCTCGCTCGACAAGTGGGGCGACTACACCGCGGCCAAGGAGGCGATGATGGCGGCGACCGACACCGCCGACGCTCCCTGGACCATCGTGAAGAGCAACGACAAGAAGCGCGCCCGGCTCGAGGCCATGCGCTACGTGCTGAGCCTCTACGACTACGACGGACGCGACGAGGAGGTCGTGGGCCCGCTGGGTCCGGACCCGCTGATCGTCGGATCGGCCGCGGACGTGTACGAGCGCGGCGAGCGCGCCGCGACGAGCTGACCGGGGGGACGGACATGGGGGAGTCGGGGATCGGCGCGGAGCTGCCGGGGGTGCACCTGCGCTGGCTGGCGCTCGACGAGCAGACGCTGGACGCCGAGCGGCTGCTGCCGCTGCTGAGCGACGAGGAGCGCGAGCGCTACGCCGGCACGGTCGCCGCGTCGGCGGCCGAGCGCTTCGTCTTCGGGCGGGTGCTCCTGCGGATGCTCGCGGCCGAGCTCACGGGGACGCGCGCGTCGGAGGTCCGGGTCGTCGCCTGCTGCCCGCGCTGCGGGGGCGCGCACGGCCGGCCGCGGCTGGAGGGACGCGGGATCGCGCTCGAGCTGCTGTCGGTGAGCATCGCGCACTGCGCGGGCGCCGTCGTGGTCGCGGCGAGCAGCGCCGGTGCGGTCGGCGTCGATGTGGAGCCGACGCTGGGCGCGCCCGAGCGCGGGGAGCGGATCACGCGCATCGCCGGGGCGCCCTTCGCCACGGGCGGGATGCGCCCCGCCGACCCCGTCCTGCACTGGACCCGGATCGAGGCCGCACTGAAGGCGGACGGCCGCGGGCTCGAGCTCGACCCGCGCCGGGTGCACGTGCACGAGTCGCACCACGCGGCGGAGGCGCGGATCGACGGCGTCCGCTTCCGGCTGGCCGAGCCGCAGCTGGACCCCGCGCTGCGGGTCAGCGTCGCCCTCGGGCCGATGGGGGACGCGGGCGCCGGGCCCATCATCGGCTGGCGGCGCGAGCACGGCGACGCGCTCGCGGACTCGCTGGTGTCAGCGCCGGGACGGTAGCGGCGGCAGCTCCTCGTCGAGGAGCCAGGTGTCGAGCAGGTCGTCCACGCCCTCGCCGAGGACCTCGGTGCAGAGCTCGCGGAACTCCTCGTCGGTGACGGCGGCGGAGGCGTAGCGGGACGTCCACTCCCGCAGCAGCCGGAGGAAGGGCTCGTCGCCGACGGTGAGCCGCAGCGCGTGCAGGGTGAGCGCGCCGCGCTTGTAGACGCGATCGTCGAAGAGCGCGACCGGCCCCGGATCGGCGAGCACGAGATCCTGCGCCGCAGCCCGCAGCACCGCGTGGTGGCGGCGGGCGCAGGCGTCGGCGGTGGCGCGGCCCGACTCCTCCGACCACAGCCACTCCGCGTAGCAGGCGAACCCCTCGTTGAGCCAGATGTGGCGCCACCGGGCGATGCCCACGCTGTTGCCGAACCACTGGTGCGCGAGCTCGTGCGCGATGAGGCGCTCCGAGCCGCCGCGGCCGTCGGCGTGGTTGGCGCCGAACACCGCCATCGCCTGCGCCTCGAGCGGGATCTCCAGCTCGTCCGCCGTGACGACGACGCAGTAGCGGGCGAAGGGGTAGGGCCCGAACAGCCGCGTGAACAGGGCGAGCATGCGCTCGAGCGGAGCGAAGTCGTGCGCGACCCGAGCGGCCAGGGCGGCGGGGCGGGCGAGGGTCACCGCGACGCCGGCGAGCACGCGCTCCTCGATCGCGTAGCGGCCGATCTGCACCGAGGCGAGGTACGCGGCGCTGGGCTCGCGCTGCTCGTAGAGCCAGGTGCGGCGGCCGGAGCGGGCGCTCGAGTCGACGAGCACCCCGTTCGCGAGCACGGCGTAGCCCTCCTCGGCGGTGACGCGCAGGCGGTACGGAGCCTTCTCGGCGACGTCGTCGTTGCAGGGGAACCAGGTGGAGGAGCCGGAGGGCTGCGAGGCGACGAGCACCCCGTCCTCCAGCTCCTCCCAGCCGAGCTCGCCCCAGTGGGTGGCGCGGGGGGCGGGGTGGCCGCTGTACTCGATCTCGACGTCGACGCTCTCGCCGGCGGCCAGCGGCTCGGCGGGGGACACCCGCAGCTTGTGCGGCGCCTGCTCGTGGCGGGCGCGGCGTCCGTTGATCCGGACGCGGGCCACGCGGAGCCGGGAGAGGTCGAGGGAGAACCGCCGGAGCGGCTGCAGCGCGACGATCCGCAGCACGGCCCGGCCGGCCAGGCGGTTCGAGGCGACGCGGTACTCGAGGTCGAGGTCGTAGGACTCGACGCGGTAGCCGGTGTTCCCGATGCCGGGGACGTAGGGGTCGCCGGCGGTCTCGAGCCCGGTCAGCGCGGGGCTCACTCGACGGGCGCGTGGTAGTCGGCGACGCGCACCTCGCGCCACGGGCCGATCGGGTTGCCGCTCCAGCGGCTGCCCGCGGGCACGAGCTCCCCCCGCATGACGAGCGAGGCCGGGCCGACCGTGCCGTGCTCGGCGATCCGCGCGGCGGGGAGGATCACGCTGTGCGGGCCCAGGGTGGCGCCGGCGTCGAGGCTCACGAGATCCATGCTCATGATTCGATCATGGAACAGGTGCGTCTGCACGACGCAGCCCCGGTTCACGGTCGCTCCGTCGCCGAGCGAGATCAGATCGGCCTCGGGGAGCCAGTAGCTCTCGCACCAGACGCCGCGTCCGATCCGGGCGCCGAGGCTCCGCAGCCACCAGACCAGCGCCGGAGTGCCCGCGGCGGCGTGGGCGAACCAGGGCGCAGCGACCATCTCGGTGAAGGCGTCGGCCAGCTCGCTCCGCCAGACGAACGAGGACCACAGCGGCTGCTCGCTCGGCTCGACCCGCTGGATCAGGATCCACTTCGCGGCGGTGGAGACGGCCGCGGCGACCGCCCCGGCGGCCAGCAGCACGACGCCTCCCACGAGCGCGGCGAGCACCGCCCCGAGCGTCTGGATCAGCGCGAGCAGTCCGGCGACCACGCCGAGGCCGATCGCGACCGAGACGACTACCGGGACGAAGCGGCCGAGCTCCCACGCGATGCGGGCCGCGCGGAGTCGGCGGGCCGGGCGGAAGGTGCGCGCCGACTCCGCCTCGACGACGGTGCGCCGCAGCCGCACGGGCGGTGAGCCGAGCCACGACGAGCCCGCCTTCGACTTCCGGGGCGCGGAGGAGAGGACGGCGACGAGACCGCCGGCGGGCACGGTGTGACCAGGAGCCGCCATGCCGGAGTTGCCGAGGAACGCGCGCTCGCCGATCTCGGCGCGGGCGAGCCGCATCCAGCCGCCGCCGAGCGCGTAGGAGGCGACGAGCGTGTCGTCGGCGAGGAACGCGCCGTCGCGGATGGTCGTCATCGCGGGCAGGAGCAGCACCGTCGAGGCCTCGACGTCGCGTCCGACCTTCGCGCCGAGGAGCCGCAGCCAGACCGGGGTGAACAGGCCCGAGTAGAGCGGGAAGAGCAGGACCCGCGCGGAGTCGAGCAGCCGCTCCGTCGACCAGACCTGCCAGCCGATCCGACCGCGCACGGGGTGGGTGCCCGGCTCGACGCCCCGGCCGAGCAGGCGCACCAGGACGACGACGAGGGCGGCGAGGACGACTCCGGAGACGGCGACGGCGGGCACGAGGGCGGCGAGAGCGGGCCCGAGCGCGGCGCCGAGGCCGGCCGAGCCGCGCACGGCGGCGGCCACGACGGCGAGCCCGGCCGCGAGGGCGAGGACCGGGACCGCTGCGAGGCCGACCGCGGACGCTCCGTACGCCCAGACCCAGCCCGGGCGGCGCGCCGGGCGCTCCGAGGGGAACCCGGCGTTCGCCCTGCCGAGCCGCTGGGCGGGGGATCCTCCCCAGCGCTGCCCGGCCGGCACCCGCCCGAAGACGGCCGATCCCGGCTCGATCTGCGCGTGCTTGCCGATCCGGGCGCCGGGGAGGAGCGTGCTGCGCGCGCCCACCGTGCTGCCCGCGCCGACCCGGACGGCGCCGACGCGCAGGACGTCGCCGTCGATCCAGTAGCCGGAGAGGTCGACCTCGGGCTCGATCGCGGCGCCGCGCCCGAGCGTGAGCATCCCGGTCAGAGGAGGGAGGGAGTGCAGGTCGACGTCGTCGGCGATGCGGGCGCCGAGCGCGCGGGCGTAGTAGGCGACCCAGGGCGCGCCCGCCAGGCTCACGGCCTTGAGCTGGAACGCGATCTGCTCGGCCAGCCAGAGCCGGAGGTGCACGCTCCCGCCGCGCGGGTGGTCTCCGGCTCGGATCCCGCGCAGCAGGGTGCGCGCGGCGAGGACGGTGAGCCCCATCCGCCCGAACGGCGTGAGGAAGAGCGCGAAGGCGGGGATCAGCGCGGCGAGCGGAGCGGTGGGCAGCCAGCCGAACCCCGGCACCAGGTCGAGCACCGCGGTGACGCTCAGGATCGCAGTGATCCAGCGGGCGCTGCCGAGCACGAGCAGTGGTGCGCCGAGGAGGGTCTGCAGCACGCGCATCCGGAGGGGGACCGGCGCGATGCGGTGAGCGGACACCTCCGCAGCGCCGGTCGAGCGGCTCTGGATCTCGGCGGCCATCGCCGCGAGACGCGGGTGGGCGTAGACGTCGGCGACCGTGAACTCGGGGTCGCGCTCGCGGATCCGCGCGACCAGCTGGGCGGCGGCGAGGGAGCCGCCGCCGAGGTCGAAGAAGTTCGCCCGCTCGTCGACCGGCACGCCGAGCACGTCGCGCCAGAGGGCGGCGAGCCACGCCTCCTCGGGGTCGAGGGAGGCGTCCTCGGTCGTGCCCACGGCGAGCGGCCAGGGGAGTGCGGCGCGGTCGACCTTGCCGGAGACGCGGGTCGGCAGCTCCTCGACCACGGCCAGCAGCGGCACGAGGGATGCGGGCAGCTCCTCACGCAGGCGGGCGAGCGCCGCGTCGCGGTCGAGCTCCCGGCCGCCGGCGAGGGCCAGGTAGCCGACGAGGACCTGGTTGCCGGCCGCCGTGGTGCGGACCGCGGCCGCCGCCCCCGAGACTCCGGGGAGCGCCTGCAGCGCCGCCTCGACCTCGCCGAGCTCGATCCGCCGACCGCCGAGCTTCACCTGGTCGTCCGCGCGCCCCTGGAAGATCAGGCCGGCGCTCTCGAAGCGCACCAGGTCGCCGGAGCGGTAGGCCCGCTCCCAGCCCAGGAGCGGTGCCGGCGCGTACTTCTCGGCGTCCTTGACCGGGTCGAGGTAGCGCGCGAGCCCGACCCCGCCGATGACCAGCTCGCCGACCTCGCCCTCGCCGACCCGCTGCCCGTCCGCGTCCACGACGGCGAGCCGCCAGCCGTCCAGCGGCAGCCCGATGCGCACCGGGGGAGGCCCGCCGAGGGGCGCGGCGCAGGCGACGACGGTGGCCTCGGTCGGCCCGTAGGTGTTCCAGACCTCGCGGCCCTCGACGGCCAGGCGCTCGCCGAGCTCCGGCGGGCACGCCTCGCCGCCGAAGATCAGCAGGCGGACGTTCTCGAGCGACTCCGCGGGCCAGAGCGCCGCGAGGGTCGGCACGGTCGAGACCACGGTGATGCCGTGCGTGGTCAGCCAGGGGCCGAGGTCCATGCCGCTGCGGACCAGCGAGCGGGGAGCGGGGACGAGGCAGGCGCCGTGCCGCCAGGCGAGCCACATCTCCTCGCAGGACGCGTCGAACGCGACGGAGAGACCGGCCAGCACGCGGTCCCCGGGGCCGAGCGGCTCCGCCTGGAGGAACAGGCGCGCCTCGGCGTCGACGAAGGCGGCGGCGGAGCGGTGGCTGACCGCCACTCCCTTGGGGGTTCCGGTGGAGCCGGAGGTGAAGATGATCCAGGCGTCGTCCTCGAGCGAGGGCGGCTGCAGCAGCGGGATCGACGCCGTGCTCGGGTGCGGCGCGCTCGCGGTGAACAGGCGCGCGGCCGGCTCGTCGGCGCCGGTGCGCTCGAAGCGGCCGGAGCCGGTGATCACGCCGCGGACGGCGGCCTCGCCGAAGACGAGGCGCGCCCGCTCCTCGGGGTCGTCCGCGTCCACCGGGACGTACGCGGCTCCCGCGGCGAGGACGGCCAGGATCGCGAGGTAGAGCTCGCGGGAGCCGCTGGGCATGCGGATCCCGACGCGGTCGCCGCGTCGGACCCCTGCGGTGGTGAGCTCGCCCGCGAGCTGCACCGTGCGGGCCAGCAGCTCCCGGTAGCTGAGCGCGCCGGCCGGGTCCTCCAGGGCGGAGGCGTCCGGGTGGCGCTCCGCGGTGTCGCGGAGGACGTCGACCAGCGTGCGGGGAGGCGGGGTGGCCGCTCCGGCGTCGAGCACGTCCTGGGGGCCGGCCGTCTCGGTCACGTCTCGTCTCCGTCCCGGCCGCGCGATCAGGAGCGCGGCGGCCGGGGCGACACCGTAGGGAGGCGGAGTGACGCGGAGGTGAACAGGCGGGGTCGGCCCGCCCGGCTCAGTGCGCCATCGGGAGCGGCGCGTCCGACTCCGCCGGGCGGCGGACGAAGAACGCGGCCACGATCGCGACCGTCGCGATCGACGCGCCCCACAGGAACGCGGAGTGGATGCCCCCGGCGTAGGAGGCGGCCTGGTCGGCTCCGCCCTGCGCGAGCTCCGCCGACCGGATCGAGAGGACGGTGACGAACAGCGCCGTGCCCGCCGCGCCGCCCAGCTGCTGCACGGTGCCGATGATCGCGCTGCCGTGCGAGTAGAGCGAGGGGCGCACCGAGCCGAGGCCGGCGGTGAACAGCGGCGTGAAGACGAAGGCGAGGCCCAGGCTGAGGGTCACGTGCAGCGAGAGGACGAACCAGGGCGACGAGTCCGCCGCGAGCAGGGTGTACCCCCACAGCGCGCCGGCGACGACGATGGAGCCGGGCACGAGCAGCACGCGCGGGCCGAAGCGGTCGTAGCCGCGGCCGACGAACGGCGCGAGCAGGCCCATCAGCAGGCCGCCGGGGAGCAGGAGCAGCCCGGTCTCCAGCGGAGTGAGGCCCAGCACGTTCTGCGTGTAGAGGGGCAGCAGGATCAGGGTGCCGAAGAGCGCCGACATGCTGACCGCCATCATCGCGATGACGATGGTGAAGTTCGCGGAGGAGAAGGTCCGGAGGTCCAGCAGGGCCCGGTCGGTGCGCTGCAGCAGCAGCTGGCGCGCGATGAAGCCCGCGAGGCCGAGGCCCGCGACGACGAACGGGATCCACGGCGCGACGACAGCGCCTCCGCCCTCGCCGAGGCTCGACAGTCCGTAGACGAGGCCGCCGAAGCCGAAGACCGAGAGGACCACCGAGAGCGAGTCGATCGGGATGGAGCGGGGCTCGGTGACGTTCTCGACCTTGCGCAGGCCCAGGAGCAGCGCGCCGATCGCGATCGGCAGCACGATCCAGAACATCCAGCGCCAGCCGAGGAAGTTGAGGATGACGCCCGAGATCGTCGGTCCGACGGCCGGAGCCACCGAGATGACGATCGAGATGTTGCCCATCATCCGGCCGCGGATCGCCGGGGGCACCAGCGTCATCACGGTCGTCATCAGCAGCGGCATCATGATGGCCGTGCCGCCGGCCTGCACCACGCGGGCCGCCAGGAGGACCGCGAAGGTCGGGGCGAGCGCGGCGGTGAGGGTGCCGAGGCTGAAGAGGATCATCGCGGCGGCGAAGAGCGTGCGGGTGTGCAGCCGCTGGATCAGGTAGCCCGTGATCGGGATGACGACGGCCATCGTGAGCATGAAGGCGGTCGAGAGCCACTGGCCCACGTGCGCCTCGACGTCGAAGTCGCGCATGAGGTCGGGCAGCGCCACGCTCATGATCGTCTCGTTGAGGATCACGACGAACGCCGACACCAGCA
Source organism: Rathayibacter sp. AY1F6 (assembly GCF_002932035.1). NCBI lineage: Bacteria > Bacillati > Actinomycetota > Actinomycetes > Micrococcales > Microbacteriaceae > Rathayibacter > Rathayibacter sp. AY1F6. The sequence continues at coordinate 315,453 of NZ_PSVD01000001.1, read as the reverse complement.
GGAGGCTGATGACCAGGCGGCTGCGCGGTTCGAGGGTCGTGGCGGCGGCGGGTGCGGCGGGCCGCGCGGCGGGAAGGGTGCTGCGCTCGGTCACAGGTGTTCTCCGGTCGTGAGGGGGATCGGTGTGAGGGGCGCATCGACGGCTCGACTCGCGGGCGCGGATGCGGGGTACGGAGGGAGAACAGAGGCGAACACCCCGGACATTCCCGATCGACGGGGATCCGCTGCGAGAGGTCTCAGGCGAGGACCGCGGAGAGCGCGGAGGACGCGCCCTCGGCCTCCTCGAGCGTGGCGCCCTCGCCGAAGCTGAACCGCACGGCGGTCCGGGCGACGTCGGAATCGAGGCCGAGGGCCAGCAGCGCGGGCGAGGGCTCGTCGCGCCCGGCGGCGCACGCCGAGCCGCTCGAGACGACGACGCCGCGCTCCTCCAGCTCGAGGAGCGTCGACTCGCCGCTGCGCCCGGGGACGGCGTAGGCGGCGATCGAGGGGAGCCGGTGCGCCGCGGAGCCCAGCGGCACGGCCCGGGGCGCCAGGGCCGCGACCCGCTCGGCGAACGCGTCCCGGACGGCTCCGACCCGCGCCGCGCGGTCCGGGTCGAGCAGGCGCACCGCGGTGCCGAGCGCGACCGCGAAGGCCACGTTCTCGGTGCCCGAGCGCCGCTCCCGCTCCTGGCCGCCGCCGTGCAGCAGGGGCTCGAACGGGAGCCGGCTGCGCAGCAGCAGCGCCCCCACGCCCTTCGGCGCCCCGAGCTTGTGCCCCGAGACCGAGACCGCGTCGGCGCCCCAGCCCGCAACGTCCAGCCAGCCGGCGGCCTGGACGGCGTCCACGTGCAGCGGCACGCCCCGCGATCGGCAGAGCGCCGCGATCGCCGGAACGTCCTGCACCGTCCCGATCTCGTTGCTCGCCGCGAGCACCGAGACCAGTGCGGTGTCCGGCCGGACCAGCGCGGCGAGCGCGTCGAGGTCGAGCAGGCCGGTCGCGTCGACGGGGGCCGTCGACACCTCGAAGCCGTGCAGGCGCCGGAGGTGGTCGGCCGACTCGACGGTCGCCTCGTGCTCGAGCGCCGAGATCACCAGGTGCCGTCCGCGCGGCGATCCCAGCGCGAGGCCCTTGACCGCCGTGTTGATCGACTCCGTGCCGCCGGAGGTGAAGAGCGTCTCGGAGGCGCGGCCGCCGAGGAAGCGGGCCACGTGAGCGCGCGCCGCCTCCAGCGCGCGCGCCGCGGCGTCGCCGAGCGAGTGGCTGCTCGACGGATTGCCGTACTCGGCGGTGAGGAACGGCCACATGGCCTCCAGCACCTCGCGGCGCACGGGCGAGGTCGCGGCGTGGTCGAGGTAGATCACTCGACCGCGATGTCCAGGCCGAGGTCGAGCGAGCGGACGCTGTGGGTGAGCGCGCCGACGGAGATCACGTCGACCCCCGCCTCCGCGATCGCGCGCACGGTCGAGAGGTCGACGCCGCCGCTCGCCTCGACCACGGCCCGCCCGCCGATGAGGGCGACGCCCCGGCGGAGCAGTTCGGGGGTGAAGTTGTCGAGCATGATCGTGTCCGCGCCTCCCGCCAGCGCGGGCTCGATCTGGTCGAGCCGGTCGACCTCGACCTCGAGGTGCGCCGTGTGCGGGATCGAGGCGCGCGCCGCCCGCAGGGCCGCGGTCAGGTCGATCCCGCGCGCGGCGAGCACCGCGAGGTGGTTGTCCTTCGCCAGCACCGCGTCCGAGAGCGAGAAGCGGTGGTTGCGGCCGCCGCCGCTGCGGACGGCGTGCCTCTCGAGCGCGCGCAGGCCCGGCGTGGTCTTGCGGGTGTCGACGATGCGGGCGCGCGTCCCCTCCACCGCGGCGACGTACTGCGCCGTCAGGGTGGCGATGCCGCTCATCCGCTGCACGAGGTTGAGCGCGACGCGCTCGCCGCGGAGCACGCCGCCCGCGGGGCCCTCGATCCGGGCGAGGGTCTGCCCGGCCTCGAAGACCGCGCCGTCCTCCACGAGCACCGAGCAGCGGATCCGGGAGTCGACCTGCCGCATCGTGCCGACGAGGACGGCGCCGCCGCTGAAGACGCCGGGCTCGCGGGCCACGAGGGCGGCGCTCGCGGTGGCGTCCGCGGGGAGGAGGGTGTCGGAGGTCAGGTCGCCCCAGGGCGCGTCCTCCTCGAGGGCGAGGGTGACGACGCGGTCGATGCTCTGGCGGGTCAGCACGGAAGGGCCGCCTCTCTGGTGGGGGCGGCGGCGCTCGCCGTCGCGGGGTCGGGGGAGTCGGTCCGGTGGTGGGCGCCGACGGAGTGCGTGCGCGCGAGCGCGGCGTCGATGAGAGCGAGGGCGCAGGTCAGCAGGTTCGCGTCCTCGAGCGTCCTCAGTCCGAGCGGAGCGGGCGTGGCGGAGGCGACGAGTGCGTCGCGCGCCGCGGTGAGCCCCGCCGCGTCCCGGGAGAGGCCGGCTCCCGCCCACATCGCGTCCTGGAGAGCGGTCCGGTCGAGCGTCATCGGGACGACGGCGCGGGGAGGGGCGACCGGGCCGCCGCTCCAGGAGAGGGAGTCGAGGGCGAGCGCCGCGCGGCGCGCGAACACGACCCCCTCGAGGAGGCTGTTGGAGGCGAGGCGGTTCGCGCCGTGGACGCCGGTGCGGGCGACCTCGCCGACCGCGAGCAGCCCGGGGAGGCTGGTGCGCCCGTCCAGGTCCGTCGCGATCCCGCCCATCCAGTAGTGTGCGGCCGGAGTCACGGGCAGCAGGTCGTCGGCGAGCGAGAGCCCGTTCTCGCGGCAGGCCGCCGAGATCGTCGGGAACCTCTTCGCCAGCACCTCGGAGTCGATCGCCCGGGCGTCCAGGTGCACGGGCAGTCCGCCCTGCAGCCGCATCCGCTCCGCGATCGCGCGCGCCACGACGTCGCGCGGCGCCAGCTCGGCCTCGGGGTGCAACCCGGCCAGGAACCGCTCGCCCGCGGCGTCGCGCAGCACCGCGCCCTCGCCGCGCACCGCCTCCGAGACGAGGAAGCCGCCCGGCAGCGCGAGCGTGGTCGGGTGGAACTGGTAGAACTCCAGGTCCGCCGTCTCCGCTCCTGCCCGCAGGGCGGCGGCGAGCCCGTCCCCGGTCGCGACGGACGGATTGGTGGTGTGCCGGTAGAGCTGCCCGGCGCCTCCGGTGGCCAGCACGACCGCGTCGGCCGCCAGGCGCTCGAGCACGCCGTCGTGCAGGACGTCGGCGCCCGTGACCGAGCCGCCCTCCCGCACCAGGTCGACCAGGGCGGCGTGCTCGCGCACCTCGACCGACGAGGCCCGCACCGCCGCCACGAGAGCGGCCTCGATCGCGGCGCCCGTCGCGTCGCCGCCGGCGTGCAGGATCCGCGGACGCGAGTGGGCGCCCTCGAGTCCCCGCGCCAGCTCGCCGCCCTCGCGGTCGAAGCCGACGCCCCACTCCTGCAGCACCGCGACCGCCTCCGGCCCCTCGGCGCAGAGCACCTCGACCGCCGAGCGCACGGCGAGGCCCGCACCGGCGGTGAGCGTGTCCTCCACGTGCAGCGCCACGGAGTCGCCCGGCGCCGTGACCGCGGCGATCCCGCCCTGCGCGGCGCGCGTCGACGACTCCGCCAGCGCGCCCTTGGTGACGAGCAGCACCTCGTGGCGGCGCTGCGCCGTCAGCGCGGCGACCAGCCCGGCGATGCCGCTGCCGACGACGACGACCCGCGCCATGTCAGACCGCCGCCGGCCCGGCGGGCGGAACGGCCGCGAGCATCCGCTCGAGGGCGATGCGCGCCTCGGCCTGCACCGACTCCGCGACCTCGATCCGGTTGAGCACCGTCCCCGCGACCAGTCCCTCGAGCACCCAGGCGAGGTAGCCGGGGTGGATGCGGTACATGGTCGAGCAGGGGCAGACCACGTCGTCGAGGCAGAAGATCGTGTGCTGCGGGTACTGGACGGCGAGGCGCTGCACCAGGTTGATCTCGGTGCCGATTGCGAAGGTCGATCCCGCGGGTGCCGCCTGGATCGCCTTCACGATGTAGTCGGTCGAGCCGTACTCGTCGGCCGCGTCGACGACCGCCATCGGGCACTCCGGGTGCACGATCACGCGCACGCCCGGGTGCTCGGCGCGCGCCTTCGCGATCTGGGCCGTCGTGAAGCGCTTGTGCACCGAGCAGAAGCCGTGCCAGAGGATCACCTGCGCGTCCAGGAGCGTCGCGGTGTCGGAGCCGCCCTGCGGCTTCCGCGGGTTCCACATCGGCATCCGCTCCAGCGGCACGCCCATCGCCTTGGCGGTGTTGCGGCCGAGGTGCTGGTCGGGGAAGAACAGCACCCGCTGCCCGCGCGCGAACGCGTCCTCGAGAACGGTCGCCGCGTTCGAGGAGGTGCAGACCACGCCTCCGTTGCGGCCGCAGAACGCCTTCAGCGCGGCCGAGGAGTTCATGTACGTGACCGGGACGAGCGGCACGCGGCCGTCGGCGTCCGGCTCGGTGCCGTAGAGCTCGGTGAGCTCGGCCCAGGCGTCCTCGACGGAGTCGATGTCGGCCATGTCCGCCATCGAGCAGCCGGCCGCCAGGTTCGGGAGGATCACGGCCTGCTCCGGTCCGGAGAGGATGTCGGCCGTCTCCGCCATGAAGTGCACGCCGCAGAAGACGATGGCCTCGGCGTCGGGCCGGCTCGTCGCCGCCTTCGCCAGCTGGAACGAGTCGCCCACGTAGTCGGCGTACTGCACCACCTCGTCCCGCTGGTAGAAGTGCCCGAGCACGACGACCCGCTCGCCGAGCGTCTCCTTCGCCGCGAGGATGCGGTGGTGCAGCTCGTCGGCGCTCGCCGTCGTGTACTCCTCCGGCAGACGTCCCTGGACCGGGGCGTCGGCCGGGATCGGGTCGGCCTGGGAGGCGCCGGGCCCGTAGGCGGGCAGGCCGAGGTCGAAGGACCAGGGGGCCTCCGCGAGCTCGGGCGCGCAGGTGGCGCCGGGCGTGGAGCCGCCCTCGATGAGCCGGATGGTGCTGTCGACGGATGTCACGGTGTTCTCCTCGTGAGGCGGGTGGGGGAGTCGGGCGGCGCGCTCAGACGGGCAGCGGGCCGTTGTCGACGAGCGCCGCCGACTCGTCGTAGCGGTAGAGGCGCGGGGGACGGTGGCGGGTGCCCGTCAGGCGCTCCCCGGTGGGCACCACGGTGCCGGAGCTCTCGATCGTCCGGCGGAAGTTGGCCGGGTCGAGGGGCTTCTGCAGGACGGCCTCGTGGACCTCCCTCAGCTGGGACAGGGTGAAGGCGCCGCCGAGGAAGGCCTGCGCGATGCGGGAGTACTCCATCTTGTTGCGCAGGCGCCAGAGGGCGTAGTCGACGATCAGTCCGTGGTCGAAGGCGAGCTCGAGCGGCAGATCGGTGCAGAGCCAGGCGACGTTCTCTCCCACGATGGCCTCGTCGGCCTCGGCGGAGCGCACGAGCGCCCAGTAGACGATCGACACGACGCGGTCCTCGCCGGGGGAGCGGTCGGTGCCGCCGACGGCGTAGAGCTGCTCGAGATAGCGCGGAGCCAGGCCCGTGGTCTCGCGGAGAGTGCGGCGGGCCGACTCGGCGAGGTCCTCGTCCGGATGCAGCGGTCCGCCGGGCAGTGCCCAGAGTCCCTCGAACGGCTCGCGGATGCGCCGGACGACGGGGATCCAGACGGTGCTCGCTCCGGTCTCCGGGTGCGGCCGCAGGGCGAAGATCACCGTCGACACGGCGAGCTGCACGTCCGGCATCCGGTGCCCCCTACTAAGAGTCGCACCGACTGTAAGTGCTGGCATCACCTTAGTGTCACGAACACCTGAAGACCTAGCGGAAGAAGCGACACGCCGCGCAGGGTCCGCCCTCACCGCTAGGCTGACCGCACAACCGAATACCGGGCCGCAATACGCGACGCGGGAGAGCCGACTCCGGTCGGCACCGAAGGAGCAAGCCTCCCCGCCAATCTCTCAGGTCTTGTACCGCGTCGAACTGGCCACTCTGGAAAGCGATCCGCTCGGATCCGCCCATGGTGAAAGCGCTCGACCCCTCGGGGCGGCGCGAATCTCTCAGGCTCCACGACAGAGGGGGAGTTCCCACGGCACTGCTGTGCTCTGCCGCGAACGCGGCGCGAGTCCAGCACTGCGACGAAATGGAGAACTCATGTCCGAGACCCCGACGACCAGCCCCGAAGCCCGCTACTCGCCCCTGCACGAGGTGCACGTCGCCGCCGGCGCGTCCTTCACCGACTTCGCCGGGTGGCAGATGCCGGTCCGCTACTCCGGCGATCTCGCCGAGCACCACGCCGTGCGCACCGCCGCCGGCCTCTTCGACCTCTCGCACATGGCCGAGATCCTCGTCGTCGGCCCCGAGGCGGTCGACGCCCTCGACTACGCGCTGGCGAGCGACATCTCGGCCGTCGCCGCCGGCCGCGCGAAGTACACCCTCCTCCTGGAGCGCACGGGCGGCGTGATCGACGACCTCGTCGTCTACCGCACGGGCGAGGACCGCTTCATGGTCGTCGCGAACGCGGCCAACCGGCACATCGTCGTCGAGACGCTCCGCGACCGCACCGCGATGTTCGAGTGCGAGCTGTTCGACGAGAGCGACGACGTCGCCCTCATCGCGCTGCAGGGCCCGCGCTCGCTCGAGATCCTGCAGAACGTCCAGGGCCTCGCCGTCGAGACCGAGCGGGGAGCGGAGTCGGTGCTCGACACGGACGACGCCGCCCGCCTGCTCGCGGAGCTGCGCTACTACCGCGCCGTATCCGCGACCTTCGAGGCGCACCCGATCCTGATCGCGCGCACCGGGTACACGGGCGAGGACGGCTTCGAGATCTACGTCTCGCCCGACTCCGCTCCCACGCTCTGGCAGGCTCTCGCCGAGACCGGCGCCGGAGCGGGCCTCGTCCCCGCCGGCCTCGCCGCCCGCGACACCCTCCGCCTCGAGGCGGGCATGCCGCTCTACGGCCACGAACTCTCCCGCGACGTCTTCCCCGCACAGGCCGGCCTCGGCCGCGTCGTCGCCTTCGGGAAGCCGATCGACTTCGTCGGCCGCGCGGCCAGCGAGGAGGGTCCCTCCGGAGACGCTCCCGTGCTCGTCGGGCTCGTCGGCGAGGGCCGCCGCGCCGCCCGTGCCGACTACACCGTCCTCTCCGGCGACGACGAGGTCGGAGTGGTCACCAGCGGCGTCCTCTCGCCGACACTGGGCGTCCCGATCGCGATGGCCTACGTCGCCCCCGCCTCCGCGCAGCCCGGGACGGCGCTCGCCGTCGACATCCGCGGCACGCGCCTCCCGATGACCGTCACCGAGCTCCCCTTCTACTCGAGAAAGAAGAACTGACATGGCCGTGCCCACCGAGCTGCAGTACACCTCCGACCACGAGTGGATCCGGGTCGACGGAGAGGTCGCGACCGTCGGCATCACCGCCTACGCCGCGGACAAGCTGGGCGACGTCGTCTTCGTCGAGCTCCCCGAGGCGGGAGCCCGCGTCGAGGGCGGCAGCGTCGTCGGCGAGATCGAGTCGACCAAGTCGGTGGGCGAGCTGTTCGCCCCCGTCGACGGCGAGGTCCTCGAGGCCAACACGGCCGTCGTCGACAGCCCCGAGCTCGTCAACTCCGACCCGTTCGGCGAGGGGTGGCTGATCCGGGTCCGCTTCGACGCCCTGCCCGACGGCCTCCTCGACTCCGCCGCCTACACCGAGCTGGTCGGCGAGTAGATGGCAGCCACCAGGACCCCCGGCGCCTTCGAGTCCCGCCACATCGGGACCGACGCCGACGCGCAGCGCACCATGCTCGCGGCTCTCGGGTACGACTCCGTGGAGGAGCTCGTCACCGCCGCCGTCCCCGAGTCGATCCACGTCCGCGACCTCCCGCAGGTGCTGCCCGCTCCGGCCACCGAGACGGAGGCGCTCGCCGAGCTGCGCGCCCTCGCCGCGAGGAACACGGTGCGTCGGCCGATGATCGGCCTCGGCTACTACGGCTCGCACACCCCCGCCGTGATCAAGCGCAACGTGCTCGAGAACCCCAGCTGGTACACGGCCTACACGCCGTACCAGCCCGAAATCTCGCAGGGGCGCCTGGAGGCGCTGATCAACTTCCAGACGATGGTCTCCGACCTCACCGGCCTCGACACGGCCGGCGCGTCGATGCTCGACGAGGGCACGGCCGTCGTCGAGGCGATGCTGCTCGCGCGCCGCGCCTCGAAGGCGCGCACCGACGTCTTCGTCGTCGACTCCGACGCTCTCCCGCAGACCCTCGCGCTGCTGCGCGGCCGGGCGGAGGCCGTCGGCATCCGCATCGTCGAGCTCCCGCTCTCGCGCACCGCCGCGGAGGAGGTGCCGGAGTGCTTCGGCGCCCTCGTGCAGTACCCCGGCGCGTCCGGGCACCTCTGGGACCCGTCGGCGGTGCTCGCCGCGGTGAAGGCCCACGGCGGCCTGGCCGTCGTCGCCGCCGACCTGCTCGCGCTGACCCTGGTGCGCTCGCCGGGCGAGCTCGGCGCGGACGTCGCGGTCGGCACCACGCAGCGCTTCGGCGTCCCGCTGGGCTTCGGAGGACCGCACGCCGGCTACCTCGCCGTCCGCAAGGGACTCGAGCGCCAGCTGCCGGGCCGCCTCGTCGGCGTCAGCCAGGACGCGGACGGCCACCCCGCCTACCGCCTGTCCCTCCAGGCCCGCGAGCAGCACATCCGCCGCGAGAAGGCGACCTCGAACATCTGCACCGCGCAGGTCCTCCTGGCGGTCATGGCGGCGATGTACGCGGTCTACCACGGGCCGGACGGGCTCGCCGCGATCGCCGAGCGCGTGCACGGCCGGGCCGCGCTCCTCGCGCGCCTCCTCCTCGACCGGGGCCACTCCCTCCGGCACGCCGACTTCTTCGACACCGTCTCGGTCGTCGTGCCCGGCGGCGCGGAGGCGGCGGTCGCCCGCGCCCGCCAGGCCGGCTTCGACGTGCGCCTGGTCGACGCCGACACGGTCTCGGTGTCGATCGACGAGACGGTCACCGACCTCGAGGTGATCGCCGTCGCGACCGCCGTCGGGCAGCTGGACTCGTCGTTCGGCTTCCTCAGCGGCTCCGCGCGGAGCATCCCCGCCGAGCTCGACCGCCGCACGCCGTTCCTCGTGCACCCGGTCTTCAGCAGCCACCACAGCGAGACCTCGATGATGCGCTACCTCAAGCGCCTCGCCGACTCGGACTACGCGCTGGACCGCGGCATGATCCCGCTCGGCTCCTGCACCATGAAGCTCAACGCCGCCACCGAGATGGAGGCGGTCAGCTGGCCCGAGTTCGCGGACCTGCACCCGTTCGCCCCCGAGGCGGACGTGCAGGGTTCGCTGGCGCTGATCGACCAGCTGGAGGGGTGGCTCGCCCACCTCACGGGCTACGACTCCGTGTCGCTCCAGCCCAACGCCGGCTCGCAGGGCGAGCTCGCGGGCCTGCTGGCGATCCGCGGCTGGCACCGGTCGAACGGCGACGAGGACCGCACGGTCTGCCTGATCCCCTCGAGCGCCCACGGCACCAACGCCGCGAGCGCGGTCCTCGCCGGCATGCGCGTCGTCGTCGTGGCCTGCGACGAGCTCGGCAACGTCGACCTGGACGACCTCCGGGCGAAGATCGCCGAGCACGCGGGCTCCCTCGCCGCGCTGATGATCACCTACCCGTCGACCCACGGCGTCTACGAGCACGAGGTCGCCGAGATCTGCCGCCTCGTCCACGAGGCCGGCGGACAGGTGTACGTGGACGGCGCGAACCTCAACGCGCTTCTGGGCTTCGCCCGCTTCGGAGACTTCGGCGGCGACGTCTCGCACCTCAACCTGCACAAGACGTTCTGCATCCCGCACGGCGGAGGCGGTCCCGGCGTCGGTCCCGTCGCCGCGAAGGCGCACCTCGCGCCGTTCCTGCCCGGCCACCCGCTCGCGCAGCGGCTCGAGCACGGCGTGGGCACGCAGGGCGAGCGGATCGTCCACGGCGGCGCACCGGTGTCGGCAGCGCCCTACGGCAGCCCCGGCATCCTGCCGATCTCGTGGGCGTACGCCCGGATGATGGGCGAGGAGGGCCTGCGGGCCGCGACCGGGGCGGCCGTCCTCTCGGCCAACTACGTCGCCGCGCGCCTCCGCGAGCACTACCCAGTGCTCTACACGGGGGACAACGGGCTCGTCGCCCACGAGTGCATCCTCGACATCCGTCCGCTGACGGCGGCGACCGGAGTGACCGTGGACGACGTCGCCAAGCGCCTCGTCGACTACGGCTTCCACGCCCCGACCATGAGCTTCCCCGTCGCCGGGACCCTGATGGTCGAGCCGACGGAGAGCGAGGACCTCGCCGAGATCGACCGCTTCATCGACGCGATGATCGGGATCCGGGCCGAGGCCGACCGCGTCGGCGCGGGGGAGTGGCCGGTGGATGACAACCCGCTGCGCGGCGCCCCGCACACCGCGGAGTGCCTGACGGCCGAGGAGTGGACGCACCCCTACAGCCGCGAGCAGGCCGTCTACCCGGTCCGCTCGCTGGTGCGCGGCAAGTACTGGCCGCCGGTCCGCCGGATCGACCAGGCCTACGGCGACCGCAACCTCGTCTGCGCCTGCCCGCCCATCGAGGCCTTCGCCTGATCCGCCCGCACGCGCTCGTCCGCAACCGAGGGTGAGAGAGCAGGAACGGAGCCTCGAGCCCGTCCTGTCATCTCCCACCCTCGGCTGCGGACACCGTCGGTCCCGCACAGGCGCGGAGTGGGGCGCAGTTCTCCCGATCCGGGGGGAACGGCGCACGGCGACTCCGATGCACGAGGGAGCCCGACCGTGTGGAACGCGTGGTGGAGGTGCCGGCAGGGCTCGACGGAGTCGCGACGAGCGAGCAGCTCCACCGTGCGGGCGTCACGCCGCGGCTCTTGAGAGCCGCCGTCGAGCGCGGCGCGGTCCTGCGGCTCCTCGGATGGGATCGGTCCGACGTCACGTCCGCGGAGCCGGCGGCGCGAACAGCTCGGGCCAGAGGGCGACGGCCAGCGGGTAGCCGACGAACGAGACGATGTCGATGATCGAGTGGGCGATCACCAGGGGCAGGGTGCGACCGAAGCGCTGGTAGAAGAGTCCGAACACCAGGCCCATGACCACGTTCCCGATGAAGGGCCCGATGCCCTGGTAAAGGTGGTAGCTGCCCCGGAGCAGCGCACTGGTCACCAGGATCCGCCACCGCCCCCAGCCCAGATCGCCCAGGCGGGCGAAGAGGTACCCGATCACGACGACCTCCTCCTGCACTCCCGCCCGGATCGCGGAGAGCACGAGCACCGGCACCGTCCACCAGTACGCATCCAGCGGCGAGGCCACCACCGCCACGGTGATGCCCAGCGCGCGTCCGACGGCGTACAGCGCGATGCCCGGCGCGCCGATCGCCACCGCGAGGACGGTCCCGGTCCCCAGGTCCGCGAACGGCCGGCGCAGGTCGAGCCCCAGGCGCCCGAGCGGACGGCCCGAGCTCTGCCAGAGCAGGAACGCGCAGAGGGCCACCGGCACCAGGTCGAAGAAGAGCGCGAGCAGCTGGTAGACGAGGTCGAAGCCCGGGCGGTCGCTGAGGGCGCCGTTGATCGTCGCGGTCTGGTCGGCCAGTGCGGTCGAGCGGGTGAGCCGGTTGGCGATGGAGACCACCGAGTAGACCGCGGAGGCGCCCAGCGAGAGCCCGAGGACCAGCAGGATCTCGATGCGGATCCGGCGCCGTCCGGGCGCGGATCCTGACAGGTCGGTGGGCACTCCGTGCGTCTCCTCTGAAGTCGATGTGTTGCGCGACGGCCGCCCGGTACGCACGTTTCGTGCAGAACAGCGCAAGGATTCCACCTCCCGGTTACCGCTGTGTAACGGTTGCCACATGCTTTTGTGCAGATAGCGGGCGAATACATAGTCTCGTTGAAGGCATCCGCGCGACGGCCACCAGTCTCGTGCGCCGCCGCCGTCGCCACGCGCACGGCACTCCACGCGTCAGGGAAACCACTTCTCGCGCGCCCCCACATCACTGGAGGAATAGTGAACATCAGACGTTACGGATTCGGGGCTCTGGCGCTCGTCGCCGCGAGCACGCTGGTCCTGGCCGGCTGCAGCAGCTCGAACGACTCGGGCGGAGGTGCATCGGGAGGCGACGCCGCCGCGATCATCTCCACCAACGGCTCCGAGCCGCAGAACCCGCTGATCCCGACGAACACCAACGAGGTGGGCGGCGGCAAGATCCTCGACGAGATCTTCGCGGGCCTGGTCTACTACGACGCCAAGGGCGCCCCCGAGAACGACGTCGCCGAGTCCATCGAGTCGGACGACGCGCAGAACTACACGATCACAATCAAGTCGGGCCTGACCTTCACGAACGGCGACCCGGTCACCTCCAGCTCGTTCATCGACGCCTGGAACTACGGCGCCAAGCTGTCGAACAACCAGCTCAGCGCGTCGTTCTTCTCGAACTTCGAGGGCTTCAGCGACACCGAGGACAGCGAGCTCACCGGCCTCAAGGCCGTGGACGACACCACCTTCACCGTCGCGCTCAAGTCCCCGCAGTCGGACTTCCCGATCAGCCTCGGCTACTCGGCGTACTACCCGCTGCCCGCCGCCGCGTTCGACGACATGGCCGCCTTCGGTGAGAACCCGATCGGCAACGGCCCGTACAAGCTCGACGGCGACGACGCGTGGCAGCACGACGTCCAGATCGAGCTCGTCAAGAACGACGAGTACACGGGCCCCCGCGAGGCCCAGAACGGCGGCCTGAAGATCGTCTTCTACGCCACCCAGGACGCCTCCTACGCCGACCTCCTCGGCGGCAACGTCGACGTGATCGACCAGATCCCGGACTCCGCCTTCGGCACCTTCGAGAGCGACCTCGGCGACCGCGCCGTGAACCAGCCCTCGGCCGTGTTCCAGTCCTTCACCATCCCGGGCCGTCTCCCGCACTTCGACGGCGAGGAGGGCCAGCTCCGCCGCCAGGCGATCTCGATGTCCTTCGACCGCAAGGAGATCACCGACGTGATCTTCGAGGGCACCCGCACCCCGGCCTCCGACTTCACCTCCCCGGTGATCGACGGCTACAGCGACGCCCTCTCCGGCGCCGACGTGCTCGAGTACAACCCCGACGAGGCCAAGGCGCTGTGGGCTCAGGCCGACGCGATCAGCCCCTGGGACGGCACCTTCAAGATCGCCTACAACGCCGACGGCGGCCACCAGGGCTGGGTCGACGCGGTGACCAACTCGATCAAGAACACGCTGGGCATCGACGCCGAGGGCGACGCGTACCCGACCTTCGCCGAGGCGCGCACCAAGATCGTCGACCGCTCGATCGAGACCGCGTTCCGCACCGGATGGCAGGCCGACTACCCGAGCCTCTACAACTTCCTCGGACCGCTCTACGTGACCGGCGCCTCGTCCAACGACGGCGACTACTCGAACCCCGAGTTCGACACCCTGCTCCAGCAGGGCCTGTCGGACGCCGACGCCGACGCTGCGAACAAGACGTTCCAGCAGGCCCAGGAGATCCTCCTGAAGGACCTCCCGTCGCTGCCCCTGTGGTACGCGAACGTGACCGGCGGCTACGGCGAGGGCGTGTCGAACGTCGAGTTCGGCTGGAACTCGGTGCCGCTCTACTACGAGATCACCAAGAACTAAGCTCGAACCACTGGGGCGCTTCGCCCGTGCCGTCGGCCACCAGGTCACGGCACGGGCGGAGCGCCCTGTTTCGGTCACAATCGAATGAGGTCCCCATCCATGCGACTCCGGAACCGGCTGGGCTGACATGCTCGCCTACATCGTCCGACGCATCCTGCAAGCCGTCCCCGTGCTCATCGGCACCACGTTCCTCATCTACTTCATGGTCTTCTCCATGCCGGGGAACCCGCTCCTGTCGCTCTTCGGCGACAAGACGCCGAGCCCCGCACTCCTCGCCCGCCTCGAGGAGCAGTACCACCTGAACGAGCCCTTCTTCGTCCAGTACCTGTACTACCTGGGAGGCGTCGTCCGCGGCGACTTCGGCATCTCGTTCTCCGGCCAGTCCGTCAACGAGATCCTCGCCCGCACCTTCCCGGTCACCCTGACGCTCGCCATGATGGCGATCGTCATCGAGATCGTCGTCGCGCTGACCATCGGTCTCATCAGCGGTCTGCGCAAGGGCAGCTTCTTCGACGCGAGCGCGCTGGTCGTCAGCCTCCTGCTCGTGTCGGTGCCGATCTTCGTGCTCTGCTTCATCGCGCAGTCCTTCTTCGCGATCCAGCTGGGATGGTTCCCTCCGACCGTCGGAGCCGACGCGTCGTTCCAGAGGCTGCTGCTGCCCGCGATCGTGCTCGCCCTCTTCGTGGTCGCCTCGGCCATCCGCCTCACGCGCGGCTCGGTCATCGAGACGGCCGGCTCGGACTTCGTCCGCACCGCGTACAGCAAGGGGCTCTCGCGACGCCGCGTCATCCCCGTGCACGTCCTGCGCAACTCGCTCATCCCGGTCACGACGCAGTTCGGAGCCGACTTCGGCCTCCTGATCGTCGGCGCGACCGTGACCGAGGGCATCTTCAACGTTCCCGGAGTCGGGAACACGCTCTATCAGGCGATCATCCGAGGTGAGCGGCCGACCGTCGTCTCCTTCGTCACGGTCATGGTGCTGTTCTACCTCGTGGTGAACATCCTCGTCGACCTGCTCTACGCCGTACTCGACCCGAGGATCCGCTATGCCAAATGAGTCCACCGGCGGCGCGCAGAAGGCCCGCCGCATCGACCACTTCGTGGCCCCGCTCGAGGAGACGCCGATCGCGTCGGTCGACGCCGTCAGCCTCGACGAGAAGCCCAGCAACCTCTGGACCGACGCGTGGCGCGACCTGCGCAAGCGGCCCATGTTCTGGATCTCGGGCGTCCTGATCCTCGTCATCATCGCCGTCGCGCTGTTCCCGGGTCTGTTCACCTCGGTGGACCCCCGCCAGTGCGCGCTCTCGTTCAGCAACCAGGGCCCCGGCGACGGCAGCCTGCTCGGCTACACCAAGCAGGGGTGCGACGTCTTCTCGCGGATCATCCACGGCACGTCCACGTCGCTGACCGTCGGCCTCATCGTGATCGTGATCACGACGGTCTCCGGCGTCATCGGCGGCGCTCTGGCCGGCTTCTTCGGCGGCTGGGTCGACACCGTGATCATGCGCCTCGGCGACATCTTCTTCTCGATCCCCTACATCCTCGCCGCGGTCGTCATCATGTCCGTCTTCTCGGCCTACCGGAACGTGTTCGTCATCGCCCTGGCGATCGGCGCGTTCGCCTGGCCGACGACGGCGCGCGTCCTGCGCTCCGAGGTCCTCCGCGTGAAGCAGGCCGACTTCGTCGGCGCCGCCACCGCGACCGGCCTCTCCCGCATGGCGATCCTGTTCCG
Organism: Rathayibacter sp. AY1F6; assembly: GCF_002932035.1. Lineage (NCBI taxonomy): Bacteria > Bacillati > Actinomycetota > Actinomycetes > Micrococcales > Microbacteriaceae > Rathayibacter > Rathayibacter sp. AY1F6. The sequence goes on along the minus strand of NZ_PSVD01000001.1, from coordinate 300,157 downwards.
GCACGTGCTGCCGAACTCGATCGCTCCCGTCATCGTCGTCACGACGATCTCGCTCGGCGCGGCCATCACCGCGGAGGCGACGCTGTCGTTCCTCGGCGTCGGCCTGCCCGGCTCGGTCATGTCGTGGGGCAACGACATCAGCCAGGCCCAGCGCGATCTGCGCACCAACCCGCAGACGCTGATCTACCCGTCGATCGCCCTGACGGTCACGGTGCTGAGCTTCATCCTCCTCGGCGAATCGCTCCGCGACGCGCTCGACCCGAAGGCGAGGGCCCTCCGATGACCGCCACGACACCGAACGCACCGCACGGGCCGCTGCTCGAGGTCACCGACCTCGAGGTCGGCTTCCAGACCGGCAGCGGACTGGTCCCCGCCCTCCGCGGCGTGAGCCTCACGATCGAGCACGGCCAGACCGTCGCGATCGTGGGGGAGTCGGGCTCCGGCAAGTCGACGACCGCCGCCGCGATCATCGGCCTGCTCCCCGGCACCGGCCAGGTCACCGCCGGCTCCGTGCTGTTCGACGGCAAGGACCTCGCGAAGGCGACGAGGACCGAGCTCGAGGGCATCCGCGGCCGCCGGATCGGCTACGTCCCGCAGGACCCGATGTCGAACCTGAACCCCGTGTGGTCGGTCGGCTTCCAGGTCGAGGAGACCATCAAGGCCAACGGCCTCGCGACCGGTCGGAAGGAGGTGCGCGCCAAGGCGATCGAGGTCCTGCAGAACGCGGGCCTCGCCGACGCGGAGAAGCGCCTCAAGCAGTTCCCGCACCAGTTCTCGGGCGGCATGCGCCAGCGCGTGCTGATCGGCATCGGCCTGGCCGCGGCTCCCCAGCTGCTGATCGCCGACGAGCCCACCTCGGCGCTCGACGTCACGGTCCAGCGCCGGATCCTCGACCACCTCGAGACGCTGACGAAGACCGACGGCACCGCGCTGCTCTTCATCACGCACGACCTGGGCCTCGCCGCCGAGCGCGCCGAGAAGCTCATCGTCATGTACAAGGGCCGCATCGTCGAGTCCGGCGCCTCGGTGGAGGTGCTGCAGAACCCGCAGCACCCCTACACGCAGCGCCTGATCGCGGCGGCGCCCAGCCTCGCGTCGCGCCGCATCCAGTCGACGGCCGGCCGGGCCGTGGAGTCGGTCTCCGGCGAGTCGGAGGCCGTGCGCGAGGTCGACCTGGTCGGCGCGGGCGCCGCGCACCACGCCGGCGCGGTCGCCTCGGGCGCCCCGATGATCGAGGTCGACGGCCTCACGAAGGTCTTCAAGATCCGCCGCGGCGGCCTGAAGGCCGAGGACTTCACCGCCGTCGACAACGTGTCGTTCTCGATCCCGAAGGGCACCACCACGGCGCTCGTGGGCGAGTCCGGATCGGGCAAGTCGACGATCGCCCGCCTGGTGCTGGGCCTCGAGACGGCGACGTCCGGAGCGATCTCGATCGCCGGTCGCCGGACAGAGAAGCTCAAGGGCCGCGACATGCTGGCGCTCCGGCGCTCCATGCAGCCGGTGTTCCAGGACCCGTACGGCTCGCTCGACCCGCTGCACAACATCGGCAACACCATCTCGGAGCCGCTGCGGGTGCACAAGGTCGGCGACCGGACGTCGCAGCGCGAGCGCGTCCTCGAGCTGCTCGACCAGGTGTCCCTCCCGCGCGTGATCGCGAGCCGGTACCCGAACGAGCTCTCCGGCGGCCAGCGCCAGCGCGTGGCGATCGCCCGCGCACTCGCGCTGAAGCCGGAGATCGTGGTGCTCGACGAGGCCGTGTCGGCTCTGGACGTCCTCGTCCAGGCGCAGATCCTCCGCCTCCTCGCCGACCTGCAGGCCGAGCTCGGGCTGACCTACCTGTTCATCACGCACGACCTGGCGGTGGTCCGCGTGATCGCCGACGACGTCTGCGTGATGCAGAAGGGCAGGATCGTCGAGCACGCCCCGACGGACACCGTGTTCGACTCGCCGCAGCAGGAGTACACCCGCGAGCTGCTCGACGCCATCCCCGGCGCCGGCATCGAGTTCGCGGTCTGACCGACCGTCACCTGGGCCCCGGCCCCGCCTGGAGCGCTCCTCGGAGCCCTCCGGAGCGGGGATCCGGGGCCCTTCGCCGTGCGGACGCCTCGCTGCGGTACGATGGATGGTCCCCCTTTTGCACGAGAACACGAGACGAGTCCGTATCCATGGCAAGTGCCACCCGCTCCGACCTGCGCAACGTCGCGATCGTCGCCCACGTCGACCATGGCAAGACCACGCTGGTCGACGCCATGCTCAAGCAGACGAACTCCTTCGACGCGCACGCCCACGTGGACGAGCGCGCGATGGACTCCAACGAGCTCGAGCGCGAGAAGGGCATCACGATCCTCGCGAAGAACACCGCTGTCTCGTACAGCGGCAAGCACGCGAGCGACGGTCCCATCACCATCAACGTCATCGACACCCCGGGCCACGCCGACTTCGGCGGCGAGGTCGAGCGCGGCCTGTCGATGGTCGACGGCGTCTGCCTCCTCGTCGACGCGTCCGAGGGCCCGCTGCCCCAGACCCGCTTCGTGCTGCGCAAGGCGCTCGAGGCGAAGCTCCCCGTCATCCTCCTGGTCAACAAGACCGACCGCCCCGACGCGCGCATCGACGAGGTCGTCGCCGAGAGCCAGGACCTGCTCCTCGGCCTCGCCTCGGACATGGCCGACGACGTGCCGGACCTCGACCTCGACGCGATCCTCGACGTCCCCGTGGTCTACGCCTCCGGCAAGGCCGGCCGCGCCTCGGCGAACAAGCCCGAGGACGGCACGCTGCCGGACGCCGAGGACCTGGAGCCGCTGTTCGAGGCGATCCTCAAGCACATCCCCGCGCCGACCTACGACGACGACGCGCCCCTCCAGGCCCACGTCACCAACCTCGACGCGTCGCCGTTCCTCGGCCGTCTCGCCCTCCTCCGCGTCTTCAACGGCACGATCAAGAAGGGGCAGACGGTCGCCTGGGTCCACCACGACGGCACCCACACCAACGCGCGCATCACCGAGCTGCTGATCACCAAGGCGCTCGACCGCTACCCGGCCGAGTCCGCGGGCCCCGGCGACATCGTCGCGATCGCGGGCTTCCCCGAGATCACCATCGGCGAGACCATCGCCGACCCCGAGGACATCCGCCCGCTGCCGGCCATCACGGTCGACGACCCGGCGATCTCGATGACGATCGGCACCAACACCTCGCCGCTCGTCGGCAAGGTGAAGGGCCACAAGCTCACGGCGCGCATGGTCAAGGACCGCCTCGACCGCGAGCTCATCGGAAACGTGTCGCTCAAGATCGTCGACATCGGACGCCCCGACTCGTGGGAGGTCCAGGGCCGCGGCGAGCTCGCGCTGGCCATCCTCGTCGAGCAGATGCGCCGCGAGGGCTACGAGCTGACCGTCGGCAAGCCCCAGGTGGTCACCCGCCAGGTCGACGGCAAGACGCACGAGCCCTTCGAGCACCTCACGATCGACGCCCCGGAGGAGTACCTCGGTGCGATCACGCAGCTCCTCGCCGCCCGCAAGGGCCGCATGGACGGCATGTCGAACCACGGCACCGGCTGGGTCCGCATGGAGTTCATCGTTCCGTCGCGCGGCCTGATCGGCTTCCGCACCGAGTTCCTCACCACCACGCGCGGCACCGGCATCGCGAACGCGATCCTGCACGGCTACGAGCCGTGGGCCGGCGCGATCGTCACCCGCAACAACGGGTCGATCGTCGCGGACCGCAACGGCGTCGTGACCCCGTTCGCCATCATCGCGCTCCAGGAGCGGATGACCTTCTTCGTGAACCCCACCGAGGAGGTCTACGAGGGCATGGTGATCGGCGAGAACTCGCGCAACGACGACATGGACGTGAACATCACCAAGGAGAAGAAGCTGACCAACATGCGTCAGTCCACCTCCGACACCTTCGAGTCGATGACGCCGTCGCGTCAGCTGACGCTCGAGGAGTGCCTCGAGTTCGCCCGCGAGGACGAGTGCGTCGAGGTCACCCCCGAGGTCGTCCGCATCCGCAAGGTGGAGCTCGATGCGAACGCCCGCGCGCGCATGACGAGCCGCCTCAAGAAGCAGGGCTGAGCCCCGGGCGCCTCGGCGCCCGCCCACGACGAGACCGGCCGGAGCGATGCTCCGGCCGGTCTCGTCGTCTCCGCCCGGTGCTGCAGCGTGCAGCGCCGATCCCGTCCCTCGCGGTCCGGATCAGCCCGCCGGACTCGGAGAGGGAGAGGGGGTCGAGGACTCCGCCTCGAGCGTCGAGGTGACGAAGGAGACGAACGCCGCCGCGTCGTCCGGCTTCCCCGTGTACTGCTCGCCGTTCACCAGCACGGTGGGCGTCGACTCGAGCTTCGGCAGCGAGGAGTTAGCGAGGGGGAGCGAGGTGGCCCGCTCGGTCGCGGCCTTCACCCAGGGCCGGAACTCGCCCCCGGTCATGCAGGCGAGGACGTCGTCGTCGGTGACGCCCGCTCCGGTCACCAGCGCCCGTAGAGCGTCGTCGTCGAGGCCCGTCGTCCCCTCCGCCGGCTGCTGCGCGAAGAGCGCCGCGTTCACGGCGAGGAAGCGGTCCGGATCCTCGTCGGCGACGCACGCCGCGGCGTTCGCGGCCCGGCTGGAGTACTCGGAGCCGGCCGAGGAGGAGTCGAGGATCGCCACCGGGTGGATCTCGAGCGTGATCGCCTCCTTCGTCAGCCACGACTGCAGCTGCTCGGCGTTCGCCTTCTCGAACTGCCCGCAGTACGGGCAGAGGTAGTCGACGTAGAGGTCGACGGCGACGACTCCGCCCGCCCGTGTGGCGCTCTCGTCGGTCGGGACGGGGGAGGCTCCCGGAGCGATCGCCGCGCTCGTCGTCGCCGTCACGGCCGAGCCGTCGCCCGCGAGGACGATGCCGTCGCTGAGCATGTTCGCCGGGCCGGCGCTCGCGACCTCCTGCTGCGACCAGACGTTCCAGCAGACCAGGGCCACGACCGCGAGGAGCCCGACGACCGCTCCGCCCTGCCCGAGCAGCCGGTTCCGGCGCCGCCGGCGCCTCTCGGCTTCGCGGCGCTCCCGCGCCTGCGCTCGGGCGAGCTCCTGGCGCTCGCGCTTGGTCAGGCCGCTTCTCGCACTGTTCCCGGACATCGCCGACGACGCTACGGGCGGAGGCTTCGGCGCGCCGTGGAGTGAGCCCGCCGGATCCTGGGACGGAGTGCGGGTCCTCTCAGGGATCAGGCGAAGAGGCCGGAGCCGAGGAAGTCGGTCTCGTCGCGAGCACCGGGCGGCACCGCGAACACGGCCGAGCCGACGTGCTTCACGTACTCGTTCAGTGCGTCCGTCGCGAGGTTCCGCTGCACGGTGACGAACTGCTCCGGGGAGCGCTGGAACGAGAGGAAGAACAGCCCCGCGTTCAGGCGTCCGAGCTCGTCGTTGCCGTCGACGAAGTTGTAGCCGCGCCGCAGGAGCCGCACTCCGTTGTTCACGCTCGGGTGCGCGAGGCGCACGTGCGACTCCTGATCGATCAGCGGGGCACCGGTGGCGCCGGCCGCTGCGAAGTCGGGCTCGGTGGACTCCGTGCCGCCCGAGAGCGGGGCTCCGGACCCCTTGCTGCGGCCGATGACCCGCTCCTGCTCGCCCAACTGGCTGCGGTCCCACGTCTCGATGATCATCCGGATCTTCCGCGCGACCAGGTAGCTGCCGCCGACCATCCACGCGGGGCCGTCGGAGGAGGGGACCCAGACGTGCTCCTGGACGGCGTCGGCCTCCTCGGACTTCACGTTCGCCGTGCCGTCCTTGAAGCCGAACAGGTTGCGCGGAGTCGCCTGGGCGGTGGACGTCGAGGAGGTGCGGCCGAAGCCGAGCTGCGACCAGCGGAGCGAGGCCCGGCCGAACGCGATCCGGCTCAGGTTGCGGATGGCGTGCACGGCGACCTGCGGATCGTCGGCGCAGGCCTGGATGCAGAGGTCGCCGCCGCCGGCCGACGGGACGAGCGCGTCGCCGCGGAAGCGGGGCAGGGCCTGCAGCTGCGGAGGCCGGCGGTCGGCGAGGCCGAAGCGGTCGGCGCCGGACTCGTCCGTGAAGAGGGTGGGTCCGAAGCCGACCGTGACGGTGAGCGACGCGGCGTCGAGCCCGAGCGCCTCCCCGGTGTCCTCCGGGGGAGCCGTGTCCGGCCCGTCCACCGCGCCGTTCTCGCCGACCTCGAAGCCCTGGGTCATCCGGGAGGCGGCGAGCGTCCAGTCCTTCAGGAGCTCGACGAGGTCCTCGCGCGTGGTGCCCGCGGCGAGGTCGAACGCGGCGAAGTGCAGCCGGTCCTGCGCGGCGGTGGTGATGCCCGCCTGGTTCGCGCCGAAGAACGGCACGGTGCGCGGGGCGGAGGAGGCCGTCGCGCTCGCGGACGATGTGACGGCCACCGTGCCGCCCACTCCGGCGGCCAGCCCAGCCGTCCCCGCCGAGACGAGGCCGAGCAGCCCGCGCCGCGAGAGGCGGCGGGGTTCGTCGGCGGGCTGCTCGGACTCCGTCGGCCGGGCTCCCTCGTGCTGCTCGGCGTCCACTATGCGGTCGGCTCCTCGACGCCCAGCACCGTGTGGGTCAGCTGCGAGAGCGGCTCGGAGAGAGCGTTGACCGCGTCCGAGAGCTCCTTCTTCTGCTCCGCGGTGAGAGTGGAGTACGCGGCGAAGCCGGAGTCGATCGAGCCGTACTGCGCGAGCAGAGCGTCGAGCTCGGAGAACCGCTGCGTGATCCGTCCGGTGAGGTCGGCGCCCTCGTCGCCGCTGGCGGTCGCGATCGGCTCGACGTTGCCGAACGCCACCTCCGCGCCCTGGACGTTCGCGGCGAAGTCGGTGAGGTCAGTGCTCGACCACCAGTCCTCCTCGCCCGTGATCTTGCCGGCCGCGACCTCGTCGAGCAGGCCGATGGCGCCGTTCGAGATGTCGCCCACCGACACGGTGAAGCCGGGCGCGTTCACGAGGTCGGCCAGGCTCTGCACGTCGTCGACGAGGCCCTGGCCGAACTGGGCGCGCTGCTCGGGGGTGGAGGGCGCCCAGTCGAGGAGCGCGCTCGTGCCGTCGGAGTTGAGGGCACCCTCCGCGGGGGCCCACAGGTCCTTCTCGATGCGGTGGAAGCCGGTCCAGTCCAGGCCCTCGGCGACGGCGTCGACCTCGCGGTAGTCGATGCGCGGGTCGAGGTCGCCGAACGCCTCCGCGGTCGGCTCGATCCGCTCGTAGAAGACGCGGGTCGACGCGAAGAGGCCGCGCGCCTTCTCGTCGTCGCCTGCCTCGTAGGCCTGCGCGAACTCGGCGACCGCGGGGAGCAGCTCGCCCACCTGCGACTTCACGTACGCCACGTAGTTGGTGACCGCCGCCTCCGTCGCCGCCTTCTCGTCCGCCGACTGTGCGGTGGCCTCACCGGTCACGGTGAACTCGCTCAGCCCGACCGGGGCGCCGACCTGCTGGAACTTGCAGGCGGTGTAGTAGGTGCCCGGCTCGAGCTGAGCGACGTAGGAGACGCTCTGGCCCGGGGTCACGTTCTCCTTCTCGCCCACGATCCGCAGCTTGTCCTCGGCCAGGATCTCGAACTCGTTGACGTCCGAGCCGCCGTTGGTCAGTGAGAACGTCACCGCTCCCGCCTCGGCGGTCGCCGTCGACACCTCGCAGGCGTCGTCCCTGATCGCGACGTCGAGCGCGGCGGAGGAGGAGGACGCGGGAGTGTTCGGCACGCAGCCCGTGAGGATCAGCGCCAGGGCGCCGGCGCCGGCGAGGCCGAGGGTGACGCGGGGGAGGGTGGGACGAGCGCGCGAGGACATGCTTCTCCTGGATCGGGGCGAGTGCGCCGGCGGTGCCGGAGCGGGTCAGACGGAGGTGGGAGCGGGAGCGGCGACCGGGGCCGCGCTGCCCCGTCGCGGGCCGCGCAGGCGGACCTGGCGGACGAACAGGGCACCGACGACGACGAGGTAGAGCAGCCAGGCGGCGAACTGCAGAGCGGTCGGCTCGGGCGTGTAGTTGAAGAGGCCGCCGACCACCGCGGTCACGGGCGGCGGGAGGATCGGGCCGAGCGAGAACAGCGGGGTGCCCCAGCCGGGCAGGAGCGACGCCTCCTGCAGGTCGCCGACGCCGTAGGAGAGGACGCCGGCCGCGACGAGGATGAGGAAGCCGCCCGTCCAGGTGAAGAAGCGCCCGAGGTCGATCCGGACGAAGCCCCGGAAGATCAGGTACGCGATGACGACCGAGCTGAGGATGCCCAGCAGCGCGCCGACCGTGCCGACCCACGCGCTGGATCCCGACCCCGCACTGCTCGAGGACACGCTCGCCCAGACGAAGAGCGCCGTCTCGATGCCCTCGCGGCCGACGCTGATGAAGCCGAGGACCACGATGCCGAGGGCCGAACCCGCGACGGCGCCGTCGAGCCGGGACTCGAGGTCGCCCTTGAGGCTGCGGGCGTTCGCGCCCATCCAGAAGATCATCCAGGTGACCAGGCCGACCGCGAGGATCGAGAGGCCGCCGCCGATGAGCTCCTGAGCCTGGAACGACAGGGTCGAGGGGCCCCAGGTGAGGATCGCACCGGTGACGAGCGAGATCGCGATCGCGGCGGCGATGCCGGTCCAGAGCCGCGGCAGCACGTCGCGCCGGCCGAGCTTGGTCAGGTAGGCCACGAGGATGCCGACCACGAGGCCGGCTTCGAGGCCTTCGCGGAGGCCGATGAGGTAGTTTGCGAGCACGCGTGTTCTCTTGGTCGATGGTGGACGAGGAGGGGGCGACTCCCGCCCCGAGTCGATCCGGTCGGCGGGGCTCCGTTGTTCGGTAAGCCTTGCCTAACCCGGGTCGACTGTAGTCCGCTGCCCGGTCGCTGTCCAGAAGCGCCCGCAGCGGAGGCCGCGCAGGACGAGAGGCGGAGAGTGGACGCGGGCCGGGACGCAGCAGCGGAGCGGGTGGTGGCGGTGCACGCCCACCCCGACGACGAGACGATCACCATGGGCGGGACCCTGGCGCGGCTGGTGGCGCAGGGCGCCTCCGTCACCGTCGTCACCGCCACGCGGGGCGAGTGCGGCGAGGTCATCCCCGAGGACCTCGCTCCGCTCGAGGGCTCGGCCGAGCTGGCCGCGCACCGGACGACCGAGCTCGTCGTCGCCCTGACGGCCCTCGGCGTCGCCGACCACCGCTTCCTCGGCGAGGCCGGCGCCCGCGCACCCGGCCTCGCTCCGCGCGTCTACCGGGACTCCGGCATGCAGTGGGGGCCCGGCCGCGTCCCGGTGCCGCTCGAGCCGGTGCATCCCGCGTCCTTCACCGCCGCGCCCGAGGACGAGGAGGTGGCGGATCTCGTCGCCGTCCTCCGGCAGGTCGACGCGGGCGTCGTGCTGTCCTACGACGCGGGCGGCGGCTACGGCCACCCGGACCACGTCCGCACCGCCCGGGTCGCCGAGCGCGCCGCCGAGCTGCTGGGCCTGCGCTTCCTCGCCGTCCTCCCCGACGCGGCCCCGCCCCTCCCCGGGGACGTCGTGATCGAGCTGTCCGCCGAGGACCACGCCCGCAAGCGCGCGGCCCTCGAGGCGCACGCGACGCAGCTGGTGGTCGACGGCGACGAGGCCCGCCTCTCGAGCGGTCCGCCGTTCCCCATCGGCCGCATCGAGCGCTTCCGCCCGGTCGCGCAGGCGGGGCGTCCGGCGCCGCTGCCGGAGGAGCGTCCGACGCTGGGATCGCGGGTGCTGTCGGGCGTCGCCGGAGTCCTGGTCGGCGCGGTGGTCGGAGCGATCACGACCGTCGCCCATCAGAGCACCGTGTCGGTCGGCGGTGTCGTCCTCCCGGTCGGCCTCGCCGCCTCCCTCGCCGGCGTGCTGCTGCTCCTGCTCGGGCTGCGCCTCGTGCTCATCGACCGGTTCGTCGCGTTCTGCACCGCGATGGGCCTGCTCGGGATGATCGGGCTGCTCGCCCTGCGCAGCACCGGCGGATCCGTCCTCGTCCCGGCGAACGGCCTCGGCGTGGCCTGGACCTTCCTCCCCGCCCTCATCGCCCTGGTCGTGATCGCCTGGCCGCGGCTGCGGGCGGCCGCTCCCGCCGCCGCCCCGCGGCCAGCGGACGCCGACGCCCCGTCGGCCCCCGTACGATAGAGACACTGTTCGAAGGGACCTGGAGCACCGTGACCTACGTGATCGCACTTCCGTGCGTCGATGTCAAAGACCGCGCCTGCATCGACGAGTGCCCGGTCGACTGCATCTACGAAGGCGAGCGCTCGCTCTACATCCACCCGGACGAGTGCGTCGACTGCGGTGCCTGCGAGCCGGTCTGCCCCGTCGAGGCGATCTACTACGAGGACGACCTCCCCGAGGAGTGGTCCGACTACTACAAGGCCAACGTCGAGTTCTTCGACGAGATCGGCTCCCCGGGCGGAGCCGCCAAGGTCGGCGTGATCGCCAAGGACCACCCGGTCATCGCGGCGCTGCCTCCGCAGAGCCACTGAGGCCGCTCCCGTGGCCCTCGGCGCGCTGCCCGACTACCCCTGGGACCTGATGGCGCCCTTCGCCCGCACGGCGGCGGAGCACCCCGGCGGGATCGTCGACCTGTCGATCGGCTCGCCGGTGGACCCGACGCCCGCCCCGATCCGCGACGCGCTCGCCCACGCGACGGACTCGCACGCGTACCCCACGACCGTGGGCACCCCCGCTCTGCGCGAGGCGATCGCCGCCTGGTACGCGCGGCGGCGCGGAGTCGAGGGCCTCGGGATCGACGAGGTCCTGCCGACGATCGGCTCCAAGGAGCTCGTCGCCTGGCTGCCCTTCCTCCTCGGACTCGGGGAGGGGGACGTGGTCGTGCATCCGCGCGCCGCCTACCCGACGTACGCGATGGGCGCGGCGATCGCCGGCGCCGAGGCGCTCGCCTCCGACGACCCCGCCGAGTGGCCTGTGACGACCCGCCTGGTCTGGCTCAACTCTCCCGGCAACCCCGATGGCGCCGTGCTCGACGTGCCCGCCCTGCAGCGCGCCGTCGCGCGTGCCCGTGAGCTGGGCGCTGTGATCGCGGGGGACGAGTGCTACGCCGAGCTCGGCTGGGACGGCCGCTGGGCCGACGAGCCGATCCCGAGCGTCCTCGACCCGCGCGTGGTGGGGGAGGACCGCACCGGGGTCCTCGGCGTCTACTCGCTGAGCAAGCAGTCGAACCTCGCCGGCTACCGCGCCGCCTTCGTCGCCGGGGACGCGGCCCTGATCGCGCGCCTGGTGACCGTCCGCAAGCACGCGGGCATGATCGTGCCCGGTCCGCTGCAGGAGGCGATGATCGTCGCCCTCGCCGACGACGAGCACGTCGCCGCGCAGAAGGAGCGCTACCGCTCCCGCCGCGACCGCCTCCGGCCCGCCCTCGAGTCCGCGGGCTTCCGGATCGACCGCAGCGAGGCCGGCCTCTACCTGTGGGCGACCGAGGGCCGCCCGGCCTGGGAGTCCATCGACCGGCTCGCCCGCCTCGGCGTCCTCGCGGGCCCCGGCGCCTTCTACGGGGAGGGCTTCCCCGAGCACGTGCGCCTCTCGCTGACGGCCTCCGACGAGCGGATCGACGCGGCCGTCGAGCGCCTGTCCGGGGGCCTCTGAGGCGTTCGACCCGGCCGATCCTGGCGGGTTCCGACAAGGCCCCGGCCCCAGCGCTGGGCGATGTCACAGTGCCCCCGCTTTGCCCATAGGCTGTATGTGGTTCGGTCGACGGTGCCTCACGAGGCCCCGGCTGCACCACGATCCAGACCCGGCGCCGCCCGCTCCGCGCGAGCGCTTCCGGGGTGCGACCGCGACGACCTGGGAGGCGTTGTGACCGAATCCGGCACGCAGAGCGACGGAACCGCGACGGTGGGCTCCACGGAGCCCGCGACCGGGAGCGCCACGACGCCGCCTCCCGCGCCGGCGGAGCAGGAGCTCCCCGAGAAGGTCACGCTCACCTTCGGCGACCGCACCGCGGACTTCCCGGTCCTGCGCAGCGTCGACGGCTCCTCGAGCATCGACTTCTCGACCCTGTCGAAGCAGACCGGCTTCATGTCGCTCGACTACGGCTTCGTGAACACGGCGGCGACCAAGTCGCAGATCACCTACATCGACGGCGACCAGGGGATCCTCCGCTACCGCGGCTACCCGATCGAGGAGGTGGCCACCAACGCGACCTACCTCGAGGTGGCCTGGCTCCTCATCTACGGCGAGCTGCCGACGGCCGACGAGCTCGCGGGCTTCGACGAGCGCATCCGCCGCCACACGCTCCTCCACGAGGACCTCAAGCGCTTCTTCGACGCGCTCCCGCACAGCGCGCACCCCATGTCGGTGCTCTCGGCCGGGGTCTCGGCTCTGTCGACGTACTACGAGGACAGCTCCAACCCGAAGGATCCGGAGGCGGTGGAGCTCACCACGATCCGCCTCCTGGCGAAGCTGCCCGTGATGGCGGCGTACGCCCACAAGAAGGCGATCGGCCAGGCGTTCCTCTACCCGGACAACTCGCTGAGCTTCGTCGACAACTTCCTCCGCCTCAACTTCGGAACGATGGCCGAGCAGTACCAGGTCGACCCGGTGCTCTCGAAGGCGCTCGACCGCCTCCTGATCCTCCACGAGGACCACGAGCAGAACGCGTCGACGTCGACCGTCCGCCTCGTCGGCTCCACCGAGGCGAACCTCTACGCCTCCGTCTCGGCCGGCATCAACGCCCTGTTCGGCCCTCTGCACGGCGGAGCGAACGAGGCGGTGCTCACCATGCTCGGCCGGATCCGCGAGTCGGGCGAGAGCGTGTCGACGTTCGTCGAGCGGGTGAAGAACAAGGAGGAGGGCGTGCGCCTGATGGGCTTCGGCCACCGGGTGTACAAGAACTACGACCCGCGCGCGAAGCTGGTCAAGGAGAGCGCCTCCGAGGTCCTGCAGGCCCTCGGCGTGAAGGACCCGCTGCTCGACATCGCGATGGAGCTCGAGGCCCTCGCTCTCGAGGACGACTACTTCAAGGAGCGGCGCCTCTACCCGAACGTCGACTTCTACACGGGCGTCATCTACAAGGCGATGGGCTTCCCGACCCGGATGTTCACCGTCCTCTTCGCGATCGGCCGCCTGCCCGGCTGGATCGCCCACTGGCGCGAGATGAACACCGACAAGCAGACCAAGATCGGCCGCCCGCAGCAGCTCTACATGGGCGCGCCCGAGCGCCACTGGCCGACCGACCGCTGACCGGTCCCCGAGAGCCCGTCCCCGCCGGGGGCGGGCTCTCGCCGTGCGGCGCACCCGCCTCTCGTCGGCCGTCCGAGGCTCGAACCGCTTCTTCGAGGCGGGACGCAGAGCGGCGTGGTCGCCGCGGACTCGATCAGCTCGGATCGTTCCGGGGCGCCGCATGCGGGACCAGCGGCGCCGGACGCCCGCCCTCAGGCGTGCAGGGCGGCGTTCAGCTCGATGCCGGCGCCGGTGCGGGGGAGGACCTCGACGGCCCCGGTGAGGGAGTTGCGGCGGAAGAGCAGGTTCGGCACGCCCGAGAGCTGCACGGCCTTCACCGTCTGCGGGGCGCCGTCGGCGCGCGGCGCTCCGCCGACCACGACGACCTTGGTGCCGGCGGTCACGTAGAGGCCGGCCTCGACGACGGTGTCGTCGCCGAGGGAGATGCCGATGCCCGAGTTCGCACCCAGCAGGGCCCGCGCGCCGATCGAGACGCGCTGCACTCCTCCGCCCGAGAGGGTGCCCATGATGGAGGCGCCGCCGCCGATGTCCGAGCCGTCGCCGACCACGACGCCCTGCGAGATGCGCCCCTCGACCATCGAGCTGCCGAGGGTCCCGGCGTTGAAGTTGACGAAGCCCTCGTGCATCACCGTCGTGCCGGGTGCCAGATGCGCCCCGAGGCGGACGCGCGAGGTGTCCGCGATGCGCACCTTCGCGGGGGTGACGTAGTCGGTCAGCCGCGGGAACTTGTCGATCCCGGTGGCCTGGATGCCGTGGCGCCGGAGCGAGGGGCGCAGGCGGGTGAACGACTCCGGCGAGACCGGACCGGCGTTCGTCCACACCACGTTCGGCAGGTGCGCGAAGACGCCGTCGAGGTTCACCTCGTTGGGGCGGACCAGGAGGTGAGAGAGCAGGTGCAGCCGCAGGTAGGCGTCGGACGTGGAGGCGGGCGGCGCCTGCACGTCGATCTGCAGCGTGACCACGTCGATGCGGACCTCGCGGCGCGGATCCTCGCCGGCCTGCTCCTCGAACTCCGCCGGCACGATCCAGGGGTCGCGGCCGGCCGGGATGGTGCCGAGGCGCGGCTCCGGGAACCAGGTGTCGAGGACGGTGCCGTCGGCGGCCACGGTGGCGAGCCCGTATCCCCAGGCGGAGACGGGCACGGAGGAGTCTGCGGAGTGCTCGAGGGTCATGCCGATCAGGGTAGCGCGGAGCGTCCGGCCGCTACCCTGGGGCGCATGGCCGATCCGACCACCGCCCCTCCGCTCGATCTGCGCACCGATCCGGTCGCCCTGACGCGGATCCTCTGCGACATCCCGTCCGTCTCGGGCGACGAGCTCGAGATCGCGGACGCGGTGCAGTGGGCGCTCGAGCAGTACGACCACCTCGAGGTCATCCGCGACGGCCACACCGTCGTGGCGCGGACGAACCTCGGCCTCGCCCAGCGCGTCGTGATCGCCGGGCACCTCGACACGGTGCCGGTCAACGGCAACCTGCCCGTCGTCGCCGAGACGATCGACGGCGTCGAGCACCTGGTCGGCCGCGGGACCGTCGACATGAAGGCCGGAGTGGCGGTGCAGCTCGTTCTCGCCGCCGAGCTCTCCGATCCGGCCGTCGACATCACCTGGATGTGGTACGACAACGAGGAGATCGCAGCGGACCTCAACGGCCTCGGCCGTCTCTCCCGGCACCGCCCCGACCTCTTCTCCGCCGACTTCGCCGTGCTCGGCGAGCCGACCAGCGGAGCAGTGGAGGGCGGCTGCAACGGGACGCTCCGGGTCGACGTGGTCACCCGCGGCGTCCGCGCCCACTCCGCCCGCAGCTGGGTCGGCGAGAACGCGATCCACGCGGCGGCGCCGATCCTCGACCGCCTCGCCGCCTACGTACCGCGCGAGGTCGAGGTCGAGGGCCTCGTGTACCGCGAGGGCGTCAACGCCGTGCGCGTCACCGGCGGGGTCGCGGGCAACGTGATCCCGGACCTCTGCACGGTGCAGGTCAACTACCGCTTCGCCCCCGACCGGTCCGGGGAGGAGGCGCTCGCCCACCTCGAGGAGCTCTTCGAGGGGTTCGAGGTGACGGTGGACGATCTGGCCGAGGGCGCCCGCCCGGGGCTGGACGCACCTCTGGCCCAGGCCTTCCTCGCGGCCGTCGGAGCCGAGGCGAAGCCCAAGTACGGCTGGACCGACGTCGCGCGGTTCTCCGCCATGGGCATCCCGGCTGTCAACTACGGACCGGGCGACCCGCTCCGGGCCCACGCCGACGACGAGCGCGTGGCGGTGCACGAGATCACCGAGTGCACCGAGGGCCTCCGCCGCTGGCTGACCGCGTCCTCATGAGCGCGACCGCCACGGCCGTCCCCGTCCGCCTCCGCCTGCGCCTGGTCCCGTGGTGGGCGCGGGTCCTCCTGGTGTACATCGCGACCCGCGTGGTCACGACGGTGATCCTGCTGCAGTTCGCCGCGCACCAGCTCGCGAACCCGTGGACCGGACCCTCCCCGTCCTACTCGGCCTTCGCGTCGATGTGGGACGGCCGCTGGTACGAGATCATCGCGGCCACCGGGTACCCCGGCTTCCTGCCGATCACGCAGGACGGGCACGTGGGGGAGAACGCCTGGGCCTTCATGCCGCTCTACCCGGGCGTCGTGAAGGCGCTGATGGCGGTCACCGGCCTCACCTGGGCTCCGGCCGCCGTGACCGTCTCCGTCCTGTGCGGAGCCGGAGCCTGCCTCGTCCTGTACCGCCTCTTCCGGCACTCCCTCGGCGAATCGCAGTCGCTGACGGCGGTGCTGCTGTTCTGCGTGGCGCCGACCTCGCCGCTGATGCAGCTCGCCTACGCGGAGTCGATGGCGATGCTGCTGACCGCGGTCACGCTCCTCCTCCTGGTGCGGCGGCGCTGGCTCGCGGTCGTGCCCGTCGTGCTGCTGCTGGGCCTGACCCGGCCGAGCGGGCTCGCCTTCGCCGCCGCGCTCGGCCTGTACGTCGTCTACCGGTTCGTCCGGCGCCGCACGGAGCCGTTCCCGCGGTCGGAGTGGCTGCCGGCCGTGGGCCTGACGGCGTGGGGGCTCGTGGTCGGCTTCCTCTGGCCCGCCGTGGCGTGGGCCGTCACCGGGTCGATGACCGCGTACACCGACACCGAGCTGGCGTGGCGTGCGGTCTACATCGGCTACCAGGAGCTGCTCCCGCTGACCCCGTGGTTCCAGGGCGGCGCCTGGTGGGGCTCGTGGTGGTTCGGTGCTCCGGCCGTCGGCGTCGTGCTGGTGGTGCTCCTGCTGGCGGCGTTCGTCGGGATCCTCGCCGCACCGTGGACACGGCGGCTCGATCTCTTCAGCCGGGCCTGGGTCGCCGGGTACGGCGTCTACCTGCTGGCGTTCTTCTTCCCGCAGTCGAGCACCTTCCGGCTGCTGGGCCCGATGTTCCCGCTCGTCGGAGCGCTGGCGGTGCCGCGCTCGCCGGTCTTCCGCGTCGCGCTGGTCCTGCTCGGGATCGGCGGCCAGATCGTCTGGATCTCGATCTGCTGGGCCGTCGCCGGATCGGACTGGACTCCGCCGTGATCGTGCCGCGCGCCCGCCCGGCGCGGTGCTCCTCCGGGGACTCCCGACTCCCGCACGGGTATGCTCGTCGGAATGTCTCCCCTCACGCCAGCCGGTGAGCCGCGACACGCGTCGCCCCTCCTCCGGCCGACCCGCCGGCGAGCCGCGGCGACACCCGCCCGCT
The DNA here is from genome assembly GCF_002932035.1 of Rathayibacter sp. AY1F6. Taxonomy (NCBI): domain Bacteria; kingdom Bacillati; phylum Actinomycetota; class Actinomycetes; order Micrococcales; family Microbacteriaceae; genus Rathayibacter; species Rathayibacter sp. AY1F6. The sequence continues at coordinate 283,340 of NZ_PSVD01000001.1, read as the reverse complement.
CCCCGCTGACGACCCCCTCCGCCTCCTCGACGGACCGCGGGCCTCTCGCGTGAGCGCCACCGCGATCGCGCCGGAGACGGAGGACGCCTCTCCGTCCCGCTCCCGCTGGGGTCTGCTCCGGAGGATCCCGTGGTGGATCCAGGTGCTCCTGGTCTTCGCCGTGTCCCGCGTCGTCACGACCGTGATCATGCTCCGTGTCGGCGCCGTGCGTCAGGGCGTCGAGTGGACGGGACTCCGCGACACCTACGTCCGGTTCGCGACGACGTGGGACGGCGGCTGGTACGAGCGGATCGGGATGACGGGGTACCCGTCGGTCCTGCCGCTCTCGCCGTCCGGAGCCGTGGAGCAGAACCCCTGGGCGTTCATGCCCGTCTACCCGTTCACCGTCCGCGGCCTGATGAACATCACCGGGCTCGACTGGGCGAACGCGGCGGTGCTCGTCGCCCTGGTCTGCAGTGCAGCGGCGTGCCTGGTGATCTACCGGCTGTTCCGCGTCTCGCTCAGCGAGGGCCAGGCGCTGATGGGGATCGTCTTCTTCTGCGTCGCTCCGACGTCCCCGATCCTGCAGATCGGCTACGCGGAGTCCGGCGGCATCCTCCTGTCGGCCGTGCTGCTCCTCCAGCTGGTGCGCCGCAAGTGGATCTGGACGTTTCCCGTCGTGCTGGTCGTGGGGCTCCTGCGCCCGAGCGGTCTCGCGATCGCGGCGATGACGGGCCTCTACTTCCTCTACCGCGTCTGGCGGCACGTGCGCGGCACCGAGCCGTTCGCCCGCCGGGAGTTCGCCTTCACGGTCTCCCTCACGGTCTGGTCCCTCGCGGTGGGGTTCGCCTGGCTGCTCATAGCCTGGGCCGTGACCGGCTCCTTCACCGCCTACACCGACACCGAGCTCGCCTGGCGCAGCGTCTTCATCGGCGAGGGCGAGCTCATCCCCTTCACCTCCTGGTTCGCCGGTGGAGGCTGGTGGGGAGGCCTCTGGTTCGGCTCGCCGATCACGGGCATGGGCATCACCGTCGTGGTGGTGCTCGGATTCCTGGCGATCCTGTTCTCGCGGGCCACGCGCAGCCTCGACGTCTTCTCGCGGCTCTGGGTCGGCGGCTACGCGATCTACCTCTTCGCGTTCTTCTACCCGCAGTCGAGCACGTTCCGCATCCTGATGCCGATGTTCCCGCTGGCCGGGGCGCTCGCGGTGCCGCGGTCGACTCTCCTGAGGGTGTTCGTGGTGGCCGCATCGATCGTCGGGCAAATCGTCTGGGTGCTGCTGTGCTGGGTGTTCACCCCGGGCGACTGGTCCCCGCCGTGATCGGCTGACGCCCGACTTCCGGGCGCGGTTCGGAACACCCCCGCGGATGCACGATAATAGGGGGATACGTCACGAAAGGGGAACTCTATGGCGGCCATGAAGCCGAGGACCGGAGACGGACCGATGGAGGCTGTTAAGGAGGGCCGACTCATCGTCGTGCGCGTTCCGCTCGAAGGAGGCGGACGCCTCGTCGTCTCGGTCAACGATGCAGAGGCGAAAGAGCTGCACGACGCGCTCGCGTCGGTGGTGTCTCCCGCCTGATCCGCACCGTCGTGAACGCCCGTCGCACACCGTGCGGCGGGCGTTCCGTCTTTCCTCGGTCGGCCGCGCTCGTCAGGCGCGGCGCTTGTTGGCCTGCAGCAGGCCGTCGCCGATCGGCGAGAGCACGCTGACCACGGCGGGGGAGGCGCAGACCTCGGCCACCAGCGTGCGGAACGCCGTCGCGATCTCGTCGCGCTGCGCGGGGTTGGCCACGCGTCCGCGCCAGAGCGCGTGGGGGACGAGGACCGTCCCGCCCGGACGGACGAGCCGCAGCGCGTGCTCGACGTTCTCGATGACCTGCAGCGGATCGCCGTCGACGAAGACGATGTCGTAGGAGTTCTCGTTCATCCGGGGCAGCACCTCGAGGGCGCGGCCCGGGATGAGCCGCAGCCGGTTGGGCGAGATGCCCGCCTCGTGGAACTGGGCGCGCGCGTGCTGCTGGTGCACGGCCTCGGAGTCGATCGAGGTGAGCATCGCCTCGGGGGCGCCGTCGAGCAGCCACAGGCCGCTCACTCCGGTGCCGGTGCCGATCTCGATGATGGAGGTCGCGCGCGCCGCGGCGGCGACCAGCGCGGCCTGCGCTCCGATCGAGGGGGAGACGGCGTCGATGCCCAGCTCGACCGAGAGCCGGCGGGCCGAGGCGATGGCCTCCGACTCGACGACCGCGTCCTCGGCGTACTTCCAGTTGGCATCCTTGTCGGACACGGGGGCGCTCCTCTGATCGGTGCACCGAGCGGATCGCGCCCGGGCATCGTCAGGGTACGGTGGCGCGCGGGCTCCGCGAGGGAGGCGCGGCGGGTTAGTGTTGTCCTCGTGTTCGGTCTGACGTTCGACAAGCTCCTCATCATCGGGGTCATCGCTGTCTTCGTGCTGGGTCCCGACCGCCTCCCGCACTACGCCGCCCAGCTCGGGCAGCTCGTGCGCAAGGTGCGCGGATTCGCCACGCAGGCCCGGGAGCGCGTCAAGGACGAGATGGGCGACGAGTTCAACGACGTCGACTGGAAGAAGCTCGACCCGCGCCAGTACGATCCCCGCCGCATCATCCGCGACGCCCTGCTCGAGGACGATCCGGCCCCCACCGTGAAGCCGCCCACCGCTGTCGCCGCTCCGGTCGTGCCGGGCGGCACCGGCTCCGCGCAGGACAGCTACTACACGACGATGCAGCGCTCCGTCTCGTCCGGCACGCTCTCGAGCGTCGCGCCGCCGCCGATCGACTCCGAGGCCACCTGAGCCCTGCTCCGCGAGGAGCGTCGGGCGGGCGTCTCGACCGACGCCGCCCGCACGAAGCCGCGCGGAGGCGTCAGCCGACGGCGAGCGGAAGACGACGGCCGGTCAGTCCCCGCGGCCGCGCGGCGAGCGTCGCCGCCAGGGCGTCGATCGCCCGGGCGGCAGGATCCTCCGGATCGCCGACGACGACGGGCACGCCCTCGTCGCCCCCTGCCCGCAGCGCCACGGAGATCGGCAGCGACGCGAGCAGCGGCACCTCGTCGCCCGTCGCAGTGAGCCGACGCGCGACCTCGGCCCCGCCTCCGCTGCCGAAGAGCTCCAGCACCGAGCCGTCGGGCTGCGGAAGCCCCGACATGTTCTCGACCACTCCGACGATGCGCTGACCCGATTGGCGGGCGAGCGCGCCGCTGCGCTCGGCCACGTCGGCGGCCGCCGGCTGCGGGGTGGTGACGATGAGGACCTCCGCATGCGGGAGCAGCTGCCCGATGGAGATCGCCACATCCCCCGTGCCGGGAGGCAGGTCGAGCAGGAGCACGTCGAGGTCGCCGAAGTACACGTCGGTGAGGAACTGGGAGATGGTGCGGTGCAGCATGGGTCCGCGCCAGGAGACGGCCGCCCCCCGGGTGTCGCCCTCGAGGAACATCCCGATCGAGATGACCTTCACGCCGTGCGCCACCGGCGGCAGCATCAGCTCGCCGACGCGGGTGGGCCCCGCGACGCGCCCGTCGTGCATCAGGCCGAGCAGGCCGGGGATGGAGAAGCCGTGCACGTCGGCGTCCACGAGGCCGACCGCGAGCCCCCGCTGAGCGAGGGCGACCGCGAGGTTGGCGGTGACGGTCGACTTGCCGACACCGCCCTTGCCGCTGGTGACCGCGTACACGCGGGTGAGCGAGTCCGGGCCGAAGGGCATGCTCCGGCGCCCGCCTTGGAGGCGCTCGGTGAGGGCGGTGCGCTGCGCCGGCGTCATGACTCCGACCACGACGTCGACCGCCGTGACTCCGGGAGCCGAGGCCGCGGCCTCGCGCACGTCGCGCTCGATCGCGGAGGCGGCCGGGCAGCCGACGATGGTCAGCCGGATCGCGACGCGGACGGCTCCGTCGGCCCCCGCCTCGACCGACTCGAGCATGTCGAGCTCGGTGATGGGCTTCCGGATCTCCGGATCGACGACGCGGGCCAGCGCCGTCCTGACGGCGGTCTCGATGGCGGCGACGTCAGGCATCGCGCCGCTCGGGCTCCTGCGCCCGATCCTTCTCGAGCTCCTCGAGCAGGCCGCGCAGCTCCGAGCGGATGAAGTCCTTGCTCGCCATGTCGCGGATCGCCAGGCGCAGGGCCACGACCTCGCGCGCGAGGTACTCGGTGTCCGCGAGGTTGCGCTCGGCCCGCTGACGGTCCTGCTCGATCTGCACGCGGTCGCGGTCGTCCTGGCGGTTCTGCGCGAGCAGCAGCAGCGGCGCGGCGTAGGAGGCCTGCAGGGAGAGGATCAGCGTCAGCACCGTGAAGCCGAGGGCCTGCGAGTCGAAGCGCGCGTCCGCGGGCCCGTAGGTGTTGAACATCAGCCAGAAGACGCAGAAGATCGTCATCCCGACCAGGAACCACGGCGTGCCCATGCCGCGGGCGAACGACTCGGTCAGGCGGCCGAAGCGGTCGCTGCTCGGGCGGTTCCGCCGCGAGAGGACGCGGGTGCGCAAGCCCTTGGGAGCGTCGAGGCGCCGGTCCTGCTTGGTGTCCCTAGCCACGCGCGCCCCTCCGTCCCCGTCGTGTCCTGCCTGTCGCCGCGGGTGCCGGCGGCACGAGCGGGACGCCCTGCGTCGCCGTCGTCACCGGCTTCCTCGGTTCGTCGTCGTCGCCGTGGCTGCGCCAGTCGTCGGGGAGGAGGTAGTCGAGGACGTCGTCGATGGTCACGACGCCGACGAGGCGGTGGGACGCGTCGACGACGGGCACCGAGACGAGGTTGTAGCTGGCCAGGATCCGGGCGACCTCGGCCGCCGAGGTCTCGGGCGTGATCGGGTCCATGCTCTGGTCGAGCAGGGTGCCGAGGCGCTCGTGCGGCGGGTAGCGGAGCATCCGCTGGAAGTGCACCATGCCGAGGAAGCGGCCGGTCGGCGGCTCGTAGGGCGGCAGTGTGACGCAGACGGCGGCGCCGAGGGCCGGGGCGAGCTCGTGGCGGCGGATGAGGGCGAGACCCTCGGCGACGGTCGCCTCGGAGGAGACGATGATCGGCTCCGTGGTCATCAGACCGCCGGCGGACTCCGGGGCGTAGGTGAGGAGCATGCGGACGTCGTCCGCCTCCTCGGGCTCCATCAGCTCCAGGAGCGCCTCGCCGCGCTCCTCCGAGAGCTGGGCGATCAGGTCGGCCGCGTCGTCCGGCTGCATCTGGTCGAGCACATCGGCGGCGCGGTCGTCGTCGAGCCGGCCGAGGATCTCGACCTGCTCGCTCTCGGGCATCTCCTCGAGCACGTCCGCGAGGCGGTCGTCCGAGAGCTCGCCGGCGACCTCGAGCATCCGCTGCTGCGGCAGATCGAGGAGCGTGCTGGCGAGGTCGGCGGGCTTGAGCTCGGAGAGGCTGGCGACGTACTGCTCGGCGGACTGCGCCTCGGTCGAGACGCTCTCGCGGACCTCGCGCCAGCCGGCGAAGGCGGTCGCGCCCTTGGCGAAGGGGGAGGGGCTGGTCTTGGGCCGGCGGACGAAGAGCTGCGCGAGCTCCCACTCGCCGGGAGCGGCCTCCTCGATCGCGACGTCCTCGACGACCGCGTCACCGGAGCCGTCCACGAAGGTCACCCGGCGGCCGAGGAGCTCGGCGATGACGCGGACCTCGCCGCCCCGTTGCTCGAAGCGGCGCACGTTGATGAGCCCGGTGGTGATGATCTGGCCGCTGCCGATGCTGGTGACCCGGCCGATCGACACGAAGACGCGACGGCGCCCGGGGATCTCGACCACCAGGCCGACCACCCGCGGGGCGTCGTTCTGCCGGTAGACCAGGAGCACGTCGCGGACCTTGCCGACGCGATCGCCGGCCGGGTCGAAGACACTGCATCCGGCCAAGCGCGCGACGAAGACTCTGGCGGAACTCACGGCTACAAACCTAGTCCCGTGCAGCCGGGCGGACGCCGAGCGTTCCCGGCTCGCCCTCGGCCGGTTCTCCGAATCCGTTCAGAGACCTTCAAGTGGCCTGTGCGATTCTGTCCGGGTGACTCAGCAGACGCCGTTCAGCGGCCGAGGGCCGGCCTTCCCCACGATCCCGCGCGGGGAGATCCTCGCCACGTTCGACACGTACCAGGAGGCGCAGGCCGCCGTCGACGTGCTCGCCCGCGCCGACTTCCCGGTGCGCCAGCTCGCCATCATCGGCAACGAGCTCAAGAGCGTCGAGCGGGTGACCGGCAAGCTCACCTGGGGCCGCGTCGCTCTCGCCGGAGCGGCCTCCGGCGCCTGGCTCGGTGTCTTCCTGGGCCTCCTGCTCATCATCTTCTCGCCGACGACGGAGTTCTCCTTCCTCATCGCGGCGGTCCTCCTCGGCGCCGGCTTCGGGATGCTCTTCGGGCTCGCCTCCTACGCCGTGAACCGCCGCCGTCGCGACTTCACCTCGACCATGCAGGTGATCGCGACCAGCTACTCCGTGCTCGTGGACCCCGAGGTGGTCAACCGCGCGCGCAACCTGCTCGACGGCGGCACCTCCCCGGCGGAGGCGCCGCAGACGGCCTGGGCTCCGCCGCCCGCCGCGGTCGGCGACCCCCAGCCGCAGCCCGTCCGCCCCGAGGACGACCCGCGCTGACGATCCTCCACGAAAGCCCCCGGTCCGCCGGGGGCCTTATTCGTTCCCGGGGCGGGGCGGATCAGGCGGAGCCGACGGGCGGGAGGACGATGTCGACCGCGAGACCCCGGGGGGAGCGGTTGACCAGGGCGACCGTCCCGCCGGCCGAGAGCACGGTGGTGTGCACCAGGGCCAGTCCGAGACCGCTGCCGCCGGAGGCGAGGGTCCGGGAGTCGTCCGGGCGGGAGAAGCGGTCGAAGGCGACCGGGATGAAGGCGTCGGGCATCCCCGGTCCGTCGTCCGAGACGCTGAGCATCAGGCGTCCGTCCGACTGCGAGAGGGAGGCGACGACCATGCCGCCGCCGTTCATCGCCTGGATCGCGTTCCTCACGAGGTTGTCGATCACCCGGCCGAAGTCCTGGGACGCGACCGCGTAGAGCCGGGCCGGCTCGCGCTCGTCGATCTCGTAGTCGATCTCCACCCCCGACTCCGAGGCGAGCAGGCGGGTGCGGTCGACGGCGCCCACCAGCTCGTCGACGAGCTCGGCGAAGGGAGCGGTCGGGCGGACGGTGCGGCTCTCGATGCGCGAGATGTCGAGCAGGGCGGACGCGAGGCGCACGAGCCGGTCGACGCTCTTCTGCGCATCGAGGATGACCCGGTCGACCGCGACCGGATCGTCGACGCGGTGGTGGGCGATCTCGAGCTGCGCGGAGAGCGCGGCGAGGGGAGTGCGGAGCTCGTGGCTCGCATCTGACACCATCTGCTTCTCCCGGGCCAGCGACGCGGTCTGCTTGGTCAGGAACGCGTTCAGCGTCACCGCGAGCTCGTCGATCTCGTCGCGCGTGCCGACGACCGGGAGCTGGTCGCCCTGCCCGGGCTCGGCGGCGATCTGATCCGCGCGCGCCCGCATCCGGCGCACCGGGGCGAGGGCCGCGCCCGTCAGGATCCACGAGGCGAGCCCGAACGTGACGACGAGGAAGATCGCGGCGTAGACGAGCACGTGGGCGAAGTCGTCGAGGACGAGCTGCGACGCGGCCTGATCGCGGGCGGAGGCGACCTGCCAGACGCCGCGATCGCTCTCGATGGCCGTGAAGCGGACCAGGTAGCTGCCGTTCGCCGTCGTCACGTCGGCGTACCGGGGCGAGGTGTCGGCCGGCTCCTCCGCCAGAGCGCTGAGCACCTCGCCGCTCAGGCGCGAGGGCATGGTCGAGGTGCTGACGCTCCCGTCGGGAGCGAGGGCGAGGAACAGCTGGCCCGTCGACGAGCCCTGCGTGCGCGGGACGTTGCCCGCCGAGATGTCGCGGCGCACCTCGTCCTCGATCGACATCAGGATCGTCCGCTCGCTGCGGTCGACGATGCCGGTGACCACCTGGTAGAAGAGCAGCGCCGCGAGCGCGAAGAGGGCGGTCGCCACAGCGACCGTTCCCACGGTGATCCTCGCGCGGATCGAGAGCGCGCCGACCCTGCGGCGTGCCGTGCTCATCCGCGACACGGGCTACTCGACCGGGCGGAGGAAGTAGCCCTTGCCGCGGACGGTCACGATGCTGACGCCCGTGTCCTCGGTCGGGAGCTTCTTGCGCAGGTAGCTGACGTACTGGTCGACGATGTTGTTGTCGACGATCTCGCCGCCGCCCCAGATCTCGGAGAGGATCCGCTGGCGGGTCACGACGGAGCCGACGGGAGTGATGAGGAGCTTGAGGAGCTCGAGCTCCTTCGGGCTGACGTGGATGCGCGAGCCGTCGGCGGTGCGCCGGATGCTCGATCCGTCCACGGTGATGCGTCCGACGTCGATCGAGGTGGACATCAGCGACGGGCTGCGGCGCAGGAGGGCCCGGAGGCGCGCGTTGAGCTCGGTGAACGCGAACGGCTTGGTCAGGTAGTCGTCCGCTCCGGCATCGAGCCCGAAGACGCGGTCCTCGATCGCGTCCCGCGCGGTCAGCAGCATGATCGGCGTGGGCCGGCCGAGCTCGCGGATCCGGCGGCAGATCTCGAAGCCCGACATCGCCGGGAGCATGACGTCCACGATGGCGGCCGAGAACTCGGCGTTGCTGAACGCGACGAGCGCGTCGATGCCGTTCGTGGTCAGCACGGCCTCGTAGCCGGCGTCTTCGAGGCCGCCGACGAGGGCCTCACCCATGGCTGGATCGTCTTCGACGACAAGGATCTTCACGCGCTCACCCTACGGCCCGGCTCCCAGGAGGACGCACTGGGCGGGCCGTGTGTCGATCGGATGCGGGATCGACCCATCCGATCGGCGCTGGGCGACGAATGAGGAGCAACAGACCGCTCGGGGGCGTGGCGGGAGAGGCGCGATCAGTGGCGCATTTCTACTCTTCTCTCCCCGTCGACCCGATGATCCTGTTCGCGAAGTTCACCTCTACCGTCACCCGAAGGCGGCACAAAGTGCTCAATATTCTTTCCATCTGGGCGCGTCTCGCGCTGTCGGTCCTCCTGTGGAACGTCCTTCTTCCCGTCATGCTCGTCCTGCTGCCGTTCCGCACGGGCAGGAGCGCCTCGCTCCCCGCCCTGCGACCGGTGCCGGTTCCCGCACCGACGGTGGCGATCGACACCCGGAGCACCAGCGGCGCGTACCAGGCCCACTTCCCGGTCGTTCCGGGCTCGACGCCCCGCTCCCATGAGCTCCGGCGTCGTCCGCCCACCGATCCCCGACGCCCGAACAGCCGTGCCTCTCTCCGCCAGGAGGGGGCGCGGCTGTTCGTCGTTCCCCGGGTCGATCCCGACTGACCGACAGATGTCGATATCGGCTCCTCTCGATCGCGAGCCGCGTCAAGCCCTTCGCAGAATCTCAGGGACTGGCAATACAGCGCTCGCACATGGTTCACCGATCGGAAGGAACACGGATGCTTCGCGCCACGCGCGACACCGCTGGGATCCAGCTCGATTCGACCACGGGATCCCCCGTGCGCCCCGACACCCCGGTCTCGGTGGTCGCGTCGGCGCCTCAGAGCCTGATCTCGCAGATGCTCGGACGCCGCCGCTGCGAAGCCTGCGGAGCGGCCTCGGCCCGTCGCCGCGACGGCTTCTGCTCGGCCGACTGCGCCGGCACCTTCCACCTCTACGAGTGAGCCCGACCGGCCGAGTGCCGGTGGTGAACGTTTCGAAGGCCCGTGATCGACGATCGCGGGCCTTCGTGCTGTCCGGGGAGGGTCGGAGCGCCGGGTGAGGAGCGCCACGGTCGGACTCGGTCGCCCACCGGGTGACGCCGCTCGGTCCGTGGTGGAGGGGTGCGCCTCGAGGGGCGTCGAGCACCGGAGCTGAGCTCCCGCAGGCGAGGGAGGGGAGCGGAGGACCGCGGATGTGCCCCCAGTAGGATTCGAACCTACGCCCCTGCCTCCGGAGGGCAGTGCTCTATCCCCTGAGCTATGGGGGCCAGGAGTGCCTGACCACATTAGCACCCGGGCGGGGCGGGCCCCGACGCCGGGAGCGGTCCTCCCGCATGCCACGATGGAGCCATGCTGCGCACCGTCTCCGCCTCGCTGGATCTGCGTCTCAACGGCCCGACCGACCTGATCTTCCTGGTGGCGGCGACGCCCACGGGCGACTCGTTCGAGGACTCCTTCACCGTCCGGCTCGACGGGCAGGACGTGCCGGTGCGGGAGTTCCCGGCGCGGCACGGCGCCCGCGTGCACCGCGTCGCGGGGAACGAGGGCGACCTGCGGGTCGAGTACCGGGCGCGGGTCGCCGGGCACGGCGCTCCGGACGAGCCGAGCGAGCTCGAGCTCGTCGAGTACCTGCGGCCGAGCCGGTACGCCGAGGCGGACGTGCTCGGCGGGATAGCCCGGCGCGAATTCGGGCGGGCCCGGGGCTTCGAGGCGCTGACGGCCGTCGAGGAATGGGTGCACGGCCACCTGTCGTACGTCTACGGGTCGACGGTCGGCACCGGGGGAGCGGCGCAGGTCATCGAGAGCGGCCAGGGCGTGTGCCGGGACTTCGCGCACACGGTCGCCGGGCTGCTCCGCGCCCTCGACATCCCCGCCCGGGTGACGGCGGTCTACGCGCCGGGCCTCGAGCCGCGGGATTTCCACGCGGTCACGGAGGCCTGGGTGGGCGGCGCCTGGCACGTCGTGGACGCGACCCGGCTGGCTCCGCGCGGGTCGATGCTGCGCATCTCGTCCGGCCGGGACACGGCGGACACCGCGTTCCTCAGCAGCTACCTGACGGACCTGCGCCTGACCGGGATGAGCGTGGAGGCCGACTGCGACGCGGCGCTCGTCGACGACCACGTCTCGCCGGTGCGCCTGGGCTGACGCCGGGCTCAGCCGGCGAGGACGCCGATCGCCGACCGCACGAGCGGCTCGGGGTCGCCCGGCTCGACGAAGGAGGCGCTGGACGCCTCGATCCAGTACTCGCCGACGAAGGCGTCCGCGACGCCCCGCCCCTCGGCCACCTGGTAGTAGCCCTCGATCTCCGGCGGCTTGCCGTAGGTGGGGACGGCCTTGCTGGTGGTGAAGAACTCGTTCTTGAGCGCCTCGATCACCGCGGGGTCGAGGTGGGCCACGGCCAGCTGCAGCTCGGCGCCCGAATCGTCGGACCATCCGCATACCAGGCCGTCGTACTGGGCGATCTCCTCGGAGACGGCGGTGGTCCCGATGCCGTCGTCCGGGGAGAATCCGCCCCACAGGCCCGCGAGCGCCGAGGCCGGGACCAGCTGCTCGCAGGCGAGGGGGATCGGCGTGCCGCTGACGGCGCCGCTCGCGCTCGGCTCCGGGTCGGCCGCGGGGGAGCAGCCGGAGAGGGCCGCCGCGGCGAGGGCGACGAGGAGGAGGGCGGCGGGACGGCGCATGCGTCGCACCCTAGCAACGCCGCCCTGCCGAGCGGCCCCGCGGTGCAGGAGGGACGGGGGGCGCGGGCGCGGCGGCCGGTAGAATCGCTCCCCGTGACTCCCGAACAGCTCGCCGCCTCCTTGCACGCCCTCGTCCTCGACGCCGTGCAGCGACGGGGGAGCGATGCGGGCGTCGAGCTCTCGGACGTCGTGCTGGAGCGCCCGAAGAACCGCGACCACGGCGACTGGGCCTCGAACATCGCGATGAAGCTCGCGAAGCGGGTCGGCGCGAACCCGCGCGAGCTCGCCGCCGAGCTGGCCGAGGGGCTGGGCGCGGTCGAGGGCGTCGCCACGGTCGAGGTCGCCGGTCCCGGCTTCCTCAACGTCCGGCTCGAGGCCGCGGCCGCGGGCGCCCTGGCCGGCGCGATCGTCGAGGCGGGCGAGGCCTACGGCACCGGGTCCGCCTACGCCGGCGTCCGGATGAACCTCGAGTTCGTCTCCGCCAACCCCACCGGCCCCATCCACATCGGCGGGACGCGCTGGGCGGCGGTCGGCGACAGCCTGGCCCGGATGCTCCTCTCGCAGGGCGCCGAGGTGACCCGCGAGTACTACTTCAACGACCACGGCGCGCAGATCGACCGCTTCACGCGGAGCCTCCTCGCCGCCCACCGCGGCGAGCCGACCCCGGAGGACGGCTACGGCGGCGCATACATCGGCGACATCGCCGAGCGCGTCGCGGCCGCCTACCCGGGCGACCTCGCCGTCCTGCCCGAGGAGGAGCTCGCCGAGACCTTCCGCTCGATCGGCGTCGAGCTGATGTTCGGCGAGATCAAGCAGAGCCTGCACGAGTTCGGCGTCGACTTCGACGTGTACTTCCACGAGAACTCCCTGCACGAGTCGCGCGCCGTCGACCGCGCGATCGAGCGCCTCCGCGAGCTCGGGCACATCTTCGAGGCGGACGGCGCCACCTGGCTGCGGACCACCTCGTTCGGCGACGACCGCGACCGCGTCATCATCAAGAGCGACGGGGAGGCGGCCTACATCGCGGGCGACCTCGCCTACTACCTCGACAAGCGCGAGCGCGGCTTCGATCGGGCGATCATCATGCTCGGCGCCGACCACCACGGCTATATCGGCCGGATGATGGCGATGTGCGCGGCGTTCGGCGACACCCCGGGCGTGAACCTCGAGATCCTGATCGGCCAGCTGGTCAACCTGCTCCGCGACGGCGAGGCGGTCCGGATGTCCAAGCGGGCGGGGACCGTCGTCACGATGGAGGACCTCACGGAGGCCGTCGGCGTGGACGCCGCGCGCTATTCGCTGGTGCGCTCCTCGGCCGACTCGACCCTCGACATCGACCTCGACCTGCTGACCAAGCGGAGCAACGACAACCCCGTCTACTACGTGCAGTACGCCCACGCGCGCACCCGCCAGGTCGCGGCGAAGGCCGCGGCGTCGGGCGTCCCCGTCGAGCCGTTCGCGCCCGAGACGCTGGTGCATCCGACCGAGTCGGCGCTGCTCGGCGGCCTGCAGGAGTTCCCGCGCATCGTGGCGCACGCCGCGGAGCTGCGCGAGCCGCACCGCGTCGCGCGGTACCTCGAGGAGGTCGCCGGCCTCTACCACCGCTGGTACGACAACTGCCGGGTCGTGCCGCAGGGCGAGGACCCGGTCGAGGCCGTGCACTCGACCCGGCTGCGCCTGAACGAGGCGACCGGGCAGGTGCTCCGCAACGGGCTCTCCCTGCTGGGCGTCACGGCCCCGGACCGGATGTGAGCGCGTCGGGGGCTGCGCCGCGGCGCCGGCGCGGGGGACGCGCGGCCGTGGTGGTCGTCGTGGTGCTGGTGCTGCTCGTGGTCGCGGCGGTGGTGGGCGACTCGCTCGCCCGCCGCGCCGTCGCGGACCGCGCCGCCGCGAGCCTCCGCGAGGCGCTCGCACTGCCCGCGGACCGGGCGGTGGACGTCGACGTCGCCGGCTGGGCCGTGCTCCCGCAGCTCGTCTCGGGGCGGCTGGACCGGCTCGACCTGCGCAGCTCGGACGTGACGTTCGGCGAGCTCGACGGCGACGTCGCCGCGACCCTGATCGGGGTGCCGGTGAGCGGCGTCGGAGCGGTCGAGTCCGGCAGCACGACGGTCGCGATCGACGCGGCCTCGGTCTCGCGGCTCGTCACCGAGCGCAGCACCGTACCTGTCGACGAGGTGACGCTGGACGCTCCGCTCGTGCGCGTGACCGCTTCCGTCGAGGTGCTGGGCCTCCGGCTCGGCGCGGGCGTGGGGATGGAGCTCGCCGCCGTGGACGGCGCCATCCGGCTGACCCCGGCCGAGGTCTCCGCCGCCGGTGCGACCTTCTCGGCGACCGACTTCCGCGACCGCTTCGGCGCCGTCTCCGGCGACCTGCTCGCTCCGTCGTCCGTGTGCATCGCGGACTCGGTGCCGCGCGGACTGACGCTGACCGGAGTCGAGGTCGCCGACGAGTCGCTGAACGCGAGCTTCGCGCTCTCTCCGACGTTCCTCAGCGACCCCGCGGAGCAGGAACCGGGCACGTGCGCCTGAGCCCGCGCGGCGCCGCCGCCCCGGACCGGTAGGATCGGAGCCCTGTGCCGGCGTCTTCCGCGGGCAGAACACTGACATCGCTGGCTTCAGGGGTCAATCCGGACCCGCTCGCCCCGCAGTGACGCTCCCACTCTCTCCTGTGAGGTCTCACCCGTGGACACCGTCGACGCCCGCGCCCGCGCCCCCCGGCATCCGCTCGCGCCTGAGTGGCTGCACACGCCCGCCGACCCGAACGCCCTGGCCGACGGCGTGTGGCCGGACAGCGCCGAGCGCGGCGAGGACGGCGGGATCCGGATCGCCGGAGTGCCCGTCGCCGAGCTGGTGCGCGAGCACGGCACTCCTCTCTACGTGGTGGACGAGGCCGACGCCCGCCGCCGGGCCGTCGAGATGCGCGAGGTCTTCGCCCGCGAGCTCGGCCGCATCGGCACCGGCGTCACGGTCTACTACGCGGGCAAGGCGTTCCTCTCGACCGAGGTCGCCCGCTGGATGCGCGACGAGGGCCTGAACCTCGACCTCTCCAGCGGCGGCGAGATGGCAGTGGCCCTCGCCGCCGGGATCGAGCCCGAGCGCTTCGGCCTCCACGGCAACAACAAGTCGCTCCGCGAGATCGACAGGGCCGTCGAGGTGGGCGCGGGCACGATCGTGCTCGACAGCCTCGTCGAGATCGAGCGCGTCGCAGCCGCGGCCGAGCGGCACGGCCGCGTGCAGGCGGTGCGCCTCCGGGTCAACAGCGGAGTGCACGCGCACACCCACGAGTTCCTCGCCACGGCGCACGAGGACCAGAAGTTCGGCCTCGCACTCGCCGACTGCCCGGCCGCGGTCGCCTGCATCCGCTCCTTCTCCTCCCTGCGGTTCCTCGGGCTGCACTGCCACATCGGATCCCAGATCTTCGGCTCCGCCGGGTTCGCGGAGTCGGCGTCGCGCCTGCTCGACGTCCACGCGGCACTGCTCGCGGACGGCCCCGTGCCGGAGCTCAACCTCGGCGGCGGCTTCGGCATCGCGTACACCAGCGCCGACGATCCGACCCCGATCGCCGAGATCGCGGCCGCCGTCGCCGACGCGGTGGCCGAGCAGTGCGCCGCCCGCGGCGTCCCGGTGCCGCACATCGCGATCGAGCCCGGCCGCTCGCTGATCGGGCCCGCCGGCGTCACCCTCTACGAGGTGGGCACCGTGAAGGACGTGACGGTCGGCTCCGAGGGCTCGACCGCGGTCCGCCGCTACGTCAGCGTCGACGGCGGCATGAGCGACAACGCCCGTCCGGCGCTCTACGGCGCCGACTACACGGCGCGGATCGCCGACCGCTCCTCCTCGGCCGAGCCCGCCCTCGTGCGGGTTGCCGGGAAGCACTGCGAGTCGGGCGACATCGTCGTCCACGACGACTTCCTGCCCGCGGACGTGCGGCCGGGCGACCTGCTCGCCGTCGCCGCGACCGGCGCCTACTGCTGGTCGCTCGCCAGCAACTACAACTACCTCGGGCGCCCCCCGGTGGTCGCCGTCCGCGACGGGCGCTCGCGCGTCCTCGTGCGCGGCGAGACCGAGGAGGACCTCCTCCGCCGCGACGCCGGCATCGAACGAAAGGCCACCTCCCGATGATCGAGTACCGCAGCCTCCGCGTCGCCCTGCTGGGCGCCGGGTCCGTCGGTGCCCAGGTGGCGCGCCTCCTGCTCGACCACGGCGACGAGCTCGCCCAGCGCGTCGGGGCGCCGCTGGAGCTCGTGGGCGTGGCCGTCAGGGACGTGGACGCGCCCCGCACCGCCGACATCCCGAAGCACCTGCTCACCACCGACGCCGAGTCGCTGATCCTGGGCGCCGACATCGTGGTCGAGCTGATCGGCGGGCTCGAGCCCGCCCGCAGCCACATCCTCACGGCGATCTCGTCGGGCGCGGACGTGATCACAGCCAACAAAGCGCTGCTCGCCGCCCACGGCAACGAGCTCTTCGAGGCCGCCGACCAGGTGGGCGCCCAGCTCAACTACGAGGCGGCCGTCGCCGGCGCGATCCCGATCATCCGGCCGCTGCGCGACAGCCTCGCGGGCGATCGGGTCCACCGCATCCTCGGCATCGTGAACGGCACGACCAACTACATCCTCGACCGGATGGACACCGAGCACGCGAGCCTCGAGGACGCGCTCGCCCGCGCGACCGAGCTCGGCTACGCCGAGTCCGACCCGACCGCCGACATCGAGGGCTACGACGCGGCGCAGAAGGCGGCGATCCTCGCCCGCCTCGCGTTCCACACCGACGTCCCGGTCACCCTGGTGCACCGCGAGGGCATCACCGGCATCACGAAGGCGCAGGTCGACCAGGCCCGCGACTCCGGCTACGTGATCAAGCTGCTCGCGATCTGCGAGCGGTTGACCGACGCCAAGACCGGCGTGGAGGGCGTGTCCGCGCGGGTCTACCCCGCGCTCGTGCACCGCTCCCACCCGCTCGCGGCCGTGCACGGGGCCAACAACGCGGTCTTCGTCGAGGCGGAGGCGGCCGGCGACCTGATGTTCTACGGCGCCGGCGCCGGCGGGATCGAGACGGCCTCCGCCGTCCTCGGCGACGTCGTGTCGGCCGCCCGTCGCCACGTCGTCGGCGGCCCCGGCCTGGTGACCAGCGCGAGCTCCGGGCTCGCGGTCCTCCCGATCGGCCACGTCACCACCCGATACCAGGTCACCCTCGAGGTGCTCGACCGCCCCGGCGTGCTCGCGCAGATCGCGGGCGTCTTCGCCGACCACGGCGTCTCGGTCGAGACCCTGGTGCAGACCCCGCCCGGTGCCGACCCGCTGGAGGAGCAGGGCGGTGCGGAGCGGCGCGAGCCGACCGCTACCCTGGTCATCGGCACGCACGCCGCGGCGGAATCCGATCTGGCGGCCACCGTCACCGCCCTCCATTCGCATGGTTTCGTCGGCGCCGTGACGTCCGTTCTACGAGTTGAAGGAGCCTGAGATGGCCAAGCAGTGGCGCGGAGTCCTGCACGAGTACGCGGACCGCCTCGATGTCACCGAGGCGACCCCGGTCATCACTCTCGGCGAGGGCGGCACGCCGCTCATCCCCGCGGCGGCCCTCTCGGCGCGCACGGGCGCGAAGGTGTGGGTCAAGTACGAGGGCATGAACCCGACCGGCTCCTTCAAGGACCGCGGCATGACCATGGCGATCTCGAAGGCCGTCGAGCACGGCGCGAAGGCCGTCATCTGCGCTTCGACCGGCAACACCTCCGCGTCGGCCGCCGCCTACGCGACGCACGCCGGCATCACCGCGGCCGTCCTGGTGCCGGAGGGCAAGATCGCCCTGGGCAAGCTCAGCCAGGCGATCGCGCACAACGCGCAGCTGCTGCAGGTGCAGGGCAACTTCGACGACTGCCTCGACATCGCCCGCGACCTCGCGAAGAACTACCCGGTCCACCTGGTCAACTCGGTGAACCCGGACCGCATCGCCGGCCAGAAGACCGCGGCCTTCGAGGTCGTCGAGGTGCTGGGCGACGCGCCGGACTTCCACATCGTCCCGGTCGGCAACGCGGGCAACTACACCGCCTACTTCCGCGGCTACTCGGAGGAGCTGGAGCGCGGCGAGTCGACCCGCCTCCCGCGCATGTTCGGCTTCCAGGCCGAGGGCTCCGCTCCGATCGTGCACGGCGCCCCGGTCCGCCACCCCGAGACGATCGCCAGCGCGATCCGGATCGGCAACCCGGCCTCGTGGGAGCTCGCCCTCAACGCGCGCACCGTCAGCGACGGCTACTTCGGCGCGATCAGCGACGAGAAGATCCTCGAGGCGTACCGCATCCTCGCGGGCGAGGTCGGCGTCTTCGTCGAGCCGGCGTCGGCGATCAGCGTCGCGGGGCTCCTCGAGCGCGCCGAGGCCGGAGCGATCCCGAAGGACGCGACCGTCGTCCTGACGGTCACCGGCCACGGGCTCAAGGACCCGCAGTGGGCGCTCCGCACGGCCGACGGCGCGGACATCACGCCGACCGTCGTCCCGGTCGACACCGCCGCGATCGCGGACGTGCTGGGGCTGGCCGGCGCATGACCTCGGCGGTTCCCGTCGGCCGCACCGTCCACGTCAAGGTCCCCGCCACCTCGGCGAACCTGGGCCCCGGCTTCGACACGCTCGGCCTGGCGCTCTCGTTCTACGACGAGCTCGACGTGACGGCCGTCGCGGCCACGGGTGCGCGGGTCACCGTGCACGGAGTCGGCGAGGGCGAGGTGGCGACCGACGAGACGAACCTCGTCGTGCAGGCCATCGCGTACACGTTCGCCGACCAGCGGCAGGAGATGCCCGGCATCGAGGTGATCGCGCGCAACATCATCCCGCACGGCCGCGGGATGGGCTCGTCCGGCGCCGCGATCGTCTCCGGCATCATGGCCGCGAAGGGCCTGCTCGAGGGCGTCGTCGAGCTCGACTCGGACGACCTCCTCCGCATCGCCACCGAGATGGAGGGGCACCCCGACAACGTGGCGCCCGCACTGTTCGGCGGCCTCACCATCGCCTGGGTCGAGCCGCACGCCTCCGGCGCCGACGACTCGCCGCTGCGACCGCGCTCCAAGAAGCTCATGGTCCACCGCGGCGTGTCCCCGGTCGTCTTCGTGCCCGAGCACACCATGTCGACGCGGCTGGCACGCTCGCTGCAGCCGCAGAGCGTGCCGCACGAGGACGCGGTGTTCAACGTCTCGCGCTCCTCGCTCCTGATCGCCGCCCTCATCCAGAGCCCGGAGCTGCTGTTCGCGGCGACCGAGGACAAGCTGCACCAGAACTACCGCGCGGCCGCCATGCCCGAGACCTCAGCGCTGATCGCGCTGCTGCGCTCGAACGGCTACGCCGCCGTCGTCTCGGGTGCCGGACCGAGCGTCCTGGTGCTCTGCAGCGACCCCGCCCAGCGCCTCGCCGCCGCGGATCTGGTGGAGCGGGAGGCCCCCACGCCGTGGCGCGCGCACATGCTGGCCGTCGACTTCAAGGGTGCTACAGTGGGGACCGCATCCCGAGGAACCGCGTAACGAGCGGAATCTGTCCGACGGATCGTCCCGACAACCACGGCCATCACATCGTGTGAAGGGCGCCCCTGCTCCTCTTGCAGACCGGCGCCTGGTCTCCGGGCCCTCTCCTCGCTCTCTGCGGCAGTCGGTCCCGGCGGCCGAGAGCATCGCGTGGATCAGAACACGCGATGGCACCGCACGGTCGATGAGCTCTCCCGGTGAGCACTCGTTCCCGGGGGGAAGGAACCCTCTCCAGTGACAGACGTCAACACCTACGGCTCGACCGTGGACCTCACCGCCGACCTCTCCGGTCTGCGCGTCGCCGAGCTCCAGGCTCTCGCGACGCGGCTCGGCCTCGGCGGCGCCTCCAAGCTCCGCAAGGGCGAGCTGGTCCAGGCCATCTCGGACCTGCGCGCCGCCTCCGCCGAGGACGCGCCCGCCGCGATCGCCGACGCGGTCGCTCCGGACGACGCAGCGGTCGCCCCGGACGTCGACGCCACCGGCGTCGAGGCCGAGCCGGCCGATGTGGCCGAGCAGTCCGCTCCGCAGCCCGGGGCGCCGGCGGAGCTGCCGACGCCCGTCGAGAGCACCGAGGCCGACACGGCCGACGTCCTCGAGCAGGCCGCGCCCACCGTCGACGAGCCCTCCGCGACGGCCGCCGAGTCGGCCCCCGTCGAGCTCGAGCTCCCCGCGGCGGCCGAGCCGGTCGCCGAGCCCGCCGAGCGCGCGCCCCGCCGACGCAGCTCGCGCCGCGCCTCCAGCGGCACCGTCGCCGCCGGCGAGCACCTCAACATCCCCGGCGGGACCGGCGTCGAGTCGCTGATCCCCGACCTCCCCGTCATCGAGCAGGACCGCGACGCCGACCAGGCCGCGAAGCCCGTCATCGACATCGAGCTGCCCAACGGGCCGGAGTCGGACGACTCCTCCCGCGAGGGCGGCCAGCGCGAGCGCCGCGGACGCCGCCGCAGCCGCGGGGGCGCCTCCGAGCAGGCCGAGCAGGCGCCCGCCGAGAACGACGCCGACTCCTCCGAATCCGGCGACCAGCAGGAGCAGCAGGGCGGAGACCAGCAGCAGAACGGCGACCAGCAGGGCACCGGCCGCGGCCGCAACCGACGCAACCGGAACCGCAACCGCGGGGACGACCGCCAGAACGACGCTCAGCAGAGCCCCGCCGCGCAGTCCCAGCCGCAGAACGGTCAGGGCGCGCGCGCCGCGCAGTCCGAGGGCCAGCAGGCTCCTCAGCAGAACGGCTCCGGACAGCCCCAGAACGGCCAGCAGGCCGAGGGCGAGGACGGCCGCCGCAGCCGCTACCGCGACCGCAAGCGCCGCGGCGGAGCGATCGGCGACGACTTCGAGCCCGAGATCGGCGAGGACGACGTCCTCATTCCGGTCGCCGGCATCCTCGACGTCCTCGACAACTACGCCTTCGTGCGCACCACCGGGTACCTGCCCGGCGTCAGCGACGTCTACGTCTCCCTCGGACAGGTCAAGAAGTACAACCTGCGCAAGGGCGACGCGGTCGTCGGCGCCATCCGCCAGCCCCGCGAGGGCGAGGGCGGCGGCCGCCAGAAGTACAACGCGATCGTCCGCGTCGACTCGATCAACGGCCAGACCGTCGAGGAGGCCGCTGCGCGCGTCGAGTTCCAGAAGCTCACGCCGCTCTACCCGACCGAGCGCCTGCGCCTCGAGACGGAGCCCGGCAAGCTGACCCAGCGGAT
Source organism: Rathayibacter sp. AY1F6 (assembly GCF_002932035.1). Classification (NCBI taxonomy): domain Bacteria; kingdom Bacillati; phylum Actinomycetota; class Actinomycetes; order Micrococcales; family Microbacteriaceae; genus Rathayibacter; species Rathayibacter sp. AY1F6. The sequence goes on along the minus strand of NZ_PSVD01000001.1, from coordinate 262,799 downwards.
CATCGACCTGGTCGCCCCGATCGGCAAGGGACAGCGCGGCCTGATCGTCGCGCCGCCCAAGGCCGGCAAGACCATCGTCCTGCAGCAGATCGCCAACGCGATCGTGCAGAACAACCCCGAGGTCCACCTGATGGTCGTCCTGGTCGACGAGCGTCCGGAGGAGGTCACCGACATGCAGCGCACCGTGCGCGGCGAGGTCGTCGCCTCCACCTTCGACCGCCCGGCCGAGGACCACACGACCGTCGCCGAGCTCGCGATCGAGCGCGCGAAGCGCCTGGTCGAGCTGGGCCACGACGTGGTCGTGCTGCTCGACTCCATCACCCGTCTCGGCCGCGCCTACAACGTGACCGCTCCTCCCTCGGGCCGCGTGCTCTCGGGCGGCGTGGACGCCTCGGCGCTGTACCCGCCGAAGAAGTTCTTCGGAGCGGCGCGCAACATCGAGAACGGCGGCTCGCTCACCATCCTCGCGACGGCGCTCATCGAGACCGGCTCGAAGATGGACGAGGTGATCTTCGAGGAGTTCAAGGGCACCGGCAACATGGAGCTCCGCCTCTCCCGTCACCTCGCCGACAAGAGGATCTTCCCCGCCGTCGACGTGAACGCCTCCGGCACGCGCCGCGAGGAGATGCTGCTCAGCGCCGACGAGGTCAAGATCACCTGGAAGCTGCGCCGCGCCCTCGCCGGGCTCGACCAGCAGCAGGCGCTGGAGATCATCCTGTCGCGCCTGAAGGAGACCTCGTCCAACGTCGAGTTCCTCATGCAGGTCTCGAAGTCGGCCGTCGGCCCGGCCACCGCCGGCCACGGCAACGGCCACCACTAGCGCCCCGACGTCCGCGGTCGCCCCTGTCACCGGGGGCGGCCGCGGGCGTTTTCGCGTCCCCGGGCGATGAGCCCGACCCCGACCACCTCCGGAAGCCAGGACCCCATGTTCGAATCCGTCAGCGTCCTCCTCGCCGAGCACGAGGACCTGCAGACGCAGCTCTCCGACCCGGCCCTCCACGCCGATGCCGCCCGCGCCAAGAAGGTCAACCGGCGCTACGCGGAGCTGAGCCAGATCAAGTCGGCCCACTCCGCCTGGATCCAGGCCGGCGAGGACCTCGAGGCCGCGCGCGAGCTCGCCCGCGAGGACGAGGCCTTCGCGGAGGAGGTCCCCGAGCTGGAGGAGTCGCTGCGGGTGGCGCAGGAGAAGCTGCGGCGCCTGCTCATCCCGCGCGACCCCGACGACGGCCGCGACGTCATCATGGAGATCAAGGGCGGCGAGGGCGGAGCCGAGAGCGCGCTGTTCGCGGCCGACCTCCTCCGGATGTACCTGCACTACGCCGAGGCGAAGGGCTGGAAGACGGAGATCCTCGACCGCGACGAGTCCGACCTCGGCGGCTACAAGAACGTGCAGGTCGCGATCAAGAGCAACGCCACCGATCCCTCGCAGGGCGTGTGGGCGCACCTCAAGTACGAGGGCGGCGTGCACCGGGTGCAGCGCGTCCCCGTGACCGAGTCGCAGGGGCGGATCCACACCTCGACCACGGGCGTGCTCGTGTTCCCCGAGGTGGACGCGCCCGAGGAGGTCGCGATCAACCAGAACGACCTGAAGATCGACGTCTACCGCTCCTCCGGTCCCGGCGGGCAGTCCGTCAACACGACCGACTCCGCCGTGCGGATCACCCACCTCCCGACCGGCATCGTCGTGTCGATGCAGAACGAGAAGAGCCAGCTGCAGAACCGTGAAGCGGGCATGCGCGTGCTGCGCGCCCGCATCCTGGCCCGCCAGCAGGAGGAGATCGCCGCGGCGGCCTCGGACGCGCGCAAGACGCAGATCCGCACGATGGACCGCTCCGAGCGCATCCGGACCTACAACTTCCCCGAGAACCGCATCGCCGACCACCGCACCGGCTACAAGGCGTACAACCTCGACGGCGTGATGAACGGCGCGCTCGACCCGGTGGTGGAGAGCGCCATCCAGGCCGACGAGGAGGCCCGCCTGGCCGACATCGGCTCCGAGGAGGCGTGACCCTCGTGACCACCGGCGTCGACGCGCGCACCCTCCTCGCGGACGCGGTCGCCCGCCTCGCCGCCGCCCGCGTCCCCACGCCGGACGTCGATGCGGAGCTGCTTCTCGGGCACCTGCTCGGGCTCGGCCGCGGCCGGCTGCAGGCGCGCCTCATCACGGGGCTGACCGTCGACGACGAGCACGCCGCGGCGTTCGCGAGCGCGATCGAGCGCCGGTCGGCTCGCGAGCCGCTGCAGCACATCACCGGGATCGCACCGTTCCGCTCGCTCGAGCTCGCGGTCGGACCCGGCGTGTTCGTGCCGCGACCCGAGACCGAGGGCGTCGCGCAGATCGCGATCGACGCGCTCCGTGCGGTCGTCGACCCGGAGCCGATCGCCGTCGACCTCGGCACGGGCAGCGGAGCCCTGGCGCTCGCGCTCGCGCATGAGGTGCCGCACGCGCGAGTGATCGGCGTGGAGAACGCTCCCGAGGCGTTCATCTGGGCCCGCGGCAACCGCGAGCGGCTCGGGCTCGAGAACGCCCGCATCGTCTTCGACGACCTCGCCCGCGCACTTCCCGAGCTGGACGGCACCGTCTCGGTCGTCGTCTCGAACCCGCCCTACATCCCGGCCGCCGCCGTCCCGCGCGACCCGGAGGTGCGCCTGTTCGACCCGCCCTCGGCGCTCTACGGCGGCGAGGACGGCCTGGACGTCGTCCGCTCGCTCTCGGCGACCGCCCTCCGCCTGCTCCGCTCCGGGGGAGTGCTGGTGATGGAGCACGGCGAGCTGCAGGGCGCCGAGATCCGCGCCCTGCTCACCGCCGACGGCTGGCGCGGAGCGACCACGCAGCGCGACCTCACCGGCCGCGACCGCGCGACGGTGGCGGTGCGCTGACGCGTCGCGGAGCTCTGCTAGCGTCAGCGGCGATCCGGTGGCCGCACCGGGCAGGCAGGCTCGGGAGGCTCGCATCGCCGCCGCACGCGATCGGCCGCGCCGTGGGCTCCGCCGCCCGCTGCTGATCGTCCTGGCCGTCGTGGTGGTCGCGGCCCTCGTCGTGGTCGCCGTGCGGCTCCTCGAGCGGAGCGACGGAACTGCTCCCGTGGCCTGCGCGCCGTCGTCCGCCTCCGCGTCGCCCGCGCCTGCGATCGGCTCGGTCGACGACTACCTGGGCGGCCGGTCCTACCTCCGCGGCGTGAACGTGTTCGACCTGCAGTCGCGCGTCGACGTCGGAGTCGACTGCACCGCCGGGAATCCGGCCGAGAGCTACGAGTTCCTGGCGGACCGCGGACTCACCCTGGTCCGGCTCGCGGTGCCCTGGTCGCTCCTGCAGCCGCAGGCCGACGGGGAGAGCACCGACGACGCTCTGGCGAAGGGGCTCGATCCGGCGGCGGTCGCGCTGCTCCGGACCGAGATCGCCGCCATCGGCGCCGCCGGCATGCGCGTCGTGCTCGACCTGCACAACAACGGCACCTATCCGGCGAGCCAGGGCGATCTGCCCGAGGGGACCGTCTGGTTCGGATCCGGGCTCTCGGTATCCCAGGCGCAGAGGGTCTGGACTCTGCTCGCGGCGGAGTTCCAGGACGACGGACGCATCGCCGCCTACGACCTCTTCAACGAGGTGAAGCGGTCGCTGGTCCCCGTCGAGACCTACAAGGCCTACACGCAGGCCGTGGTGTCGGCCGTCCGGGGAACCGGCGATCGGCACACGATCTGGGTCGAGGGGATGCGGGAGGCGACGACGGGCACGGTCGCCGCGATCGCACCCGACGGGCCGTGGATCCAGGACCCGCTGGACCGGACCGTGTACTCGCAGCACTTCTACCCCGGCGGCACGGGCACGACCCTGCGCTCGGACAAGCAGGGCGGCACCGACGAGCATGTCTTCGTGGCGGCGGTGACGACCTTCGGGCAGTGGTGCCGGCGGTACGGGGTGCACTGCTCGGTCGGGGAGGTCGGCTGGCCCAGCGATCAGAGCCTCTCTCTCACCGCGGGCGACGCGGGCTCCTGGACGGACGTCGGCGAAGCCTTCTACACAGCACCGACTGGCTGTTCCCGCTGATCGAGAACGACGAGCCTCTGGTGGTGGTCGCCGTGGGCGGCACGCCGGAGTCCTCGGCCAAAGCGGCGGAGGCGGTCGCCGCCCGCACGTCCCGGATGACCTGGCTCGCGTACGACGGATTCGACCAGCAGTGGCACGGCATCGGCGAGGAGCGGCCGCTCGCCGAGTCGCTCGCCCGTGCCGATCTCGTCCTGGTCGGGATGGGCATGCCCCGCCAGGAGCGCTGGATCCTGGAGAACCGGGACCTCGCCCCGCGGGCGGCGTTCGCGAACGTGGGGGGGGCTGCCTCGACTACATCGCCGGCACGCAGGCGCTCGCCCCGCGGTGGATGGGCGCCCTGGGCGTGGAGTGGCTGTTCCGCCTGGCGCGCGACCCGCGCCGGCTCGCGGCCCGCTACCTCCTCGAGCCGCTGCAGCTGCTCCGCATCGTCCTGTCCGGCCGGTCCCGCGCGAAGCGGACGCCCGGCCCGTGCGACTCTCCGCGGCCCTCCGGCCGGGTGTCGACCGGAGTCGGTCCGCACTGATCCCCGCCGGCGGGCCGCCTCAGGCCTGAGCGGAGTACTTCTCCTCGGTGGCGGCCTTCGCGGGGCGCCACCAGTCCTCGTTGGCGCGGTACCAGTCGATGGTGGCGGCGAGTCCGGCGTCGAAGTCGGTGTAGCGGGGGCGCCAGTCGAGTTCGGTGCGCAGGCGGGTGGAGTCGATGGCGTAGCGGAGGTCGTGTCCGGCGCGGTCGGTGACGTGGTCGAAGGCGTCCTCGGGCTGTCCGAAGGCGGTGAGGATTCGGATGACGACGTCGAGGTTGCTCTTCTCGCCGTCGGCGCCGATGAGGTAGGTCTCGCCGATCTCGCCGCGGTCGATGATGGCCCAGACGCCGGTGTTGTGGTCGTCGACGTGGATCCAGTCGCGGACGTTGGCGCCGGTGCCGTAGAGCTTGGGGCGGATGCCGTCGATGGCGTTGGTGATCTGGCGGGGGATGAACTTCTCGACGTGCTGGTAGGGGCCGTAGTTGTTGGAGCAGTTGGAGATCGTGGCGCGCACGCCGAAGGAGCGCACCCAGGCGCGCACGAGGAGGTCGCTGGCTGCCTTGGTCGAGGAGTAGGGGCTGGAGGGGTTGTAGGGGGTGTGCTCGGTGAAGCGCGCGGGGTCCTCGAGCTCGAGGTCGCCGTACACCTCGTCCGTCGAGATGTGGTGGTACCGCACGTCGTGCGCGCGCACCGCCTGCAGGAGCGCGAAGGTGCCGATGACGTTCGTCGCGAGGAAGGGCGTCGGGTCGTGCAGCGAGTTGTCGTTGTGCGACTCCGCGGCGAAGTGGACCACCAGATCCGCATCGGCGACCAGCCGGTCCACCAGCTCGGCGTCGGCGACGTCGCCCTCGACCAGCCGCACGCGGTCGGCGACGGGGGCGAGGGAGTCGCGGCTGCCCGCATAGGTGAGCTTGTCGAGCACGGTGATCCGCGCGTCGGGACGCTCGCGCAGGGTGAGGTGGACGAAGTTGCTGCCGATGAAGCCGGCACCGCCGGTGACGAGGATCCGCACGGGTTCTCCTGGAGGTCGGGAAGGTCGGGGGAGGCCGGGCTCAGCGGCCCGCGTTCACGCCTTCGAGGCTGAGCAGGCGGTGGAGGTAGGCGCCGTATCCGCTCTTGACCAGCGGTGCGGCGAGCTCGGCGAGGCGGGCGTCGTCGATCCAGGAGTTGCGCCAGGCGATCTCCTCGATGCAGCCGATCTTGAACCCCTGCCTCTGCTCGATCACGCGCACGAACTCCGTCGCCTCGATCATGGAATCGAAGGTCCCGGTGTCGAGCCAGGCCGTTCCCCGGTCGAGCACCTGGACGTTCAGCCGCCCCGCCTCGAGGTAGCGCTCGTTGATCGTCGAGATCTCGAGCTCGCCGCGGGCCGAGGGCGTGATCGTCTTCGCGATCGCCACGACGTCGTTGTCGTAGAAGTAGAGGCCGGGCACGGCGTAGTTGCTGCGCGGCTGCTCGGGCTTCTCCTCGATGGAGACGGCTCGGAAGTGCTCGTCGAACTCGACGACCCCGTAGGCGCGCGGGTCGGCGACCTGGTAGGCGAAGATGACGGCGCCCTCGATCGTGGTGTTCGCCGCGAGGGCGGTGCCCAGGGCGGTGCCGTGGAAGATGTTGTCGCCCAGGACCAGGGCGACCGACTCGTCGCCGATGAACTCCTCGCCGATCAGGAACGCCTGCGCGAGCCCGTCGGGGGAGGGCTGCACGGCGTACTCGATCCGCATGCCCAGGCTCGACCCGTCGCCCAGCAGGGCGCGGAACTGGTCGTTGTACTCGGGGGTCGTGATCACGAGGACCTCGTCGATCCCGGCCATCATCAGCGTCGACAGCGGGTAGTAGATCATCGGCTTGTCGTAGATCGGCATCAGCTGCTTCGAGATGCCCTTGGTGATCGGCCACAACCGCGACCCCGAACCACCCGCGAGGACGATGCCCCTCATCGGAGCAGCCCCGGGTGAGGAGCGGCGGCGGGGGTCCGCTGCACCGCCGAGGGGAGCGTGAAGATCTGCGGGGAGAGGGTCACGGAGCCGACTCTATCGGCGGCGCCTCGGTGCCTCCGCATGCCGGTGCAGCGGGCGCGGAACCCGTGGCGGGGACTGACGGTCGAGCGACCGCTGCCGACGCGATCCGACTCCGTGAGCGGCGCGCACGCCGCCTCCGCGTCCGTATCGCGCCTCCCACTCGGAGGCCGCCGGGCACGGGGATAACTTCTCCGACGTCCGCGGCTCCGCCTGCCGCGACGGAGAGAGGTACCGCCCTGTGCACGAGGTCATCGACCAGCGGGACTCCGCGCTCCTTACGTCTCCCGGTCCCTGCCGCCGATTCCCCCTGACGGGGGGAGTCCGCCCGTGCTGACCATCGGGATCGTCGCCCTCGATGCCTGGCACGCGGCTCCGCTCGAGCGCGGCTGGCGCCGCCAGGGACACCGCGTGGTCGTGGTGACCGGTGACCCGGAGGGGTTCAGCGGGGCGGAGCTCCGCACCAGCGTGCTCGCCCGCTTCCTCGAGCCCGCCGGCCGGAGGGGCGCCGGGTCCGTCGGGCTCGCCGTCGTCACGCGCCGGGCCCGCCGACTGCTCGCTCCGGGCCGGCCCGACCTCGTGGTGGCTCTCCCGGGGACGGCCGTGGAGCTCGCCGGGCTCGCTCCGATGACCGTCCTCCTGGCCGACGACCTCCCGGCACTCCCGCGCCTCCGGTTCGAGGAGGAGCGCCGCGGTGCTGTCGTCGTCACCCCGACGGAGCGGCTCGCGTCAGCCCTCGCGGGAACGGTCGTGCCTCTGGGCCTGCCGGACGCGTCGTTCCCGACGCCGTCCGCCCCCGACGGGCCCCTCCGCTTCGCCGCCGTGGGAGCCTCCGGTCTCGACCGGGGCACCGAGCGGCTCGATCTCCTCGCCCGGCTGGACGGCACCGAGTACGTCACCGTGATCGACGACGGCGGCGGGATCGCCGACGACCTCGCATCGGGGCTGCGCTCCGTCGGCGAGCAGGACCGCGACGGCGTCGTCGAGGTGCTCCGCCACTCCCACGCGTACGCCCATCTGACGCCGTCGACGACCGGCGCGGCCGCCGGACTCGACGCGCTGGCGAGCGGGCTGCCGGTCCTCGCGATCGAGTCGAGCGTCCTGGCCGATCTCTGCGCGGCGGGGGCGGGCGTGGTCCTCTCCGACGACGCGACGCGCGAGGAGTACGAGGACGCCCTCCACCGGCTCCGACGCGAGTGGACGGCTCTCTCCCGGGGGGCCGCCGAGCTCGCGCGGGAGCGCCCGTGGTCCGTCGCGGCCGAGGAGATCCTCGCCCTCGCGGAGGGACGCGTCCGTGTCGCCTGAACCGGTCCCGGCTGTCGGCGCCTCCGCCGACGCGATGCTGCCGAACGCCGTCGCCCTGCGCCTGGCCGCCGTGCTGGTGCAGTACACCCTGCGGACGCACGGCGTCCGCAGCCTCGTGGTGAAGGGCGAGGGTCTGCACCGCCAGGGGATCCGCGCGCCGATGACGTCGGCCGACGTCGACCTCTGGGTCGACCCCGAGCGCTTCGACGAGGCTCTCGGGCTGCTCGCCTCGATGGGCTGGCGCCGCCGCGCCGAGGCTCTCAGCTGGACGCTCTTCGTCGACCACTCGATCACGCTCGTCCACCCCTCGTGGCCGTGCGACGTCGACGTCCACCGCTCCTTCCCGGGTGCCTTCGAGGAGGAGCGGATCGTCTTCGACCGCCTCTGGGCGGCCGCCGAGGATCTGCCGCTGAGCGACGAGACCCTGCGGATCCCCGGGCGCGCGCACCACCTCGTGCTGCACGCCCTGCACCAGCTGCGCAGCGCGCGCTCCGCCTCGGCGACCACGGCGCTGGCGGTTCTGAAGGCGCACGGCGCCGGCCTTCCGAGCGAGGAGCGCGAGGCGATCCGCGACGCGGCCGTCGAGCTCGGCGCGCAGACGCCGATGACGGAGCTCCTCACCTCCTGGGGAGTCCCCGCCGCGCCTGAGGAGCGCTACCGGCACGCCCAGACTCTCTGGGACGTGCGCCGCAGCTCCGACCGGCACACCTTCAACTGGCTGCACGCCGTGGCGTCCGCTCCCTGGCGCCTGAAGGGAGGCCTGCTGCTGAGAGCCGCCTTCCCCACCCGCGCGGATCTCGAGGCGAGCCATCCCGAGGCGACGACGATCCGACGTCGGCTCCGGCTCCGGGGGGAGCGGACCCTGCGGGCGCTCCGAGGCCTCCCCTCCGCCCTCACCGGTTTCGCCAGGGTGGCGCTGAGCGGCCGCAGCGAGGAGCAGGGCCCGGCGTCCTCGTTCGATGCGATCGCGGCGACCACGGCGCCGGTGAGCGACCTCCCGGCCTCGTCCGATCCCGCGGCGAGCGCCGTGCATCCGGTGGAGGCCTCCGCCGGGGCGCAGGGTGGCAGCGCGCCGCCGGCCCAGCGCTTCGCCGTCGAGCGCACGGACCGTCAGGTCTACGTGCTCGACCTGTCCCGCCCGTCGGTGCCCCCGATCGTGCTCTCGCTGAGCGCCGCCTCGGTCTTCGAGGCCGTGATCCGGCAGCGCCGACCCCGGGACGAGGTCGTCGACCTCCTCGCCGATCACTACGATGTCGACCGCGGGACGATGGGCCGCGACGTCGACGCCGTCCTGGCCGAACTCGACGTCCGCTTCCCGGGCGCGGTTCCCGACGGGGCGCTCTCATGAGGGCCGCCCGTTCCCGATCCCTGCGGATCCTGCACGTCCTCGACTCCTTCGAGGACGGCGGAGCGCAGCGTGTGGCCCTCTCCCTGGGCGCGTGGAGCCGCGAGCACGGCTGCGAGACCGCCTACTGGGGGCGTCCCGGGCCGCTCAGCGACCGCGCCGCGCAGGAGTCGCCCGTCTTCGTGGTGCCGAGACCGAGACAGGGCTTCGCCGCCGATCTCCGCGGCCTCGCTCTCGCCGTCCGCCGGTTCCGCCCGCACATCCTGCACGCCCACCAGCGCCGCGAGGCTCTGCTGGCCCTCCTCATCGGCGCCGCGCTCGGTGTCCCCGTGGTCGAGCACGCGCACACCGAGCTGCCCGGGATCGACAGGCGAGCGCTCTCCTTCCGCTCCCGGCGGGTGTTCGCCGTCTCCGCCTCCGTGGGGCGGATGGTCGTCGAGGGCTACGGCCGCCCGCAGGATCGCGTCGTGGTCACCGGCAACGCCCCGGCGAACGTCACCGCGGAGCCCGCGAGCGCGCCGGAACTCGCCGAGCCGGTCGTCCGCGTCCTCGGCATCGGGCGGCTCGCGGAGCAGAAGGACCCGGTCCGCTTCCTCGCGGCCGTCGAGGCCCTCGCCCGGGTCCGGCCCGTCACCGGCACCTGGCTCGGCGACGGTCCGATGCTGCCGGTGCTGCGCGAGCGCGCCCGGGGAGCCGGAGTGGTCGACTTCGCCGGTCCGTCGGCGGACGTGACCGGAGCGCTGGACGCGGCGCACCTCCTCCTGTCGACCTCGCGGTGGGAGGGGACTCCGCTCGTGATGCTGGAGGCGATGGCCCGCCGTCGCCCGGTCGTGGCGACCGACGTCGGCGGTGTGGGTGAGCTGCTCGCCGACGGTCGGGGCCTCCTGCTCCCCGCCGACGCCGACGGTCGGGGCCTCCTGCTCCCCGCCGACGCCGACGGGGAGCGGATCGCCGAGCTCCTCGCCGCCGCTCTGGAGCGACCCGAGGGGCTCCTGATGCAGGCCGACCGCGCGAAGGCGTGGGTGGACGAGGCCGCCTCGCCCGACGCCGTCTTCGGACCCGTCGTCGCCGCCTACCGCGAGCTCGGGGGCCGACGGTGAGCGGGGGCGTGCACTCGGTGACCGTCGTGGCTCCCTGCTACAACGCGATCGCCCGGCTCGACGGCTTCCTCGCGCGGCTCGCACTCACTCTCGGACCGGGGACGCGGGTCGTCCTCGTCGACGACGCGTCCTCGGACGGCACGGCGGAGGTGCTCGAGAAGTGGGCCGAGGGACGCGAGGACGCCCGGGTCCTGCTCCTCGAGCAGAACGGCGGCGTCGCTGCCGCCCGGAACCGCGCCCTCGACGGCATCGACTCCGAGTTCGTCTGGTTCGTGGACGTCGACGACGAGTGGGACACGGAGATCCTCCGGACCCTCACCGCCGAGGCCGAGCGGACGGCGGCCGACGTCGTCGTCTGCCGGGCGCTCTACCGCACCCGGCAGTCGACCTCCGGACGTGTGATCGACGGCCTCGACCGGCGCGAACTGGTCTCGTCCGAACTCGCTCTCGAGCGGATGGCGTCCGGGCGCCTGCACGGCTTCCTCTGGAACAAGCTCTTCCGCCGCGCCGTCCTGCAGGAGGAGCTCTTCCCGCGCTTGAGCTCCCAGTCCGACTTCGTCGGCGTGCTGCGGGCGGTCCAGGCGTCGGAACGGGTGCTCTTCGTGCCGGAGATCCTCTACTCCTACGTCTACACGGCGTCCTCGATCACCCGTCGGCGCGACCCGGACCTCCGGAACCTCCTGGTCTGCGCCGAGGAGATGCGCGCGGCGCTCGCCCGAACGTTCGAGGAGGTGCCGCGACCGCTGTCGGACTGGTTCACGACCTGGTTCTACGCCGTTCCCGTCGCGCTCACCCCGATCCGCCAGAACTCCGACGCGGCGCTCGTCGAGACCGGCGTCCGGCTCGGGTCCGAGGCGCTGCGCGACGTCCGCGTGCTCCGCTCCGCGCGGTCGCCGCGGCTGCTCGTCCTGGGGCTGGTGCTCAAGCACGTCCCCGACGCCTTCACGGCGCTCAGCCGGATCCTCTACGCCGTGCACGACACCCGCCGCCGGCTCTCCGATCGGAGGAGCACCCGGTGGACGACGTGACCGTCCCCGTGCAGGCGGCCGCGACCGGCCCCTTCCGCACACCAGCTCCGTTCCCTCCCTCCCGCACCGACCCCCGAGGAGCACCGGCATGACCTCCTACATCACCGGCCGCATCGAGCGGATGCCGGCCAGCATCACCACGCTCGACGAGGCGGCGGAGGCCGTGCTCGAGCTGTCCCGGAGCGGCCGCGACGAGCTGGTCGTCACGCCGAACACCGACCACTTCGTGCGCTGGAAGCACTCCGGCGAGTTCCGGCGGTACTACGGCCGGGCGTCCCTCGTGGTGCTCGACGGGGCGCCTCTGGTCTGGCTGGCCCGCTCGTACGGCCACCGCACGGCGAGCCGCGTGACGGGCATCGACCTCTTCACCGAGGTCTGCCGCCGCGCGGCGCTCGAGGGTGCGCCGGTCGCTCTCATCGGCGGACGCCCCGGAGTCGGCGATCGCGCAGCCGCCGAGCTGCAGCAGCGCTTCGCCGGGCTCCAGGTTCCGGTCGTCGTCTCGCCGGAGCCGGCCGAGCTCGCGGACGACGCCTACCTCGCCCGCCTCTCCTCGACTCTGCGCACGGCCGACGTCCGCATCGTCGCGCTCTGCCTCGGCTCCCCCAAGCAGGAGGAGGTTCGCGAGCGCCTGCTCGCCGTCGGCGGCACGGGAGCGGTGTGCCTCGGCGTCGGCGCCGCCGTGGACTTCCTCGCCGGCGAGATCCCGCGGGCGCCGCTCGTGGTGCAGCGCCTCGGCCTCGAGTGGGCGCACCGGCTCAGCCGGGAGCCCGGCAGGCTCTGGCGGCGCTATCTGGGCGACGCCGTGCGGGTGCTGCCGAGCGTGGTCGCGGCCCTCCGCTACCGGGTGCGCCGTGCCGTCCGCTGAGCACGCGGGCGGCGTCGCCGGCGAGAGGCCGCTGGTCCTGGTCTGGAAGCGCGCGTGGCTGCAGGACTCCGAGACGTTCGTCCGCAATCAGATGCACGGACTCGAGCGCTGGCGCGCCCTCGGAGTGGGCCTCGAGCGCACCGGCTCGGGCGTCCTCCACGACCGCACGGACATCGTCCTGCACGATCCGATCACCCCTCGCGGGCGGCGGTCCCTCCTCCTGCGATGGCTCGGAGTGTCACGACGGCTCGACGCGATCGTCGATGAGCACCGGCCCGCCCTCATCCATGCGCACTTCCTCATCGACGCCGTCTCCATCGCCCGGTACGCACGGAGGAGGCGCCTTCCGCTCGTCGTGACGGGGCACGGCTACGACGTGACCAGCTGGCCGCTCGCGACCGGAGCTCCGCGCCTGCTCCGACCCCTCGCCCGAGCTCACCGCGCCCTCGAGGCCCGCACCGTCTTCCGTACCGCGCACGCGGTGATCGGCGTGTCCCGCTTCATCACCGACGGGCTCCTGCGCCTGGGGGCGGACCCGCGGCGCACCGGAGTGGGCTACATCGGCGTCCCGACCTCCCGCCCCGAGGCCGCACCGGCTGCGGAGCGCGCGGGAATCGTCTTCGTCGGACGCCTCACCGACAAGAAGGGCGTTCCGGATCTGCTCGAGGCGGTCGCCGCCCTCCCCGGACCGATCCGGGACGTCCCCCTGACCGTCGTCGGCGACGGCCACCTGCGGGAGGCGCTCGTCGAGCAGGCGGCGCGGCTGGGCCTGCAGGTGACCTTCACCGGCTCCCTGCCCCCCGCCGAGGTCGCCCGCATCCTCGCCGGCGCCGCGGTCTTCTGCGCACCGTCGCGGACCGCGGCGACAGGCGACTCCGAGGGCTTCGGCATGGTCTTCCTCGAGGCCGCGCTCGCAGGCGTCCCCGTCGTCTCGTACCGCCACGGCGGCGTCCCGGAGGCGGTCCAGGACGGCGTCACCGGGCTGCTCGTCCCGGAGGGGGACGTGCCCGGCCTGACCGGGGCGCTCGCCGCCCTGCTCCGGGACCCGGACCGCGCGACGCGGATGGGCGCGGCCGGGCGGGAGCGCGTGCTCGCCTCGTTCGACCTCGCCGAGCGGATCCGCGACCTAGAGGACCTCTACGACCGGACGGCCGGGCGGTCAGCGTCGACGACGGACGGAGATCGCGGATGAGCCGCGCCGAGCACCGCGCCGACGATCCGCGACCGGGCCTCCGTCCGGCCTCCGCCGGGCGGGAGAGGTGAGCCTGCGCCGGAGCACCGTCGACGCGACCGCCTGGACGGCGGTCTCGTTCGCCGTCGCGCTCGTCGTGCAGCTCGGGCAGTTCGCGCTCCTGGCGAGACTGCTGGACCCCTCCGAGATGGGGATCATCGCGATCGTCGCCCTGCTCAACGCGTTCGTCGACATCTTCCTCGGAATGGGGGTCGCCCAGGCGATCATCCAGCGCCGGCGGGCGACCAGCTTCGAGCTCTCGTCGGTCTTCTGGCTCAACCTCTCCGTCGGGCTCCTGGTCACCGTCGCCGTCCTCCTGGGCGCCGCACCGATCGCCTCCCTGCTCGGGTCCGCCGCCGCGGCGCCGGTCCTCACCGTCGCCTCGCTCGTGTTCGTGGGCAGCGCAGCCGGGCAGGTGCCGAGAGCGGTGCTCGAGAAGGGGATCCGGTTCCGAGCGGTCGCCGTGTCCGAGACGATCGCTCTCGTCGGCGGCTTCGCCGTGACGGTCTGCCTCGCGGTCTCGGGCGCGGGGGCGCTCTCCTATGCGTGGGGGCTCGTCGCGACCGCGGCTCTGCGCTCCGTGCTCGCCCTCGTGCAGGCCCGCCGCTGGTTCCGGCTGCGGTTCCGGTTCCGGATCCGCGAGACCGCCCGCTTCCTCTCCTTCGGCGTCTTCCAGACCCTCGACGGCATCGTCAACTACCTGGGCTCGAACGCCGGCTCGCTCGCGATCGGCCGCCTGCTCGGACCGGCCCAGCTGGGCGGGTACACCCTGGGATACAACCTCGCCGTGAACCTCCCCGCGAGGGTCAACCCGATCGTGACGCGGGTGATGTTCCCGGTGTTCTCCTCGATCCAGCACGACCGTGAGCGCGTCGCGCGGAACCACCTCCGCGTCACCGCGGTGCTCAGCATGGCGAGCATCCCGCCGCTGATGCTGGTGGCGCTGCGCTCCGAGGAGATCGTGCGGCTGTTCTACGGACCCGGCTGGGGCTGGATCGCGGGCATGACGAGCGCACTGACGGTGGTGGGCGCGGTGCGGGCGATCGGCAATCCGGTCGGCTTCATCCTGATGGCGATGGACCGGGTGCGGTTCGGGCTGGTCGTGAACATCGTGAAGACCGCGATCACGGTCCCGATGATCGTCGGCGGGGGAGTGCTGTTCGGACTCGACGGCTTGATCGGCGGGCTGCTGCTCTCGAGCGCTCTCGGCTTCGCCGTCACCTGCGCCGTGCTGCGGGTGGTGCTCGGAGTGCGCCTCGGCGCGTTCCTGCGCGCGTGCGCCGCGGGGCCGCTGCTCGCCGCACCGATGGCGATCGTGCTGCTCCTGCTCCGCCTGCTCCCCGAGGGCGCGCCCCTGCGGCTGCTCCCGGTGGAGCTGGCGCTCGCGGGCCTCGTGCTGGGAGCGACCGCCCTCCTGGCGCCGGGGCGCGACATCGCCGAGGCGCGATCGCTCGTCCTGTCGCGACTGCCCGCCCGGCTCCGGCTCGGCTCCGCCGCCCCGGTCGAGGTCGCCGTGGTGCTGGCCGCCGAGGAGCGCTTCGACGGCAGCGGGGGAGCCGTGGCGACCTGGGTCCGCGAGACGGTGTCCCGGTCCTCGCTCCGGATCGCCGTGCACGCGCCGTGGTCGTCGGCGTCACCGGGCGTGGACGTCAGGCCCCATCGTCTGTACCGGCGGATCTACGCGGTTCAGCGGCGCGCGGCACTCCTCCTGGCGCATCGGCGCGACAGCGACCCGGGCGCCGAGCTGCGCCGGCTGTCCTTCGGCGGGCGCTTCTGGCTGCTGGTGCTCGCTCCGTCGCTGCGCCGTGTCCCGACGGTCTGGATCCACAACCGCCCCCGCTACGCCGTGCGCCTGCGCCGCCTGGGCTACCGGGGGCGGATCGTCGCACACCTGCACAACGACCTGCTCGATCACCTGCCACCCGATCCCGCCGCCGCCCGGCGCTACCTCGACGCGGTCGACGAGTGGATCTTCTGCAGCGAGTTCCTGCGCGCCCGGGCGGTCGACCGGTACGGCCTGATCGCCACAGCCGTCCTGTACAACGGGGTCGTCCCTCCGCCCGAGGTCCCGCCGGCGCCGCTCGGCGGTACTGCGGAGGCGGTCTTCGCCGGGAGGCTGGTGGCCGAGAAGGGAGCCCGCGAGGCCGTCGAGATCGTGAGGCGGATGCGGACCGAGCACGGCGCCGATCTGCGGCTGGTCATCGCCGGCGCATCGGGCCTCGGGGACGACGCGACGCCCACCCCGTACGTCCGAGCGCTCGACGAGGCTGTCGCCGCCCTGCCCGGCGTCGTGCGCCGGCTCCCGTTCCTCCGGCACGAGGACCTGCTGGAGCTGTTCGGCTCCTCGGCGCTCCTGCTCTACCCCTGCCGCTGGGACGAGCCGTTCGGGATGGTGGTGGTGGAGGCGCTCTCGCGGGGGATCCCCGTCGTGACGGTCGAGCGCGGAGGCCTCCCCGAGATCCTGCGCACCTCCGACGGAGTGGTCGACGGATCCGTCCTCGTCCCGCCGGGCACGGAGGAGGAGGTCGCGGACGCCGTCCTCGCGGAGCTCCCCGCCCTCATCGCCTCGCTGCGCGATCCCCGGCGACGCGCGGAGGTCGCTGCGGCGTCGCGGCGCCGAGCGGCGGACTTCGGCTGGCCGGGCATCGCCCGCCGCGCGGACGAGCTGCTGGCAGACCCCCGTGGCTGAGGCGCGGGGCCGCCGCGCGCACGCGGATCGACGTTCCGCGCCAAGCCCGTCGAGGCTCGTGCCGCGCGATTAGTGTCGGCGCGACATGCCACCTGCATCCCCTCTCCCGCCCGCGTCCGCCGACGCCACCGCCTCTCCCGTGCTGCTCGATCCGCCTCCCGCCCCGGACCGGCGCCCGCGGACGACCCTCCCGCCGCGAGAGGTCGGCCCGTCGTCCCGGAATCGGCGCGCCGCTCCTCCGCTCCGCCAGACGGAGGCCGCCACCAGCACCTCCGCGGAACGGCTCTGACATGGGCCGCCACGCCGACGATGCCCTCCTCCGCCGCCCGACCGCCTCTCGTCCCTCCGTCATCGCCGCGACCCGCGTCACCGACGCTCCGGAGACCCGCGGGCGGCCGTCGCGCGCGCCGGCGGATCCCGCTCAGCGGCGGCACGAGCGGATCGTCCTCGTCTTCCTCGCGGTGCTCCTGGCGCTGAGCGTCGTGCAGCTCTACACCCTGGGCCCCGTCACCGCTCCGGTCGCCTGGAGCCTGCTCTTCCTCCCGTACTCCGTGGCGCGGCTGCGCGGCGGGCGGATCGACCGGTTCGTGGTCGTGGTCCTCCTCGTGATCGCCGGCACCCTCTTCGCGCTCACCTACTCCGGAGCACGCGCGGCCGCGCTGCGCGACGTGGTCTCCGTCGTCTCCTTCCTCACTCCGTACCTGGCCGTCCGCGGGCTCGGCGACGGCGCCTGGCGTGTCGTCGGCCGCGCCCTCAACTGGGCGGCGCCCGTGTTCCTCCTCCAGGTGACGCTCACGATCCTCTTCCAGCTCGATCCCGTGCAGGAGACCGCCTACCTCCGGTGGCCGGAAGCGGTGCTGTTCTCCGACATCTACGTGCGGGACATCTTCACGACGTCCTTCAACAACGTCCTGCAGGAGAAGTCGGGAGGGTTCTTCCTCAACGGCAACATCGCCTCGATGTACATGGCCACGACCGGCGCGCTGGCCTTCGCCGTCTGGAGACGGCAGCGGGGGAGTCTCCTCCTGCTCGTCGCCGTCGCCGGGCTGGTCGGCGCCCTCTTCACGCTGTCCAAGACCGCGATCGTCCTCGCGATCGTCCTGCCCCTGCTGGTCGCCGCGATCCGCGGACTCAAGGGACGCAGCCTCGGTCCGGTCGCCTGGATGATCACCATCCCCTCCGGGATCACGGCCGTGTACGCCGTCGCCGTGTCCTTCCCGCAGCTGGCGGAGGCGGGCGTGCTCACGCTCGGGGCCCGCGGCGACTTCCTGCGCCTGGCTGCGAGCGCGTTCCCCGACAACTGGCTGCTGGGGCTGGGGTACGGCGGATGGCAGGAGCTGTGGCTGGCGCGCGGGTCGCAGTTCACCCAGCACAGCGAGCCGCGCCCGCCCCACAACCTCCTCGTCACCGCGTGGACCAACGGCGGACTCCCGATCGCGCTCCCCGTCCTCGCGTTCCTCCTCCTCGCCACCGTCGCCGTCGTGCGCCTGCTCCTCCGGGTCGCCCGGAACGAGGCCGTCGCCGTCGGTGCGCTCGCCGTCGCCGTCCTCTGGACGTTCCTGCACGGGATGGCCGACAACACCACCTGGTTCGGCGATCAGCACTCGCTCGCGACGCTCGCCGTCTCCGTGGCGCTCGTGGGCGTCCTGTCGGCGGAGGCGCCCGCGCCGGGCCGAGTGCCTCACGGAAGCGCTCCGGCGGCCTCGGCCGGCGCGGGTCGGGCGCCGCTGCGACGGCCGCCGAGCCCCGGCCTCGGGCGGCGCTGACGCGACCGCCGCGCCGCAGCCGGTCCGGACACGGACCGCGCCGGTATCATCGACCCGTTATGGCACGCATCTACGACTGCTCCGTCGACACGGACCTCCTGACCGGCACCCGTCTCGCGCGGACGGCCATCGGCCGCGGCGAGCTCGTGGTGATCCCCACCGACACCGTCTACGGCGTCGCGGCCAACGCGTTCGACGCCGCCGCGGTCCAGCGCCTGCTCGACGCGAAGGGACGGACGAGGCAGTCGCCGCCGCCCGTCCTGATCGGGGACGTGGCCGCCCTCGACGCCCTCGCCGAGAACGTGCCGGAGGCGGTGCGCGACCTCGCGCGCGAGTTCTGGCCCGGCGGGCTCACCATCGTCCTGCACGCCCAGCCCTCCCTGGTCTGGGACCTGGGCGAGACGCGCGGGACCGTGGCGCTGCGCATGCCGGACAACCCGGTGACGATCGAGCTCCTCGCCGAGACCGGTCCGCTGGCGGTCTCCTCCGCCAACCGCACGGGGCAGCCCTCGGCCACGACCGCACAGGAGGCGTTCGACCAGCTCGGCGACTCCGTCGACGTCTATCTCGACGCCGGCGCCGCCGGATCGCGCTACAGCGACCGCCCCGCGGGCGCCAGCGAGTCCTCGACGATCGTCGATGCGACAGCGCTGAGCTTCGAGGGCGGCACCCTGCGCATCCTGCGCCAGGGCGTCGTGTCGGCCGAGCGGATCCGCGAGGTCGTCGGCGACCTGCTGCCGGATCCGGACGCGCCCCGCGCCGAGACGTCGGAGCCCGACGCCTCCACGGTCGGCGCGGCGCAGGCCGGGGACCAGCAGGAGCCCGCCGAGACCGCGACCGGCAGCGACCCGTACGCCTTCGAGCGGACCCCGACAGCGCGCCCCGACTGGGCCTCCGGTGCCCGCCTGCAGGACGACTCCGCTCCCGTCGATTCCGCCGATGCGCCGGACACGGGTTCGTCGAGCACGAACGCGCCGACGCCCAACACCGGCACCGGCGCCGCCCGCACCGACTCCGCTCCGGGTGAGTAACCGGTGATCACCTTCGCCCTCGTCTCGCTCGCGGTCGCGCTCGTGACCGGAGCGCTGTCGTGGGTCATCTGGAAGCTGAGCCTGAAGTACCGGCTCTACCCGAAGATCCGCGTCAGGGACATGCACACGCGGCCGACCCCCCGCCTGGGCGGCATCGCGATGTTCCTCGGGATCCTCGTCGGCTTCGGCATCGCCTCCCAGCTGCCCTACTTCCGGCTGGTGTTCGCCAATCCCGAGCCGATCCTCGCGATCCTCGGCGCGAGCCTGCTCATCGTCCTCATCGGCGTCGCCGACGACATCTGGGACCTGGACTGGACCACGAAGCTGGCCGGTCAGCTGATCGCCGCGGGCCTGATCGCCTGGAAGGGCGTGCAGATCGTCTCCCTGCCGATCGGCGGCCTGACCGTCGGCTCGCCGTGGATGTCGCTGATCATCACCGTGCTCGCGATCGTCCTGGTCACCAACGCTCTCAACTTCATCGACGGCCTCGACGGCCTCGTGGCGGGCGTCGCCCTGATCGCCAACGGGGTCTTCTTCCTCTACAGCTACCTGCTGGTGCAGCAGACCTCGCCCACCGACTACTTCAACCTGGCCTCGCTCATCGCGGTCCTGCTCGTCGGCGCCTGCGCCGGATTCCTTCCCATCAACTGGCGTCCGGCGCGGATGTTCATGGGCGACAGCGGCGCACTGCTGATCGGGATGCTGATGGCCACCTCCGCGATCGCGGTCACCGGCCAGATCGACCCGGCCCAGCTCGCGGCGAAGGAGCTCCTGCCCGCGTTCATCCCGATCATCCTGCCGTTCGCGATCCTCGTGGTGCCGCTGATGGACTTCGGCCTCGCCGTGATCAGGCGCCTGCGCGCGGGAAAGTCGCCGTTCAGCGCCGACCGGAAGCACCTGCACCACCGCCTGCTCGACATGGGGCACTCCCACCTGCACGCCGTGCTGATCTTCTACGCGTGGACCGCCGTCGTCGCCGTCAGCTGCCTGCTGATGTTCGTGGTCGACGTGCTGTGGGTCCCGCTCGTCTTCCTCGGAGTCGGTCTGCTGGTCTGCACCGTCGTCACGCTCGCCCCGCTCAGCCGCCGCAAGCGGCTCGAGGCGGCGGCGCAGTCCGCGGAGGCCTCACCCGTCCTCGACCCCCTCGACCGCGCGTCCTCGACGGAGCTGCTCCGTCCGCCGGCCGGACTCCCGATCGACCGGGACACGACAGCGCCGACCACGGCGCGGAAGGAAGCATCATGACCGGAGCCTCCCCGGCCACCCCCCGTCCGCAGCCCGCGTCCGTCCCCGTCCTGCGCCGCGCGCTGGTCGTGGGCGGCCTCTTCGTGCTCGCCCTGGCCGTTCTCGGCACCGTCGTCGGCGGGATCGCCGCCGGGGGAGAGGGCGCGATCGGAGCCCTCCTCGGCGCGATCGTCGGCGGCGTGATGGTGCTCCTCACCGCCGCGAGCATCCTCGTCGCCAACCGCCTCGACATCGGCGGGTTCTTCGCCGTCGTCCTCGGCACGTGGCTCGCCAAGTTCGTGCTGTTCGTGATCGCCGCCCTGGTCCTGCGCGATCAGCCGTGGCTGAACAGCACCGCGATGTTCGTCACGATCATCGTCGCCGTCCTGGGGTCCCTGGTGATCGACGTCCTCGTCGTCTCGCGCTCGCGCATGCCGAACGTCAGCGACATCGCTCGATGAGGACGAGCCGAACGGTTCCTGAGAGGACCACGATTCGGCTCTCAGGCCGTTCTGTTGCTACAGTAGGGACGAATCCCGCAGGCGAACGTGTCCTCAGATCGTCTCATCGTTGATGGCGGTCGTCGAGCACGATCGCCGTCCGAGCGGAAAACCCCACCTTTCGTCGTCGCGAGAGCGTTGCGTCCGAATGATTCGATTCGGTCGGCTGCAACGTGCCACGCCCCGAATTCCAGGAGCTAGCGCTGTTTGCTAACGCTGTGACCCTGTTGGTCTCGTCCTCGACCGGTGAGAGTGACTTCCACACCCCGTCGATCTCCGAGTTCTTCCCGCCCGGTTTCCTCTTCGAGGGAACCCCTTTCGAGATCAACCGCGTCATGCTGGTCCGCTTCATCGCGGTCATCGCACTGATGCTGTTCTTCTGGCTCGGGACGCGCAAGCTGCGCCTCGTCCCCGGCCGCTTCCAGAACGTCGTCGAGCTCGCGTTCGACTTCGTCCGCGTCACCATCGCCAAGGACATCCTCGGCGAGAAGGACGCGCGCCGGTTCCTCCCGATCCTCGTGACGATCTTCTTCGCGATCATCTCGATGAACCTGACCGGCATCGTCCCGTTCCTGAACATCGCGGGGACCTCCGTGGTGGGCATGCCGCTCTTCCTCGGCCTGGTCGCCTACGTGACGTTCATCTACGCGGGCATCAAGGACCGGGGGATGGGCTTCTTCAAGAACGCCCTGTTCCCGCCCGGAGCGCCGTTCCTGATCTACTTCATCCTCACGCCGATCGAGCTGCTGCAGACGTTCATCATCCGTCCGCTCTCGCTCGCACTGCGGCTCGTGATGAACATGATCGTCGGCCACCTCCTGCTGGTGCTGTGCTTCTCGGCCACGCAGTTCTTCCTCTTCAGCTCCCAGATCGACCCGGGCTTCAAGCTCTTCGGCGTCGTGACCTTCGCCTTCGGCGGTGCGTTCACGCTCTTCGAGCTCCTCGTCGCCGTGCTGCAGGCCTACATCTTCACCCTCCTCGCTGCGGTCTACATCCAGTTGGCCGTCGCCGAGGAGCACTGACCCCACTACTCACGGGCTCCCGCCCGTTCTCACGATCACCCCACTGAAAGGACCCACTCGTGGACTCAGTCACCGTTCTCGCCGAACTCACCGGCAACATCGCGACGGTCGGTTACGGCCTCGCAGCGATCGGCCCCGGCATCGGTGTCGGCATCGTCGCGGGCAAGACCGTCGAGGCCATGGCGCGCCAGCCCGAGATGGCCGGCCGCCTCCAGACCACGATGTTCCTCGGCATCGCGTTCACCGAGGTGCTCGCGCTCATCGGCCTCGCCACCTACTTCATCTTCGCGGCGTAGTCGTGTTCAGCACCGCTGTGAACATCGCTGCGGAAGAAGGTGACGTCCCCGCGGTCATTCTGATCCCGGAGTTCTACGACTTCTTCTGGTCGGGGGTGATCTTCCTCATCCTGCTGTTCTTCTTCTGGAGGCTGGTCCTGCCGCGCCTGCAGAAGATGCTCGACGCGCGCTCCGCCGCGATCGAGGGGAACATCGCGAAGGCCGACGAGGCCCAGCGACAGGCCGAGGCCGCCCTCGAGAAGTACACCGCCCAGCTGGCCGAGGCCCGCGCCGAGGCCGGAGTGATCCGCGAGAAGGCGAACGCCGACGGCAACGCGATCGTGGCGGCGAAGAAGGAGCAGGCGCAGGTCGAGGCCGAGCGCATCCTCCACAACGCGCACGCCCAGATCGAGGCGGACCGTCAGGCCGCCGTGGTCTCGCTCCGCTCCGAAGTCGGAACCCTCGCCATCGACCTCGCCTCCGGCGTGATCGGCGAGAGCCTCAACGACGACGCGAAGGCGTCCGCGATCGTGGACCGCTTCCTCGCCGACCTCGAGGCCTCGGAGAAGGCGAACAACTGATGGGCAGCGCGTCCAGGCAGGCACTCGCATCGGCGAAGGCGGAGCTCTCCGCCCTCGCCGGTCAGGCGTCCCTCGACACGGCCCAGCAGCTCTTCGAGGCCGCACGGGTCATCGACGGCCAGGCGCAGCTGCGCGCGGCCCTCGCCGACCCGAGCGCCGACTCGAGCAGCAAGCAGGCTCTCGTCGCCCGCGTGTTCGGTCCCTTCGGCGAGCCGGCCAAGCGCCTGCTCACCGTGACCGTCGGCCACCGCTGGTCGAGCCCGAGCGACATGGTCGCCGGGGTCGAGGAGGTCGGGGTCCGCGCGATCGCGTCCTCCGCTCCGGAGGGCGTCAACCTCGAGAAGGAGCTCCACTCCTTCGGCGAGGTCGTCGCCTCCGACGCCCAGCTCGAGCTCGCGCTCGGCAGCAAGCTCGCCGCCGCCGACTCGAAGGTCGCGCTCGTGCAGCGCCTCCTCGAGGGCAAGGCCGCGGCCGAGACGCTGGCGATCCTCCGGCAGCTGATCGCGCACCCGCGCGGTCGCCGCATCCCGGAGCTCGTCCGCTTCGCAGCAGGCGTGGTCGCCGACCAGGGCGGGTTCATCCTCGCCACGGTCTCGGTCGCCGCACCGATCGCCCCCGAGCAGCTCGACCGGCTCCGCTCGGCGCTCACGCGCCAGTACAGCCGACCGGTCTCCGTCAACGTCGTGGTCGATCCCTCCCTCCTGGGCGGGATGCGCCTGCACGTCGGCGACGAGGTCATCGACGGAACCGTCTCCGCACGGCTGTCCGACCTGAAGCTCCAGCTCGCGTCCTGACGGGCGCACGTATCCTCAGAGGGCACTGCCCTCGACCCCCGCACCATCCAGGTCAGGCCCCGACGACCTCTTCGGCTCGCACGGACCCAACGAATAGGAATTCCCATGGCAGATATCACCATCAGCCCGGATGAGATCCGCGACGCGCTGAAGGACTTCGTCTCGTCGTACGAGCCGGGCAAGGCCTCCACCACCGAGGTCGGCTACGTCATCGACGCCGCCGACGGCATCGCCCACGTCGAGGGCCTCCCCGGCGTCATGGCCAACGAGCTCATCCGCTTCTCCAACGGCGTCCTGGGCCTGGCCCAGAACCTCGACGAGAACGAGATCGGCGTCGTCGTCCTCGGCGAGTTCTCCGGCATCGAGGAGGGCATGGAGGTCACCCGCACCGGCGAGGTCCTCTCGGTCCCCGTCGGCGACGGCTACCTCGGGCGCGTCGTCGACCCGCTCGGCAACCCGATCGACGGACTCGGCGAGATCGCCTCCGAGGGCCGCCGCGCCCTCGAGCTCCAGGCTCCCGGCGTCATGTCGCGCAAGTCGGTCCACGAGCCGCTGCAGACCGGCATCAAGGCCATCGACGCGATGATCCCGGTCGGCCGCGGCCAGCGCCAGCTCATCATCGGGGACCGCCAGACCGGCAAGACGGCCATCGCGATCGACACGATCATCAACCAGAAGGCCAACTGGGAGTCGGGCGACACGAACAAGCAGGTCCGCTGCATCTACGTCGCGATCGGCCAGAAGGGCTCGACCATCGCCTCGGTGAAGGGCGCGCTCGAGGACGCCGGAGCGATGGAGTACACGACCATCGTCGCGTCCCCGGCCTCCGACCCCGCCGGCTTCAAGTACCTCGCCCCCTACACCGGCTCGGCCATCGGCCAGCACTGGATGTACGGCGGCAAGCACGTCCTGATCATCTTCGACGACCTGTCGAAGCAGGCCGAGGCCTACCGCGCCGTGTCGCTCCTCCTGCGCCGCCCGCCGGGACGCGAGGCGTACCCGGGTGACGTCTTCTACCTGCACTCCCGTCTGCTGGAGCGCTGCGCGAAGCTGTCCGACGAGCTCGGCGCCGGCTCGATGACCGGTCTACCGATCATCGAGACCAAGGCGAACGACGTCTCGGCCTACATCCCGACCAACGTGATCTCGATCACCGACGGCCAGATCTTCCTCCAGTCCGACCTCTTCAACGCCAACCAGCGTCCCGCGGTCGACGTGGGCATCTCGGTCTCGCGGGTCGGCGGCGACGCGCAGGTCAAGTCGATCAAGAAGGTCTCCGGCACGCTGAAGCTCGAGCTGGCGCAGTACCGCTCGCTCGAGGCCTTCGCGATGTTCGCCTCCGACCTCGACGCCGCCTCGCGCCGTCAGCTCGCCCGCGGCGCCCGCCTGACCGAGCTGCTCAAGCAGCCGCAGTACTCGCCGTACCCCGTCGAGGAGCAGGTCGTCTCGATCTGGGCCGGAACGAACGGCAAGCTCGACGAGGTTCCGGTCCCCGACGTGCTGCGCTTCGAGCGCGAGCTCCTGGACTACCTGGGCCGCAACACCCAGGTGCTGAACACCCTCCGCGACACCAACGTGCTCTCCGACGACACCGTCGCCGAGCTCAACCGTGCCGTCGACGGCTTCAAGCTGGAGTTCCAGACCGGTGAGGGCAAGCCGCTCGCCTCGGTCGGGCGCGAGGAGCACCAGGCCATCGCGGCCGACGAGGTCGGCCAGGAGAAGATCGTCAAGGGCCGTCGCTGACCAGCGGCACCCCGTCGATTCGCCACTTTTAGGACAACAGGAGACACATGGGAGCGCAACTCCGGGTCTACCGGTCGAAGATCCGCTCGGCCCAGACGACCAAGAAGATCACTCGGGCCATGGAGCTGATCTCGGCCTCGCGCATCCAGAAGGCGCAGAACCGCGTCGCTGCCGCGGCGCCGTACTCGAACGCGATCACGCGCGCCGTGTCCGCTGTCGCCACCTACTCGAACGTGGAGCACCCGCTCACGACCGAGCGCGAGAAGCTGGACACGGCCGCGATCGTGATCTTCACCTCCGACCGCGGCCTCGCCGGCGCGTTCTCCTCGAGCGTGCTCAAGGAGGCCGAGGAGCTGGCCGCGCTGCTGCGCAGCGAGGGCAAGGAGGTCGTCTTCTACCTGGTCGGCCGCAAGGCGAACGCGTACTTCTCGTTCCGGAAGCGGGCCAGCGTCCGCGTCTGGACGGGCGGCACCGACCAGCCCGTGTTCGAGACGGCGAAGGAGATCGCGGACGCGGTCGTCGAGTCGTACAACCTCGATGACGAGGAGGGCGGCGTGGACGAGATCCACCTCGTCTACAACCGCTTCGTCAGCATGGTCACCCAGCAGCCGACCGTCGTCCGGCTGCTGCCGCTCGAGGTCGTCGAGGGCGCAGAGGAGCAGAACAGCGAGCTGTACCCGCTCTACGAGTTCGAGCCCGACCCCGAGACGGTCCTCGACCGCCTCCTGCCCGTGTACGTCGAGAGCCGCATCTTCAACGCGATGCTGCAGTCGGCAGCCTCGGAGCACGCGGCACGCCAGAAGGCCATGAAGTCGGCGAGCGACAACGCGGACACGCTGATCAAGACCTACACCCGTCTCGCCAACAACGCCCGCCAGACCGAGATCACGCAGCAGATCGCCGAGATCGTCGGCGGCGCCGACGCCCTGTCCTCCTCCAAGTAAGAGGGCTCCGCTCCACACAGTTTCGACTCCGCCCTCCGGGAGCGGTGAGACCACAGAAGGAAGTAGCAATGACACTGACCGCACCTGAGGCGGCGACCGGGACGTCGGGCGGGGCCATCGGCCGCATCGCCCGCGTCACCGGCCCCGTCGTTGACATCGAGTTCCCCCACGACGCGATCCCCGAGGTCTACAACGCGCTCTACACGCACGTCGAGGTCGAGGGCGTCTCGAGCAAGCTGACCTTCGAGGTCGCGCAGCACCTGGGCGACGACCTCGTCCGGGCCATCTCCCTGAACCCCACCGACGGACTCGTCCGCGGTCAGGAGGTTTACGACACCGGCCTGCCGATCTCGGTCCCGGTCGGCGACGTGACCAAGGGCAAGGTCTTCAACGTGATCGGCGAGGTGCTCAACGCCGACGCCGACGGGAAGATCAACGGAGAGTCGTTCGAGATCACCGAGCGCTGGCCGATCCACCGCAAGCCCCCGCAGTTCGACCAGCTCGAGTCCAAGACCGAGCTGTTCGAGACCGGCATCAAGGTCATCGACCTGCTCACTCCGTACGTGCAGGGCGGCAAGATCGGCCTGTTCGGCGGCGCGGGCGTCGGCAAGACCGTCCTCATCCAGGAGATGATCCAGCGCGTCGCGCAGGACCACGGTGGAGTGTCCGTGTTCGCCGGCGTCGGCGAGCGCACCCGTGAGGGCAACGACCTCATCGCCGAGATGGAGGAGGCGGGCGTCTTCGACAAGACCGCGCTCGTCTTCGGCCAGATGGACGAGCCGCCGGGAACGCGTCTGCGCGTCGCCCTGTCGGCACTGACCATGGCGGAGTACTTCCGCGATGTGCAGAAGCAGGACGTGCTGCTCTTCATCGACAACATCTTCCGCTTCACGCAGGCCGGCTCGGAGGTGTCGACCCTCCTGGGCCGCATGCCCTCCGCGGTGGGCTACCAGCCGAACCTCGCCGACGAGATGGGTGTGCTCCAGGAGCGCATCACCTCGACGCGCGGACACTCGATCACCTCGCTGCAGGCGATCTACGTCCCCGCCGACGACTACACCGACCCGGCGCCGGCGACCACCTTCGCCCACCTCGACGCGACCACCGAGCTCTCCCGTGAGATCGCGTCGAAGGGCCTCTACCCGGCCGTCGACCCGCTCACGTCCACCTCGCGCATCCTCGACCCCCGCTACCTGGGCGCCGACCACTACCGCGTGGCGACGAACGTGAAGCAGATCCTGCAGAAGAACAAGGAGCTGCAGGAGATCATCGCGATCCTCGGTGTCGACGAGCTGTCGGAGGAGGACAAGATCACGGTGTCGCGTGCGCGCCGGATCCAGCAGTTCCTCTCGCAGAACACCTACATGGCGAAGAAGTTCACCGGTGTCGAGGGATCGACCGTCCCGCTGAAGGACACGATCGAGTCGTTCGACGCGATCACCAAGGGCGAGTTCGACCACGTGGCCGAGCAGGCGTTCTTCAACGTCGGCTCGATCTCGGACGTCGAGGAGAAGTGGACCCAGATCCAGAAGGAGAACGGCTGATCATGGCCGGGACCCTGAAGGTCAGCGTCGTGTCCGCGAACGCCGAGGTGTGGTCCGGAGAGGCGAAGCAGCTCACGGCTCGCACGGTCGAGGGCGAGATCGGCATCCTCGCCGGCCACGAGCCGATGCTCGCGATCCTCGCCACCGGCGAGGTGCGCGTCACGGCCCTGGACGGCACGCGTCTCACCGCGCAGGCCGACGACGGCTTCCTGTCCGTCGAGAACGACGTGGTGACCGTGGTCGCCCGTCAGGCATCGCTGGTCTAGTACACCGCCGCTCACCGCGGCACGGAGGGGCCGGACGATCATCGCGATCGTCCGGCCCCTTCGTCGTTCCGCCCGTCCCTCTTCTCCGAAGGAGTCCTGTGCACGTCCTGCTGCCACCGTCCGAGACGAAGCGCGACGGCGGCGACGAGCCGTTCGTGCTCGAGTCGCTCGCCTTCCCCGAGCTCCACGCGAAGCGGCGCGAGCTGGCGGAGGCGCTGATCGCGCTGGCCGGGGACCCCGAGCTCTCTGCCCGGGCGCTGAAGCTCGGTCCGCGTCAGTTCGGCGAGATCGATCGCAACGCGGGGCTCGCGACCGCGACAGGTCTCCCCGCGGTCGACCGCTTCGACGGGGTGCTCTTCGATGCGCTCGACGCGCGCAGCCTCGATCCCGGTGCACGGGAGGTGCTCGGTCGGACGGCGATCGTGCAGTCCGCGCTCTGGGGGCCGATCCGCGCCCTCGACCTGATCCCTGCATACCGTCTGTCCCACGACTCCCGTGTGCCGGGCAGACCGCTCAAGCGGTGGTGGGCGGCGGAGTCCGGGCGGGTGCTGAGCGCGCTCGGCGGGCTCGTCCTCGATCTGCGGAGCGAGGCGTACGCGGCGCTCGGACCGGTCCCTGCGGGCGAGGGGCGGTTCTTCGTCCGCGTCCGCTCGCGCGGGGACGACGGCGTCCTCCGGTCGCTGAACCACTTCAACAAGCAGGGCAAGGGACGCTTCGTCAGGGCGCTGGCGGAGGACCGGGTGGCGACGGAGTCGCTCGGCGAGCTCTCGGCGTGGGCGGCCGGGCGCGGGTTCCTGCTCGCCGAGAACCGGCACACGGGAGAGCTCGACCTCGTCGTGCCGGAGTCGTAGGCGTCAGCGTCGGCGCCAGCAGCCGGTGAGGTGGTCGTCGACGACTCCGGCCGACTGCATCAGCGCGTACGCGGTGGTCGGTCCGACGAAGCGGAGCCCAGCGGCCTTCAGCGCTCGCGCGAGCGCCGTCGACCCGGGCGTCGTCGCAGGGACGTCGGCGGCTCGGACCACCCGGTCCTCGACGTCCGGATCGTGGAAGGACCACACGAGCTCGTCGAGCGCGCCCTCGCCTCTCTGCTCCAGGAGCGCGAGCACGGCCCGGGCGTTGTCCCGGGTGGCGATGATCTTCGCGCGGTTCCGGATGATGCCGCTGTCCTCCATCAGCCGCTCGACATCGGTGTCGTCGTACCGGGCGACGCGGGCCGGATCGAAGCCGTCGAAGGCCTCGCGGAACCTCGGCCGCTTGCGGAGGATCGTGATCCAGGAGAGGCCGGACTGGAACGCCTCGAGGGAGATCTTCTCGAACAGCGGGCGATCTCCGTGCAGCGGGGTGCCCCATTCCTCGTCGTGGTAGCGGCGGTACTCCGGATCCGCGCCGCTCCAGGCGCAGCGGACCAGGCCGTCCTCTCCCTCGACGAGTCCGTCGGCCGTGCTCATCGGTGGGGGATCCCCTCGTGATCGAGAAGCCAGGCTTTCGTGGCGACGCCCTCGCCCGCGCTGAAGCCGGTGATCCGTCCGTCGCTCGCGAGGACGCGGTGGCAGCCCACGATGATCGGCACCGGGTTCGCACCTACCGCTCCGCCGATCGGCCGGCCCGCCCGGGGGCGACCGGCGGCCGTGCCCAGTGCGCCGTAGGAGGTGATCTCCCCGAAGCCCAGAGCCTGGAGCCGCTGCCAGATCTCGAGCTGGAAGGGCGTGCCGCGCAGAGCGACCGGCAGATCGAAAGAGCGGCGGGTCCCGTCGAAGTACTCGTCCAGCTGCTCGACGGCCCGCAGGAGCACCGGGAGGTCCGACTCCGGGAGGTGCTCGTGCGGGAGCAGACCGGCCTGCTCGATGGCGAGCGAGACGATCGCATCGCCGTCGCTGCCCACTTCGATGCGGCCGAGGGGGCTCGTCGTCCGTCGGACGTGAAGGGGAGTCGTTCTCATGCGTCGAGAGTATCCGCGGGACTCCCCACCGACCGGCGGGAATCGGACACCGGTGCAGAACTCGGCCGATCGGTCCCTGTGGAGGGATTCCTGGGGGCCGGAGGGCGCCATCCGTGCGCCGGCGATTCGGTGTCGATGGGACCTCTCCCTCCACAGGCGGCGATCTCGAGATCCTTCCGATGATCCCGAGGGCCGTCGCTCCCGGCGGGTGCGAGGGTCGGCAGGATCGCAGCATGACCTCCTCAGCGATCTTCCTCCACCCCGCTCCCGCTTCGCGTGTCCCGGCCTCACCCGACGACGCCGCCCTGTTCCACGCCGCTCACGGGTCCCGGCGGGGTGCGGCCGAGGCGAGCCTCGTGCTCGTCCCGTTCCGGGCCGGCGCGCTGAGCGGCTCGCTCCGCTTCGAGCTGTCGGGGGCGGATCCGTCCCTGATCGCGCGGGCCAGCCTCGGTGCGCTCGGCCGGTTCGGGCGGGTGCAGCGAGCACTCGCGCTGGTGCATCCCGGCGAGGCGGGTCCGGAGTCGTGCGAGGGACTCGTCGCCGCCCTCGAGGAGCGTGCGCGCCGGCTCCCCGGCCTCGCCCTCCGCGTCGCCGTGCTCCCGTCGTCCGGCCGCGACGACGGGCTCGAGGCCGGCGACCGGGACGACCCGCGAGCGGTGGCCGCCGCGGTCGACCGTCTCCTCGACCGCCACCCGCGGGCCGAACTGCCCGACGTGCTGTTGCACGGCGTCGACGACCTCGTCCGGCGAGCTCTCACCGGTCCCGATCCCGAGGTCCGGCCTGCGGGCCTGGCTGCGCTCGTCGTGGCCGTGCAGCGCAGCCGCGGTGCGGACCGCGTGTTGCGGTCGGCGCGGAGCGGTGACCCCGGCGCGGCGGGAGCGCTCGCCCCGCTGCTCCGCCGTGCCGCCGTCGTCGCACCCGCGAGCGAGCGAGCCGGAGTGCTCGTCCTCCTCGCGCGGATCCTGGCCGGTGAGGGCCGTGCCGACGAGGCCGGACGGCTCGCCGACGAGGCCGTCGCTCTCGATCCGCACCACGCAGGTGCGCGCCGGGTCGCGGCCGCACTCGCCGCCGATCGGCGGGAGCGCGCCGCGTGAGGTCGCTAGAGCCGCGACCAGGCCTCGGTGAGAACGCTCCGGAGGATCTGCTCGATCTCGTCGAACTCGCGCGGGCCGATGGTGAGCGGCGGTGCGAGCTGCACGACGGGATCGCCTCGGTCGTCCGCTCGGCAGTACAGCCCCGCGTCGAAGAGCCCCTTCGAGAGGAATCCGCGCAGCAGCCGCTCCGACTCGTGCTCGTCGAACGTCTCCTTCGTCGCCTTGTCCTTCACCAGCTCGATGCCGAAGAAGTAGCCGTCGCCCCGGACGTCGCCGACGATCGGCAGGTCGAGCAGCTTCTCGAGCGTGGACCGGAAGACGGGCGAGTTCTCTCGCACGCGCTCGTTCAGGCCCTCCTCCTCGAAGATGTCGAGGTTCTCGAGCGCGACCGCGGCCGAGACGGGGTGGCCGCCGAAGGTGTAGCCGTGCGGGAAGACGACCTGACCGTGGCGGAAGGGCTCGTAGATCCGATCGCTGACGATCGTCGCGCCGATGGGGGAGTAGCCGCTGGTCATCCCCTTCGCGCAGGTGATCATGTCCGGCACGTAGCCGTACTCGTCGCAGGCGAACATGTGCCCGATGCGGCCGAACGCGCAGATCACCTCATCGGACACCAGCAGCACGTCGTGCTTGTCGCAGATCTCGCGGA
Organism: Rathayibacter sp. AY1F6; assembly: GCF_002932035.1. Classification (NCBI taxonomy): domain Bacteria; kingdom Bacillati; phylum Actinomycetota; class Actinomycetes; order Micrococcales; family Microbacteriaceae; genus Rathayibacter; species Rathayibacter sp. AY1F6. Next base: position 231,281 of record NZ_PSVD01000001.1, on the reverse strand, counting down.
CCCTCTGGAAGTACCCGGGAGGGGGCGGGAAGCAGCCGCCCGAGTTCTGCACGGGTTCCAGGAACACGGCGGCCACCGTGTCCGGCCCCTCGAACTCGATCATCTCCTCGATGCGGTTCGCCGCCCACAGGCCGAACGCCTCCAGGTCGTCGCCGTGCTCGGGAGCCCGGTAGAAGTTGGTGTTGGGGACACGGAAGCCGCCCGGCACCAGCGGTTCGAACATCGACTTCATCCCGGGGATGCCCGTGATCGCGAGCGCTCCCTGGGGAGTGCCGTGATACGCGACCGAGCGCGAGACGACCTTGTGCTTGCCCGGCTTGCCCTGCAGCTTCCAGTAGTGCTTGGCGAGCTTGAACGCCGTCTCCACCGCCTCGCCGCCGCCGGTCGAGAAGAAGACCCGGTTCAGGTCGCCCGGCGCGTGGTCGGCGAGCCGGTCGGCCAGCTCGATCGCCGAGGGGGTCGCGTAGGACCAGAGCGGGAAGAAGGAGAGCTCGGACGCCTGCTTCGCCGCGGCCTCCGCCAGTCGGCGCCGCCCGTGTCCCGCATTGACGACGAAGAGGCCGGACAGGCCGTCGAAGTACTTGCGCCCGGTGCTGTCCCAGATGTGGTGTCCCTCGCCGCGCGTGATGATCGGCACGCCCGCGCCCGAGTCCATCGTCGACTGACGGGTGAAGTGCATCCAGAGGTGGTCCTTCGCCTTCTTCTGCAGGGAGGCGTCGTCGGTCCCCCCAGGCGCGTCGGTCCCGCGGACGGGATCGCCCGACTCGAGGCCGGAGGTCGAGAAGGCTGTCTCGGTGGTCATCTTTTACCGCGTTCCCCAGTTGTAGAACTGCTTGTGGAGCTTCAGATAGACGAAGGTCTCGGTCGAGAGCACGCCGGGAAGCGACCGGATCTCCTGGTTGAGCAGGGCGATCAGATCGTCGTCGTTCTCGCACACGACCTCGGCGAGGATGTCGAAGGAGCCGGCCGTCAGCACGACGTAGTCGACGGCGGGGATGGAGGCGAGCCGGTCCGCGACGTCGCGGGTGTCGCCGGTGACGCGTACACCGATCATCGCCTGGCGGTAGAAGCCGAGCTGCATCGGATCCGTCACCGCGACGATCTGCATGACGCCCGACTCGGTGAGCTTCTGCACCCGCTGCCGGACGGCCGCCTCGCTCAGGCCCACGGCCTTGCCGATCTCGGCGTACGAGCGCCGACCGTCGGCCTGCAGCTGCTCGATGATCGCCTTCGACACCTCGTCGAGCTGGACAGGACGCTGAGAGGGCGGGCGAGACGGGGCCATGCGGCGATTCTGGCAGTCCACGGATGCCCGGGCAAGTGGATCCGCACGTCGGAGCTCGATCCGGCATCGGATCCGGTGGTCGGAGCGTCGACCCGTCTGCGCGACGGACATCGGGCGACAGCGATGGCGGCCGGCTCGGCGGAGGGCCGTCAGCGACTACCATCGGGAGGCGGCCGGGCACCCCTGGCGCCGGCGGTCACGGGCCGTCGGACCGGACGGCCGCGGGCCACGGGGATGCGAGGAGCAGCGATGACGCAGATCGGCCGCAGCCGCGCGTCCGTCACCGTCCCCGTCTCCGCCTGGAGCTCCGACGCACCCTCGGCCGAAGTCACCCTCGGCTGGGCCGCGCGCACCGAGACCGGCCACGTGCGCAGCGCGAACGAGGACAGCTACCTCGCCAAGAGCCCGCTCTTCGCTGTCGCCGACGGGATGGGCGGGCACGCGGCAGGAGAGGTCGCCAGCGACGCGGTCGTGTCGCGCCTGTCCACCGCGGCGCTCGGCGCGACCGTCGGAGCGGAGGAGATCGACCGGGCGCTTCGAGAGGCGGTCGGGGACATCGCCCGGCAGTCGCACACGGCCGATGTCGGCACCGGGACCACGGTCACCGGGATCGCGCTCACGGTGGTCGGGGGAGAGCCCTACTGGTCCGTCTTCAACATCGGCGACTCGCGCGTGTACCTGAGCGTCGCCGGGACCCTCGTGCAGCTCACCGTGGACCACTCCATCGTCCAGGAGCTGGTCGACGCGGGCCTGATCTCCCGCGACGAGGCCGACGTGCATCCGCACAGCAACGTGATCACCCGCGCGGTCGGCTTCCACGAGGCGCCCGTCCCCGACTACCGGCTCGTGCCCGTCCTCGCCGGATCGCGTCTGCTGATCTGCTCGGACGGACTCACGAAGGAGCTGACCGATGCCGGCGTCGGCCACCTGCTCAGCGGCACCGGCTCCGCTCAGGAGGCGGCCGACGCCCTGGTCGACGCCGCGCTGGACAACGGCGGGCGCGACAACGTCACCGTGATCGTCGTCGACGTCCTCGCGGTCACCGGCGACGAGGAGGCCGGCGCGCCGGTCTGACGAGCAGCGCTCCGGCACGGGACGGCCGCGGTCGCGGTGCCGCCGGACCGCCCGCACGCGCCGAACGGCCGTACGACGGTCCTGCGCCTGCCGGTTCGCGTCGGGTTCGGCCGGCTCGAGGCTCCCCGCGCCGGCGCTGGGTACGATGGTGAGCGGAAGGGCGTTCTCGGTGATCTGCAGCACGTGTGGCTCCAACCTCGCTCCCGGGGCGATCCTCTGCGGCGAGTGCGGTTCGTCGGTGGCGGCGCATGCCACGACGGGTGCGTCCCGCCCCTCGTCCTCCGGCGACACGACGGTCCTCGATCCGTCCCGCCGTGCCTGGCTGCCGGGCCTGGCCCCCGGCCGGCATCGGCGTCCCGCCCCCGGCGCTCCGATGGCGCCGCCCTCGCAGGGGCTCGTGCGCCTCAGCTTCGCGACCGGGCAGCACGCGATCGTGACCGGCAACGGCCTGATCGGACGTCAGCCGCTCCCGGACCCCAACGAGACGTTCCGGCACATCCTCGCGATCCCGGATCCGTCGCGATCCCTCTCCAAGACCCACCTCGAGTTCGGCTTCGACGAGGGCGGGCTCTGGGTCAGGGACCGCTGGTCGGCCAACGGGTCCGTGCTGGTCGCACCGACCCAGGCGCCGCTCCCGCTCGAGGCCGGCCGCCGCTACCGCGCGAAGCTCGGCAGCCGGATCCTGCTCTCCTCGGTCGAGATGGCGGTCGAGCGCGTCGACGGGTCCGCCGGCGGCTCGGGACGCCCGCCCCTCACCCGCTGACGGCACGGCCTCCGGGGACCGAATCGGCGGTCGACACGGCCTCCGGGTGCGGAATTCGTGACGATCATGTTTCCGGATGAGCGTTCTCCTCCGTTCGCCGTGACAGGCGGATGAGCGCTGTGCCAGTATTTCCCCACGTTCGGCCCCCGAGGCACGAGCCCCGACGCAGTCAGGAGCCCCCGCCATGACCCGTCCCCTCCCGAGGGATCCCGTCCTCCGCCGGGCCGTCGCCGCGGCACGCTCGCACGAGCGCGAGCGCCGGGCGGTCCTCTCGCGTCGGGCGGTCCTCGGCGGGATCGGCCTCGGAGCGGGTGCCCTCGCCCTGGCCGCCTGCGCCCCGCAGACCCGTGCCGCTCCGACCGCCGCCGCCGACGGATCGGCCGGCGACCCGCGCCTGGTGTGGGACAACTGGCCCGCCTACATGGACGAGGACGACGACGGGAACCACCCCACGCTCCAGGGCTTCGAGGAGCAGACGGGCATCGCGGTGACCTACAACGTCGCCGTCGACGACAACAACTCGTACTACGGCAAGGTGAAGGACCAGCTCGCGCTCGGGCAGTACATCGGCGCCGACACGGTCTGCCTGACGGAGTGGATGGTCTCGCGCCTGGTCCGCCGCGGCTACGTGCAGGAGCTCGACCACGCGAACATCCCGAACTTCGCCAACCTCACCCCCTCGCTGGCGAACCCCGACTTCGATCCGGGCCGCCGGCTCTCCCTCCCGTACCAGGCGGGGTTCTCGGGCATCTGCTGGAACAAGGAGAAGCTGCCGAAGGGCCTCTCGAGCATCGAGGAGCTGTGGGATCCGTCGCTCCGCGGCCGCGTCGGCGTGCTGAGCGAGATGCGCGACACGATCGGGCTCATCATGCTCGCTCAGGGGACGGACATCGCCGGCTCCTGGGGCGACGACGAGTACATGAACGCGATCGACGTCTTCCGCGAGCAGGTCGACGCCGGACAGATCCGCAACATCAAGGGGAACGCGTACCTCAACGACCTGCAGAACGAGGACACCCTCGCGGCGATCTGCTGGTCCGGCGACATCACCCTGATCAACGCCGAGGCCGGCGACAAGTGGGAGTTCGCCTTCCCCGACTCGGGCGGCGCGCTCTGGAACGACACCTTCGTGGTCCCGATGGGCTCCGAGCGCAAGGCCAACGCCGAGGCCCTGATGAACTACTACTACGAGCCCGAGGTCGCCGCCGAGGTGGCCGCCTGGGTCAACTACATCACCCCCGTGGATGGAGCGAAGGACGTCATGGAGAGCATCGATCCGGAGCTGGCCGAGAACCAGCTGATCTTCCCCGACGAGGACACGCTCGCGCAGGCGCACGTGTTCCGGACCCTGACCGCCGCAGAGGAGAAGGAGTACCAGGCCGAGTTCCAGAAGGTGCTCCTGGGCATCTGATGGCGATCGGGACCTTCGCCGAGAGCGGCGCCGACCTCCAGCTGGTCGGGATCAGCAAGCAGTACCCGGGCTTCACGGCCATCGACTCCCTGGACCTCACCATCCCGGCGGGCTCCTTCTTCGCCCTGCTGGGCCCCTCGGGCTGCGGCAAGACGACGACGCTGCGCCTGGTCGCCGGGCTCGAGGAGCCCTCCGCCGGCCGGATCCTCATCGGCGGGCGGGACGTCACCGAGACGAAGACGTACCAGCGGCCCGTCAACACCGTGTTCCAGTCGTACGCGCTGTTCCCGCACATGTCGATCCTCGAGAACGTCGCCTTCGGCCTGAAGCGGCGGAGGATCGCCGACCCCGTCGGCAAGGCGCACGAGGCGCTCCGCCTGGTCGAGCTCGACCACCTCGCCCAGCGCCGCCCCGCGCAGCTCTCCGGTGGTCAGCAGCAGCGGGTCGCCCTCGCGCGCGCCCTCGTCAACCGGCCCGCCCTGCTCCTCCTCGACGAGCCGCTCGGCGCCCTCGACCTCAAGCTCCGCCGACAGATGCAGCTGGAGCTCAAGTCGATCCAGGAGGAGGTGGGCCTCACCTTCCTCCACGTCACGCACGACCAGGAGGAGGCCATGACGATGGCCGACACCGTCGCGGTGATGAACAAGGGCAGGATCGAGCAGATGGGCGCGCCGGAGGAGCTCTACGAGCTCCCGCGCACCGCGTTCGTCGCGAACTTCCTCGGCCAGTCCAACCTCTTCACGGGCGAGGTGGTCGGCAGCACCGACCGCGCACTCACCGTCGACGCGGGCGGGCACCGGATCGTCGTGCCCGTCGCCCGCTGCGCCCGCACGAGCGGGGAGATCACGGTCGGCGTCCGCCCCGAGAAGCTCCTGCTGCTGACGCAGGAGCCGCCGGCGGACTCCGGCCGGAACGTGCTCGGGCCCGGTCGCGTGGTCGACGTCTCCTTCAGCGGGGTCAGCACCCAGTACACGATCCGGATGCCGGGCCTGGGCTCGGTGGTCGTCTTCGCGCAGAACATGGTCTTCGGGCCGGTCGTCGGCGAGGGAGCGGAGGTGTGGGTCGGCTTCAGCACCGAGCACGGCTTCGGACTCGCGGACGAACCGGGCTCGGTCCCGCGCTTCGAGGCGGACGACTCCACCAGCGCCATCGCCGTGCAGCGCCGGGGGCTCCTGGCCGGTCGCAGCGGGGGAGCATAGGCATGGCCTTCGCCGCCTTCGCCACGGGGCAGGCGGATCCTCAGGACGCTCCGGTCCGCCGGCGGTCGACGATCGCGCTGGTCCTGCTGCTGCCGGGCATCGCCTACATGCTGCTGTTCTTCCTGGCGCCGCTCATCTCGCTCGTGCTCACGTCCTTCCAGGCCGAGGTGCCGGACGGGGACATCGGCGAGTACGCCCCCGGCTTCGCCTGGCAGAACTACCTCGTGGTGATGGGCGACTACTGGCCGCACGTGCTCCGCTCCTTCGGCTACGCGCTGATCGCGACGGTGCTCGCGCTGGTGATCAGCTACCCGCTGGCCTACTTCATCGGAGTGAAGGCGCGGCCCTGGCCGCTGCTGCAGAACCTGCTCCTGACGCTGGTGATCGCGCCCTTCTTCATCAGCTTCCTGCTCCGGACGCTGGCGTGGAAGCAGATCCTCGCGGACGAGAGCCCGCTCGTGCAGGCGCTCAAGGCCGTGGCGGTCCTGCCGAGCGACGGCCACCTCACGGGGACGCCGATCGCCGTGATCTTCGGCATCACCTACAACTTCATCCCGTTCATGACGCTGCCGCTGTACACGACGCTCGAGCGCCTCGACGTGCGCTTCCTGGAGGCAGGGTCGGATCTCTACGCGCACCCCGCCTCCGTGTTCTGGAGCGTGACCGTCCCCCTGTCGATGCCGGGCATCGTCTCCGGCACGCTGCTGACGTTCATCCCGGCGGCGGGCGACTACATCAACGCGAGCCGGGACTTCCTCGGCTCGTCGCAGACCTCGATGGTGGGCAACGCGATCGAGGCGAACTTCCTCACGCTCGAGAACTACCCGGCGGCAGCCGCGCTCTCGATCGTGCTGATGGCCGTGATCCTGGTCATCGTCGGCTTCTACGTGAAGCGCAGTGGAACGGAGGACCTCCTGTGACCGCGACGGCCGACCGTCCGCTCGCGAGCGCCCAGGAGGCGCTCGGCGCGCCGCCCCCCGCCCCGGTCCGGGGCCGCCGCCGCTTCCGCGGCCTCGGGCTCGGCGTCTACACGGCGCTGGCGCTGCTCTTCCTGCTCATCCCTATCGGGTACACCTTCGTCTTCTCCTTCAACGACTCGGGGAAGAGCAACCTCGCCTGGCGCGGGTTCACCCTCGACAAGTGGGTGTCGGCCTGGACCAGCGAGGAGGTGATGACCGCCTTCGGGAACAGCCTGCTGGTCGGTGTGATCGCCACCGTGCTGGCCACTGCGCTCGGCACCATGATCGCCATCGCGCTCGTGCGGTTCCGCTTCCGGTTCCGGTCGGCGATCAGCCTGCTGCTGTTCCTCCCCATGGCGACTCCGGAGGTGGTGCTCGGAGCCGGCCTCGCCGCGCAGTTCCTCAGCGTGGGCGCCGAGAAGGGGCTGGTCACGATCGTGCTGGCGCACACGATGTTCTGCATCAGCTTCGTCGTGGTCACCGTGAAGGCGCGGGTGGCGAGCCTGGACCCGAAGCTGGAGGAGGCGGGACGCGACCTCTACGCGTCGCCGAACCAGGTCTTCTGGCGGATCACCTTCCCGCTGCTGCTGCCCGGCATCCTCGCCGCGGCGCTGCTCTCGTTCGCGCTGAGCTTCGACGACTTCATCATCACGAACTTCAACTCCGGATCGGTCACCACGTTCCCGAAGTACATCTACATCGCGGCGGCGCGCGGCATCCCGGCGGAGGCGAACGTCATCGCATCGGCGGTGTTCGTCCTGGCGATCCTCGTGGTGGTGATCACGCAGGTCTCCGCGGCGGCCCGGGCGAAGCGCCTCGCGCGCGAGCAGTAGCTCAGGGCGTGCCGGGACGTGCGGTCAGACGTAGGAGGCGCGGATCGCGCCGACCGGGCGCCCGCCGCCCGACACGACCGGGTTCAGCCGCACCAGCACGTCGTTCGCCGCGGTCCGGTCCACCGCGTCCGCCTCGACCAGGAGCTTCAGCGCGACCACGGTCGCGGCGCGCAGGCTCCCGTCGAGGATCTTCAGGGCGACGGTGGTGCCGTCGGGCGAGGCCATCACGAGCACGCCCTCGGCGCCGAGCTTGGCGACCAGGCCCAGGCGCTCGATCACGACGGTGTTGTCCCGGCCCGGGCCGTCGATCGCCCACGCGTTCTCGAGGATCGCGGCCGTGAGGACGCCGGCCTGGCGGTAGAGGCCGAACGGTGAGGCGGGGGAGGAGGACACGATCCGTGAGACGCCCTTCGCCAGCGCGGTCAGAGGAAGGGCGTGCACGGGAGCTCCGCAGCCGTCGATCCCCGAGGCCACGACGCGCTCGCCGGTGAGGCGCTCGATCGTGTCGACGATGTGCTGCTGCAGCGGGTGCGTCCGCTCGAGGTAGTCCTCGGTGCTCCAGCCGTTCTGCACGCAGGCCAGCAGCATCGCCGCGTGCTTGCCCGAGCAGTTCATGTAGAGCGGGTCCGGAGTCGCGCCCGCCCGCAGCAGCTGAGCGCGGGTCCCGGAGTCGCCGGGCCAGTCGGCCGGGCACTGCAGGGCGGTGTGGTCCAGGCCGGCGCGGAAGAGCAGGTTCTGCACCAGCGCCACGTGCTGGGGGATGCCGGCGTGGCTCGCGGTGGCGATGACCGCCTCCGCGCCGTTCAGCTCGACTCCGGCGGTCATCACCGCGAGGGCCTGGAACGGCTTGAGGCAGGAGCGGGGGAAGACGGGAGCCGTCGGGGTGCCGAGGCTGCGGGCGACGCGGCCCTCGGAGTCGAGGAGGACGGCGGAGCCGGCGTGGCGCGACTCGACGAACCCGGATCGCTCGACGACGGCCAGCTCGACGGACTCGGCGACGGTGAAGGTTCCTGCTGGCATCCCCCCATCCTGCCCGATGCGTGGACCGGTCCCGCGTTCCCGGAGACGCCGAAGGCCACCGGGGAGCGCCTCGGCGCCCGCGGTGGCCTTCGGAGGATCGCGCCTAGAGGGTGGCGAACGCGTCGGCGATGACCGACACGGCGTCGTCGAGCAGCTCGTCGGTGAGGGCGAGGCTCGGCAGGAAGCGGACCACGTTGCCGTAGGTGCCGGCGCTCAGCACGAGGACCCCGTGCTGGGCGGCGTAGTCGATGATCGCCTGGACCGCGACGGCGTTCGGCTCCTTCGTGGTGCCGGCGGTGCCGGGCTGCACGAGCTCCATCGCCATCATCGCGCCGATGCCGCGGACGTCGCCGATGATGTCGTAGCGCTCCTGCAGGCCTCGAAGCGCCGCGCCCAGGCGTGCGCCGATCCGATCGGCCTCGGCGAGGAGGCCCTCGCGCTCGATGCGCTCGAAGACCGCGACGGCGGCGGCGGCGGCGACGGGGTTCCCGCCGAAGGTGCCGCCCAGTCCGCCGGCCTGCGCCGAGTCCATGATCTCGGCGCGGCCCGTCACGCCCGCGAGCGGCAGGCCGCCGGCGATGCCCTTGGCCGAGAGGACGAGGTCGGGGACGAGGCCGAGGTGCTCGCTGGCGAACCAGGCGCCGGTGCGGGCCATGCCCGACTGGATCTCGTCGGCGACGAAGACGATGCCGTTGGCCGTGCACCACTCCTGCAGTGCCGGGAGGAAGCCGTCGGCGGGGACCATGAAGCCGCCCTCGCCCTGGATGGGCTCGGCGACGAGGCAGGCCAGGGCGGACGCGCCGACGGTCTTCTCGAGGTACGAGATCGCGCGCTGGGCGGCCTCGGCTCCCGACAGGCCGTCGTGGTACGGGTACGAGCTCGGCGCACGGTGGACGTCGCTGGCGAAGGGTCCGAAGCCCAGGCCGTAGGGCAGCGCCTTGAAGTTCATGGCCATCGTGAGGTTCGTGCGTCCGTGGTACGCGTGGTCGAGCACCGCGACGCCGGGGCGGCCGGTGTGCTTGCGCGCGATCTTGACGGCGTTCTCGACCGCCTCGGCACCGGAGTTGACCAGGACGGTCTTCTTGGCGAAGTCGCCGGGGGTGTGCTGGGCCAGCAGCTCCGCGACGCGGATGTAGGGCTCGTACGGAGTGACGGTGAAGAGGGTGTGCGTGAGGCGCGCGAGCTGCTCCGCGGCGGCCGCGACGACGGAGTCGTCGGTGTGCCCGATCGTCGTCACGCCGATGCCGGCGCCGAGGTCGATGAAGCTGTTGCCGTCGACGTCGACCAGGATCGCGCCGTGCGCGCGGTCGATGTAGACGGGGAGCGCTGTGCCGACGCCGGTGGGCACGACGGCGAGGCGGCGCTCGTGCAGGGCCCGGGATCGCGGCCCGGGGATCTCGGTCGCGACGCGCCGCTCCTGGGGGACTGCGGACGTGGGAACCTGGGGGGCGAGCGTGTCTGTCATGGTCCTCGGAGTCTACCCGCGGGGGTTCCGCGTCCAGGGGTCCAGACCGGCGCGACCGGCCTGATCCACCGCCGTCGAGGAGGAGCCCGATGAAGTCCGAGCACGAGTACGCGGTGTCCGTCGTCTGGGAGGGCGACCGGGGCACCGGCACGAGCGGCTACCGCGAGTACGGGCGCCAGCTGACCGTCACGGCGGAGGGCCCGGCGCCCATCCTCGCCTCGGCCGACACGCCCTTCCGGGGCGACGCCGACCGCTGGAACCCGGAGCAGCTGCTCCTCGCGGCGCTCGCGCAGTGCCACCTCCTCTCCTACCTGCACGTGGCGGTCAAGAACGGAGTCGTCGTCACCGGCTACACGGACGACGCGGTGGGCTCGATGCTGCAGGAGGGGGAGAGCGGCCGCTTCACCTCGGTGACCCTCCGGCCCCGCGTCACTGTCGCCGAGGAGTCGATGGTGGCGATCGCCCAGACGCTGCACGCCGAGGCCTCCCGGCTCTGCTTCATCGCCAACTCCGTGAACTTCCCCGTCGCCCACGAGCCGGAGGCGTCCGCGCGCTGAGGCTCAGCGGCGCTCGTGCGGGAGCGCCCGGCGGATGCGCTCGACCGTGGTCGTCGGCGGCGACTCATTGTACGCACCGGCGAGCTCCTGCCCGGAGAGCGCGTGGACGGCCGCCATCACCTCGTCGGTGGCGTGGCGTCGGGCGCGGCCGGAGTCGGCGGAGCCGTGCCGCGAGAGGTCCAGCGGAGCCCCGAAGCGGACCGTGATCCGGTGCAGGCGCGGCACCCTCGTGCCCACCGGCTGGAGCTCCTGCGTGCCGATCATGCCGACGGGGACCACCGGCGCGCCCGTGGTGAGGGCGAGCCACGCCACTCCGGTGCGGCCCTTGTAGAGGCGCCCGTCGCGGGAGCGGGTGCCCTCGGGGTAGACGGCGAACGCCTCGTCCCGCTCGAGGATCGCCCGGCCGAGGTCCAGCGCCTCCTGAGCGGCCTGGCCGGCGCCGCGCTCGACCGCGACGGCTCCGACGCTCGTGAAGAAGGCGCGCGAGAGGGCGCCCCGCACGCCGGTCCCCGTGAAGTAGTCCGACTTGGCCAGGAACTGCACCGGCCGCGGGGCGAGCAGCGTCAGCACCGGGGAGTCGATGAACGAGAGGTGGTTGGCCGCCAGGATCACGCGTCCCTCGGCCGGGACGTTGTCGCGCCCCTCCACGATCGGCCGGTAGACCAGCCGGCCGACGCCGCCGATGGACAGGCGCGCCAGACGCGCGGAGAGGCCGATCCCCGGGGGAGTCGGCCTCTCGTGGTCGTCGTCGATCCGCATTCCGACGAAGCTACCGGGGCGTCCATGCCGCTCCGGTCATGCGGCGGATCAGCCGAACTGGGCGAGCGCCTCCTCGATGACCGTCGCGGCGTCGTCGATGAGCTCCTCGCTGATGACCACGCTCGGCATGATCCGCAGCACGCTGTCCCAGCTGCCCGCGTCGAGGACGATCACGCCGTTCGTGGTGGCGTGCTTCAGAATTGCGGTGAGCGCCTCCGGGTACTGCTTCTTCGTGCCCGGGTGGACGAGCTCGACGCCCCACATGGCGCCCTTGCCGCGGACCTCGCCCACGACCGCGAAGCGCTCGGCCCAGTCGCCGATCCGCGCCTGCAGCAGGCGCTCGACCCGCTGCGCCTCCTCCAGCAGGCCCTCGGACTCGATCGCCTCGAACGTCGCGAGCGCCGCGGCGGTGGAGACGGGGTTGCCGCCGAACGTGCCGCCGATGCCGCCGGGCTGCACGGCGTCCATGATCTCGGCTCGGCCGGTGACGGCGGCGAGCGGGAAGCCGCCGGCGATGCCCTTGGCCGTCGTGATGAGGTCCGGGACCACGCCGTGGTGCTCGATGGAGTACCAGGTGCCGGTGCGGGCGATGCCGGCCTGGATCTCGTCCGCGACGAAGACGATGCCGTTCTCGGTGCAGAACTCGGACAGGCGGCGGAAGTAGCCCGGCGCCGGGATGATGATGCCGCCGTCGCCCTGGATCGGCTCGACGAAGAGCGCGGCCAGCTCCTGCGCGCCGATGTGGGTGGTGATGTAGTCGATGGTGCGCTCGGCAGCCTCCTCGCCCGTCATGCCCTCGGGGTCGCGGAACGGGTAGCTGATCGGGAGGCTGTAGATCTCTCCCGGGAAGGGGCCCATGCCCGCGCGCTCCGGCCAGGGGCGGTAGGTCATCGCCATCGTGAGGTTGGTGCGGCCGTGGAAGGCGTGGTCGAGCGTCGCGATGGCGCGGCGGCCGGTGAACTTCCGCGCGATCTTGACGGCGTTCTCGACCGCCTCCGCGCCGGAGTTGACCAGGATCGAGTGCTTCTCGAAGTCCCCGGGGGTGATCTCGGCGAGCTTCTCGGCGACCCGGACGTAGTTCTCGTACGGAGTGACAGTGAAGAGGGTGTGCGTCAGCTTCTCGGCCTGCGCGGCGGCCGCCGCGGCGACCGCGGGGTGCGCGTGGCCGATGGTGGTCACTCCGATGCCGCAGCCGAGGTCGATCAGGCGGTTGCCGTCGACGTCGACCAGGACCGCGCCCGACGCGTGGTCCATGTAGATGTTCGCGAGCGTCCCGGCGCCGCGGGAGACGCTGGCGACGCGGCGCTCCTGGAGGGCGACGGAGCGCGGGCCGGGGAGCTCGGTGACGAGCTCTCGGGACTGGGGGACCGAGAATTCACGCATGCCCCGATGGTAGGCCTGGGACCGTTCGAGGACCCGCACCCAGCGCGTTGCGAGGCGCGCCGTGCAGGATGGAGGCGATCCCCGAACGTCCACCGGCCGCCGCCGGTCACGAAAGGTGCCCCTGTGCGCAGAACCCTCGCGATCCTCGCCGTCCTCGGCGCCTCCCTGAGCCTGGCGGCCTGCACCCCCGGGGAGCCGGATGCAGCGCCGTCCGCCTCCGCCACCCCGCTCGGCTGCGCGACCGAGGGCGAGGCGACCGCCGCGGTGCAGACCAGCGGCGACTTCGCCACCAAGCCGGTCACCGTGTTCCCCAGCCCGGTCAGCGTGGACGCCACCGAGCGCTCCGTCGCGATCGAGGGCACCGGCGAGGAGGTCGCCGAGGGCGACACCGTGCTGGTCGACTACACGCTCTACAACGGGACGAGCGGTGCCGAGTTCTCGGCGAGCAGCTACGCGTCCGGTGGCCGCGCGGCCTTCGAGGTCGACACCGACCAGTACCTCGCCGGCCTCGTGAAGGCCGTCAACTGCGCGACCGTCGGCTCGCGCGTCGTCGCCGTCGTTCCCCCGGCCGACGCGTTCGGCGACGCCGGGCAGAGCCAGTTCGGCATCGCCGCGACCGACTCGATCGTCATGGTGATCGACGTCGAGCAGATCGTGCCGACCGCCGCCGACGGCGAGCCGCAGCCCCCGGTCGACGGCCTGCCGACGGTGGCGCTCGCCGAGGACGGGGCGCCCACCGTCACCATCCCCTCGACCGACCCGCCCGCCGACCTGCAGCTCGCCGTCCTCAAGAAGGGGAGCGGCGCGACCGTGGCCGACGGCGACCAGCTGATCGTGCAGTACCAGGGCGTGGTCTGGGGCACCGGCGAGGTGTTCGACCAGAGCTGGGGGAAGCCCGCTCCCGCCGCCTTCGGCACCGGCGACGTGATCGAGGGCTTCAAGGAGGCCGTGGTCGGCCAGACCGTCGGCTCGCAGGTGCTGGTCACCATCCCGCCGTCGAAGGGCTACGGCGACCAGGGCAACCAGAACGCGGGGATCAGCGGGACCGACACCCTCGTCTTCGTGGTCGACATCCTCGCCATCAGCTGACGGGGAGGCGCTGGGTGCTCCGTGCCAGGATGGGCGGATGCGCAGGGTCATCATCCTCGGCTCGACCGGGTCCATCGGCACGCAGGCTCTCGACGTCATCGGCGCGAACCGCGAGCGGTTCGAGGTCGTCGGCCTCGCCGCCGGCTCGAACCGGGCGGCGGTCGCCGAGCAGGCGTCCGCGTTCGGCGTCGAGCACACGGCGTTCGGTGCGGACGAGGCCGAGCAGCTGATCCGCTCGGTCGACGCGGACGTCGTGCTGAACGGGATCACCGGCTCGGTGGGGCTCGGCCCGACGCTCGCGGCGCTCGAGGAGGGCAGGACGCTCGCCCTCGCCAACAAGGAGTCGCTGATCGTCGGCGGCGAGCTCGTCACCTCGCTCGCCGGTCCGGGCCAGATCGTGCCGGTCGACTCCGAGCACTCCGCGATCGCCCAGGCCCTCCTCGCGGGCGAGCACCGCGAGGTCCGCCGCCTCGTGCTGACCGCGTCCGGCGGGCCGTTCCGGGGACGCGACCGCGCCTCCCTCCGCGACGTCACCCCGGCGCAGGCGCTCGCACACCCGACCTGGGACATGGGCCTGGTCGTCACGACCAACTCCTCCACTCTGGTCAACAAGGGGCTCGAGGTGATCGAGGCGCACCTGCTCTTCGACGTGCCCTACGACCGGATCGACGTCACCGTGCACCCGCAGTCGGTGATCCACTCGATGGTCGAGTACGTCGACGGCTCGACGATCGCCCAGGCGTCGCCGCCGGACATGCGGCTCCCGATCTCGCTCGGCCTCGACTGGCCGCACCGCGTCGCCGGGGTCGGCGTCCCGCTCGACTGGACCCGCTCCCACTCCTGGACGTTCGAGCCGCTGGACGAGGAGGCGTTCCCCTCGGTCCGGCTCGCGAAGCGCGTCGGGGAGGCGGGCGCCTCCTACCCGGCCGTGTTCAACGCGGCGAACGAGCAGGCCGTGCAGGCGTTCCACGCGGGGCGGATCGGCTACCTCGACATCCTCGAGACGGTGGAGGCGGTGGTCGACGCGCACAGCGTCGACGGCACGCTGACCCGCGAGTCGCTGGCCGCGGCGGAGGAGTGGGCGCGCCGCACGGCGGACGAGCGGATCGCCGGAGTCTGACCAGGGGTCATCCGAACGGGCTCCTTCTCCGCGGATCCGTGTCGGCGGACGTCGCGCCGCTGATCCGCTCGGCCGCGGAGTTCATCGGATCCGTGCAGGCGCACCCCAGCGTGGACGGGCGGGCCCGGCCTACAGTGTGTCGGTGGAATCCGTGCTGCTCTTCGTCCTCGGCGTCGTCATCATCGCCGTCGGCGTCGCCCTCTCCATCGCCCTGCACGAGGTCGGGCACCTGCTCCCCGCCAAGCTGTTCGGGGTCAAGGTCACGCAGTACATGATCGGGTTCGGGCCGACCCTCTTCTCCCGGCGCCGAGGCGAGACGGAGTACGGCGTCAAGGCGATCCCGCTCGGCGGCTACATCGCCATGATCGGCATGTACCCGCCGAAGCACCCGGGGGACCGGCCCACGGAGTCGAGCACAGGCTTCTTCAACGGCCTGGCGTCCTCCGAGGCCCAGCTCGAGGAGCCCCGGCGCGGCGCCTACGCCACGATGATCGACGAGGCCCGTGCCGCCAGCGCCGAGACGATCGGCGACGGCGAGGACCATCGCGCGTTCTACCGGCTCCCCGTGTGGAAGCGCGTGATCGTCATGGCCGGCGGCCCCTTCATGAACCTCGTGATCGCCACGGTCCTCTTCACCGTCCTCCTCTGCGGCATCGGGATCCCGCAGAGCACCAGCACCCTCGCCGCGGTCTCGCAGTGCGTGGTCCCGGAGTCGCAGCGCGCGACCGCGACCTGCACCGCCGACGACCCGCTGGCACCCGGAGCCGCGGCCGGCCTGCTGCCGGGCGACACGATCACGGCGATCGACGGCACTCCGGTGAGCACCTGGAACGACCTGACCCCGATCATCCAGCGCTCCGCGGGCGTCCCGCTCAGCGTGTCCGTCCAGCGCGACGGCGCGCCGCTGACCCTCACGATCACCCCCGCCGAGAACGAGGTCGCGGTGACCGACGCGAACGGCGCCCCCGTCACCGACGCCTCCGGTGCGATCGAGACGCAGACGGTCGGCTTCATCGGCATCTCGCCCACATCGGCCCTCGCGCAGCAGCCGGTCACCGCGGTGCCCGAGACGGTCTGGTCGAACATCACCAGCGTCGCCCACGTCATCCTCAACCTGCCGCAGCGCCTCATCGACGTCGCCCAGGCGGCGTTCGGCTCGGAGGCGCGCGACGCCAACGGCCCGATCAGCGTCGTCGGAGTGGGCCGGATCGCGGGCGAGATCGCCGCCTCCGACCAGCTCCCCGTCGTGTCGAAGGTGCAGACGATGGTCGGCGTCCTCGCCTCGCTCAACGTCGCCCTCCTCGTCTTCAACCTGGTGCCGCTGCTCCCCATGGACGGCGGCCACATCGCCGGCGCCCTCTGGGAGGGCCTGCGCCGCCGGATCGCCAAGCTCTTCGGACGCCGCGACCCCGGCCCCGTCGACATCGCCCGCCTGCTCCCGCTCACCTACGTCGTCGTCCTCGTCCTCGGCGGCATGAGCGCCCTCCTCATCTACGCCGACATCGTCAAGCCGATCACGCTGTTCTGAGTTGGATTCCACGCCGGTCCTCGCCCGGCGTGGCGCGGTCGGCTTCTCGGGGTGGGGGCGTGGGTGGAGCGGGGTGCGGACGGCTGGGGCGAAACGCTGGGATGCGATTCACCCGTTCGCCTCGGGGCTGCGACCGTCTGAGGTGAATCGCTGGGACGGGATCGGCGGTTCGGCTCGGGAGCGAGGCGACCGCGGATCGTCGTGCGGTCTCGGGCTGAGAGCAGGTGCGGTGGGCGGGTTCCGAGGCCCGCAGGAGGGGCGGCGGCTGGGAAGGTGCGGCGAGCGGACGAGGGGTACCGCGGCGCGCGTACGATGGGGCGCGTGCCAGCAGTGAATCTGGGTCTTCCCAAGGTCCCCATGACCCTCGCCCCCCGCCGCAAGTCCCGCCAGATCAAGGTGGGCAAGGTGCTCGTGGGCGGTGACGCGCAGGTCAGCGTCCAGTCGATGTGCACCACACCGACGACGAACATCAACGCGACCCTCCAGCAGATCGCCGAGCTCACCGCGTCCGGCTGCGACATCGTCCGCGTCGCGGTGCCGAGCCGCGACGACGCGGAGGCGCTGCCGATCATCGCCAAGAAGAGCCAGATCCCGGTCATCGCCGACATCCACTTCCAGCCCAACTACGTCTACGCCGCGATCGACGCCGGCTGCGCCGCGGTCCGCGTGAACCCCGGCAACATCCGCAAGTTCGACGACCAGGTCGGCAAGATCGCCGCCGCCGCGAAGGCCGCCGGCGTCTCGATCCGCATCGGCGTCAACGCCGGCTCGCTCGAGCCGAGCATCCTGCAGAAGTACGGCAAGCCCACCCCCGAGGCCCTCGTCGAGAGCGCCGTCTGGGAGGCCAGCCTCTTCGAGGAGCACGACTTCCACGACTTCAAGATCTCGGTCAAGCACAACGACCCCGTCGTCATGGTGAAGGCCTACCGCCAGCTCGCCGAGCGCGGCGACTGGCCCCTCCACCTCGGCGTCACCGAGGCCGGCCCCGAGTTCCAGGGGACGATCAAGTCCGCCACCGCCTTCGGCATCCTCCTCGGCGAGGGCATCGGCGACACCATCCGCGTGTCCCTCTCGGCCCCGCCCGCGCAGGAGGTCAAGGTCGGCCTGCAGATCCTCCAGTCGCTGAACCTCCGCGAGCGCAAGCTCGAGATCGTCTCCTGCCCCAGCTGCGGCCGCGCGCAGGTCGACGTCTACACGCTCGCCAACGACGTCACCGCCGGCCTCGAGGGCATGAGCGTCCCGCTGCGCGTCGCCGTCATGGGCTGCGTCGTCAACGGACCCGGCGAGGCCCGCGAGGCCGACCTGGGCGTCGCCTCCGGCAACGGCAAGGGCCAGATCTTCGTCAAGGGCGAGGTCATCAAGACCGTCCCCGAGGCCGAGATCGTCCAGACCCTCATCGAGGAGGCCAACCGCCTTGCCGCCGAGATGCCGGCCGACGACACCTCGACCGGAGCCCCGGTCGTCACCGTCGGCGCGAACTGACGGCGCGGGGCGGATCGACGTGGTCCGCCCCGCACTGCGCCTCGCGCTCGTGGTCGTCGCCGCCGCGCTCCTCGCCTCCGGTGTCGCCGCGCTCCGCAGCGGCCCGTCCTCCGAGGCCGGCGAGTGCATCGACAGCCGCAGCCCGCAGGACCCCTTCGGCTGCGACCGCTGGGTGCTGACCGCGGCAGAGGGGGAGACCCCGTACACGGCCTGGGTCGAGGACGCCCGCGTCCGCCTCCGCTCGGAGAGCGTCGGGGGTGCGCCGACCCTGGTCGTCGGCACCGGCTGCCTCGTGGTCAGCGCCGCCTACCGGATCGACGACGGCGTGCTGATCCCCGGCGACGAGGTGACCGGCTCCGACACCTGCTCCGACACGCCGAGCCCCGAGGCCATCCGGCTCCGGGCGCTCCTCTCCGGCCCGATGACGATCGGCGGCACCCCCGACGACGTGCTGCTGGACGGCACGGGCGGAGCGGTCGTCTTCTCGCGGATCCCCGACTGAGGCTCCCGGCGCCCTCGCGAGCCGGGGGAGCGCAGCGGATAGGATCGTCCCTCGTGGTCACCCGTCTCTCGCATCTGTTCGTCCGCACGCTCCGGGAGGATCCCGCCGACGCCGAGGTCGCGGGCCACCGCCTCCTCGTCCGCGCGGGCTACATCCGCCGTCAGGCGCCCGGCGTCTTCGCCTGGCTGCCGCTGGGACTGCGCGTCAAGCGCCGCATCGAGCGGATCATCCACGAGGAGATGGAGGCCGCCGGCGCCCAGGAGGTGCACTTCCCCGCGCTCCTGCCCCGCGAGCCCTACGAGCTCTCGGGCCGCTGGACCGAGTACGGCGACGGCGTGTTCCGCCTGAAGGACCGCAAGGACGCCGACTACATGCTGGCTCCCACGCACGAGGAGTTCTTCACGCTGCTCGTGAAGGACCTCTACTCCTCCTACAAGGACCTGCCCCTGTCGATCTACCAGATCCAGGACAAGTACCGGGACGAGGCGCGGCCCCGCGCGGGCCTCCTGCGCGGCCGCGAGTTCACGATGAAGGACGCGTACTCCTTCGACTACACCGACGCCGGCCTCGACGCGAGCTACCAGCGCCAGCGCGACGCCTACGAGCGGATCTTCGCCCGTCTGGGCCTGGAGTACGTGATCGTGCAGGCCGACGCCGGAGCGATGGGCGGCTCCCGGAGCGAGGAGTTCCTGCACCCCACCCCCGTCGGCGAGGACACCTTCGTCCGGTCGGCGGGAGGGTACGCGGCGAACGTCGAGGCGTACCGCACGCCCGTCCCCGCGGCGCTGCCCGTCGAGGGCCTGCCCGAGGCGCGCGTCTTCGACTCGCCCGACACCCCGACCATCCAGACCCTGGTCGACCTGGCGAACGCGACGCAGCCCCGCCCCGACGGCCGCGCCTGGACCGCCGCCGACACCCTGAAGAACGTCGTCCTCGCGCTCACCGCGCTCGACGGCACCCGCGAGCTCGTGATCGTCGGCCTGCCCGGCGACCGCGACGTCGACCTCAAGCGCGCCGAGGTGGCGTTCGCCCCGGCCGAGGTCGAGGCCGCCACGGCGGAGGACTTCGCGAAGCACCCCGGACTGGTCAAGGGCTACATCGGACCCTGGTCGGCCGAGGGAGCCGTCCTGGGCGAGGAGTCGGCGACCGGCGTCCGCTACCTGCTCGACCCGCGCGTGGTCGACGGCACCGCCTGGATCACCGGGGCCAACGTCTCCGGGCAGCACGTCCTCGACCTGGTCGCCGGCCGCGACTTCCACGGCGACGCCACCGTCGAGGTCGCGGACGTCCGCACCGGCGACGAGGCGCCCGACGGCTCGGGCCCGATCGAGACCGCCCGCGGCATGGAGATCGGCCACGTCTTCCAGCTCGGCCGCAAGTACGCCGACGTCCTCGGGCTGAAGGTGCTCGACGAGAACGGGAAGCTGGTCACCGTCACGATGGGCTCCTACGGCATCGGCGTGACCCGCATCCTCGCCATCATCGCCGAGGCCACCCACGACGACCGCGGACTGCTGTGGCCCGCGAACGTCGCGCCGTTCGACCTGCACGTCATCGCGACCGGCAAGGACGCGGCGGCTCTCGAGCTCGCCGAGTCGGTCGCCGCCTCCCTCGAGGCCGCCGGCCGCGACGTGCTGATCGACGACCGCCCGAAGGTCTCGCCCGGCGTCAAGTTCGGCGACGCCGAGCTGATCGGGGTGCCCGTGATCGTCATCGCGGGGCGAGGAGCGGCCGACGGGATCGTCGAGCTGTGGGACCGCCGGTCCGGCGAGCGCGAGCAGCTCCCGGTCGCCGAGGCGCTCGCCCGACTGGGCGCCTAGACCCGACACGCCGAGGGCCCCGCCACCGCTTCCCGTGGCAGGCGGGGCCTCCGTGCGTCGGCAGGATCCGCGGGTGGAACCCCGGGCCGCGTCGGGTACCCTTGAGGGCTGATCCGGGTGAGAGCCCGGCAGGCGAACGACCGCGGTCACCACCGCGGCATCCAAGTGAATAGAGAGAAAGGCCCGCCCGTGGACATCGACCTGAGCGTTCTGCGACTCATGGAGCGCGAGCGCGAGATCCCCTTCGAGGAACTCGTGCAGATCATCGAGCAGGCGATCCTGACCGCCTACCTCAAGCACATCGGCCAGGCCGACGACGCCGACAAGGCCACCGCCGTCGACGCGCGAGTGCACCTCGACCGCAAGACCGGTCACGTCTCGGTCTTCGTGCCCGAGCTCGACGAGGAGGGCGCCGTCGTGGGCGAGGCCGAGGACTCCCCGCGCGACTTCGGCCGCATCGCCGCCTTCGCCGCGAAGCAGGTCATCAACCAGCGCCTGCGCGACATCGCCGACGAGCACGTGCTCGGCGAGTTCAAGGGCCGCGAGGGCGACATCGTCGCCGGCGTCATCCAGCAGGGCCCCAACCCGCGGATGATCCACGTCGACCTCGGCTCCATCGAGGCGATCCTCTCGCCCGAGGAGCAGGTGCCCGGCGAGGACTACAGCCACGGACGCCGCATCCGCGTCTACGTCACGAGCGTCGGCCGCGGACCCAAGGGCCCGTCGGTCCAGGTGTCCCGCACCCACCCGTCGCTGGTGCGCAAGCTGTTCGCCCTCGAGGTCCCCGAGATCGCGTCCGGCGTGGTGGAGATCGTCTCCCTCGCCCGCGAGGCCGGCCACCGCACCAAGATCGCGGTGCGCGCGACCGAGCCCGGCGTGAACGCCAAGGGCGCCTGCATCGGCGAGCTCGGCCAGCGCGTGCGCGCGGTGACCGCCGAGCTCAACAACGAGAAGATCGACATCGTCGACTACTCCTCCGACCTGCCGACCTTCGTCGCCAGCGCGCTCTCGCCCGCCAAGGTGACCAGCGCGTTCGTGATCGACCAGAGCCTCAAGGCCGTCCGCGCGCTCGTCCCCGACTACCAGCTCTCGCTCGCCATCGGCAAGGAGGGCCAGAACGCCCGCCTCGCCGCCAAGCTGACCGGCGCGAAGATCGACATCCAGCCCGATTCGGTGATGGACGGGGAGTGATCCCCGAGCATCGGCCGTGCGGGGGAGCGGTCCCGGAGGGGAGGGAGTAGAGTGGAAGCCGTCAGAACGTGCGTCGGCTGCCGTCTGCGCGCCCCCCGGGCCTCTCTTCTGAGGCTGGTCCTCCACTCGAACGTCCTCGCGGTAGACCCGCGTGCCGTTCGTCCTGGTCGGGGAGCGTGGCTCCACGACACAGCCGACTGCTACGAGCTCGCGGTCAAGCGCCGCGCGTTCGGAAGAGCGTTCCGGACACGCGAGAGCGTGGACGCGAGCGAGCTGGAGCAGTACATCGCACGATCCGACCGGCTCGGCCCCTCGACCGGAGGGGCCGGAGCAGCGCACGATCACACCATAGAGAACAGGCAGAACGGCCCGTGAACTGATCATGAGCGAAGACTGATGAGCGGCTCGAAATGAGACCCGTCCGTTCGTGACGCCTGCCCCCGTCTTGGGTGCAGGCCCAAGACAGGAGAGAAGTGGCAAAACCACGCGTACACGAGATCGCATCCGAACTGGGTGTCGATAGCAAGGTCGCACTTGCGAAGTTGAAGGAGCTCGGCGAGTTCGTCAAGGGCCCGTCCTCGAGCATCGAACCCCCGGTGGCGCGCAAGCTCCGCCAGGCCCTCCAGGGCCAGGGCGGTTCCTCCGCGGGAGCGTCGGCGACCCCGGCCGCCCCCGCCGCCGGCGCCCGTCCCGGGGCCCCGCGCCCCTCCGGCGCGCGTCCGTCCGCGCCCACGCCCGGACCGGCCAAGCCGCCCGCTCCGGCGCCGGCACCGCCGATGTCGGTCGCCGAGCGCCAGGCCCAGGCTCAGGCCGCCCAGGAGGCCGCGGCCGCTCAGCGCGCTCAGGCAGCCAAGGACGCGCCCGCCGAGGCCGCCGCTCCGGCTCCGACCGAGGCCCCCGCGGCTCCGGCCGCCGCCGAGAAGCCGGCGTCCGGCGCGACCCCCGGCGGACCCAAGCCCGTGACCCCGCGTCCGGCTCCCGCCGCGAACACCCCGCGCCCCGGCGGCGCCTCGGGCGGCTCCAACCGCCCCGGCGGCACCCCGCGCCCGGGCAACAACCCGTTCGCCAGCAACCAGGGCATGGGACAGCGTCCCGCCGCCCCGCGCCCCGGCAACAACCCCTTCGCCAGCTCGCAGGGCATGGGATCGCGTCCGACCCCGGGCAACATCCCCCGCCCCGCTGCTCCGCGCCCCGGCGCGCCCCGACCCGGCGGACCCGGCATGGGCCAGCGCCCCGCCGGCTTCGGCCAGCGTCCCGGAGGACCCGGCGGCGGAGCAGGACGTCCCGGCGGTGCCGGTCGTCCGGCCGGCGGCGGCTTCCAGCGCCCCGGCGGCGCTCCCGGTGCCGGTGGCGGCTTCGCCCCGCGTCCCGGTGGCGGCGGCGGTCGCGGTCGCGGCCCCGGCGGTGGAACCGCAGGAGCCTTCGGTCGCGGCGGCGGCAAGAGCAAGGCCCGGAAGTCCAAGCGCACGAAGCGTCAGGAGTTCGAGCTCAGGGAGGCCCCGTCGCTCGGCGGTGTCAGCGTCCCCCGCGGCGACGGCAGGACGGTCATCCGTCTGCGCCGCGGCGCGTCGATCTCGGACTTCGCCGACAAGATCGAGGCCATGACCGGCGTGCCGGTGCCCCCCGGCAACCTGGTCACCGTCCTCTTCGCCCTCGGCGAGATGGCGACGGCCACCGAGTCGCTCGACGAGGCCACCTTCGAGGTGCTCGGCTCCGAGCTCGGCTTCAAGATCCAGGTCGTCTCGCCCGAGGACGAGGACAAGGAGCTCCTCGAGGGCTTCGGTCTCGACCTCGAGCAGGAGCTCGACGACGAGACGGACGAGGACCTCGAGATCCGTCCCCCCGTCGTCACCGTCATGGGTCACGTCGACCACGGAAAGACGCGCCTGCTCGACGCGATCCGCAACGCCAACGTCGTCGCCGGCGAGGCGGGCGGCATCACGCAGCACATCGGTGCGTACCAGGTCGTCGCGGAGCACGAGGGCATCGAGCGCCCGATCACCTTCATCGACACCCCGGGTCACGAGGCGTTCACCGCCATGCGAGCCCGCGGTGCCCAGGTCACGGACATCGCGATCCTCGTGGTCGCGGCGGACGACGGCATCATGCCGCAGACCATCGAGGCGCTGAACCACGCCCAGGCGGCCAACGTGCCGATCGTGGTCGCGGTGAACAAGGTGGACAAGCCCGACGCCAACCCGGCCAAGGTGCGCCAGCAGCTCACCGAGTTCGGGCTCGTCGCCGAGGAGTACGGCGGAGACGTCATGTTCGTCGACGTGTCGGCTCGCGCGGGTACCGGCATCCAGGACCTCCTGGACGCCGTGCTGCTCACCGCGGACGCCGGTCTCGACCTGCGCGCCAACCCCAACAAGGAGGCGCGCGGAGTCGCGATCGAGGCGAAGCTCGACAAGGGACGCGGTGCGGTCGCGACCGTGCTCATCCAGTCGGGAACGCTGCGCGTCGGAGACGCGATCGTCGCCGGAACGGCCTACGGCCGCGTCCGTGCGATGGCGGACGAGAACGGCAACGCCGTCCTCGAAGCCGTGCCGTCGCGTCCGGTGCAGGTGCAGGGACTCTCGTCCGTGCCCCGCGCCGGCGACACCTTCCTCGTCACCGAGGAGGACCGCACGGCCCGTCAGATCGCCGAGAAGCGCGAAGCCGCTCAGCGCAACGCCCTGCTGGCCAAGGCCCGCAAGCGCATCTCGCTCGAGGACTTCACCCGTGCTCTCGAGGAGGGCAAGGTCGAGTCGCTCAACCTCATCATCAAGGGCGACGTGTCCGGTGCCGTCGAGGCGCTGGAGGAGTCGCTCGTCAAGATCGAGGTCGACGACTCGGTGCAGCTGCGCATCATCCACCGCGGTGTCGGTGCGATCACGGAGTCGGACGTCAACCTCGCGACGATCGACAACGCGATCATCGTGGGCTTCAACGTCCGCCCCGACCCGAAGGCCCGCGAGCGCGCTGCTCGAGAAGGAGTGGACATCCGCTTCTACTCGGTCATCTACAACGCGATCGAAGAGGTCGAGAACTCGCTCACGGGCATGCTCAAGCCCGAGTTCGAGGAGGTCCAGTCCGGTGTCGCCGAGATCCGCGAGGTGTTCCGCTCCTCCAAGTTCGGCAACATCGCGGGTGTCATCGTCCGCTCCGGCACGATCACCCGCAACTCGAAGGCGCGCGTCATCCGTGACGGCGTCGTGGTCGGGGACAACCTGGCCATCGAGTCGCTGCGTCGCTTCAAGGACGACGTCACGGAGGTCCGTACGGACTACGAGGCCGGTATCGGACTCGGAAAGTACAACGACATCCAGATCGGCGACGAGATCGAGACGATCGAGATGAAGGAGAAGCCGCGAGGCTGATCCGCTCCACTGGAAGGCCCGGGTCCGCCCGGGCCTTCCGGCGTCTCACGGCGCTGTTCGTGCGGGATCGGGAGGGGACTCTCGTCCTCTCGCGCCCTGCGGGAGGAATCGGGGGCCGCCGGTGTCCCGGAGGTGCGGACCCTCCAGTGGGCGCTTCCCCACCCCCGGGTGCGGGAGACCGACCCCGATCAGGCGCTCCTGTCTCGGTGGGTGCGCCCGCTGAGCGAGCAGCTCGCGAGCAGCGAGCCTGCGGGCGACGTCCGGCTCCCGATCCGGCACCTGAGCCTTCCCTCCCCACCCGGTCCCCGAGGATCAGGGAGCCGCGAGAAGGCACCCCACCCGTGCCGTCGCAGACGCGCGGTCGAGGGGCATCACGCCCCAGAAGCAAGGCCCCCTCGGACGCGACCGGTCGTCCGGGCGGAGAGTGGTTGAATGGCGAGCTGAACGGTTCGCCGAGAGAGATGTGAGGACCAGCCATGGCAGATCCGGCCCGGGCGAGGAAGCTCGCCGAACGTATCCAGGTGATCGTCGCGAAGCGGCTCGAGCGCGGTCTCCGCGACCCGCGCCTCGGCTTCGTCACCATCACCGATGTCCAGGTGACCGGCGACCTGCAGCACGCCTCGGTGTTCTACACGGTCTACGGCACCGACGAGGAGCGCGCCGATTCGGCCGCGGCCCTGAAGGCCGCCACCGGAATGCTCCGCACCGAGGTGGGCAGGAACATCACGTCCCGGCTCACGCCGTCGCTCGAGTTCATCCTCGACGCGGTGCCCGAGAACGCGAAGCACATCGAGGACCTGCTCGCCGCCGCGCGCAGCCAGGACTCGCAGGTGCAGTCGCTCGCCGCTCAGGCGGACTACGCCGGCGAGGCCGACCCCTATGTGAAGCCCCGCGAGGACGACGAGGACTAGGCGCCGAGCCCGAACACCGCGGAGCCCGTGGCGACGTCGACCGATTCCAGGACGACGACGACACGGGCTCCCGGCGTGAGCGGGGCCGGGACGTCGACGGTGATCTCCGGGTCGAGCAGCTGGACCGAGGAGCGGGTGCGCGCCGAGGAGACGACGATCCCGCTGAAGGAGGCTCCTTCGCGGCCGCGGAGGACGGCGGCCTCGACGATCGCGGTCGCCGCACGGGAGGCGGCTCCGGCCCGGCGGTCGCTCGCGGCGAGGAGCGGCGGGAGCAGGGGCAGCGCCTCGCGCAGCTGCGAGGGGATCGTTCCGCCCCGGGACACCGCGAGGCAGACGGCGAGGCCGAACCGGTCGACCAGGCGCCGCAGCGGCGCGGTGACGTGCGCGTACGGCGCGGCGAGGGCCGCCTGCGCGGGATGCTCCGGCGGGGCGCCGTCGAAGGCGGTGTAGCCGGCGCCGCGGAACAGGCTCGCCGCGGCGTACATGATGGCGAGCTGGGCGGGGTCGTCGGTGTCGAGGCGGCGCAGGTAGGCGCCGTAGGCCTCCTCCTCGGGCCACGGGACGCCGAGCGCCGCGGCTCGGGAGCGGAAGGCCGCGACGGTGGCGGGGTCGGCCTCGGGCATGGTCCGGAGGATGCCCACCCCCGCGTCGAGCATCATCGTCGCCGCCGCCATGCCGGTCAGCAGCGAGACCTGGGCGTTCCAGCCCTCGACGGCCAGGGGAGCGCGGCGCTCGACCCGGTAGCCGCCGTCGGCGGCGACGATCTCCTCCTCGGGCAGCGTCAGGCTCGCTCCTCCGCGCTCGGCCTCGCGCGCCAGGCGCTCGCGTCCGAACCAGGGGAGGAGGGCGAGGGAGGGGTGCGGATCGCCCGCGTCGACGCTGCGCTGCACGCCCTCGTAGTCGAGCCGGGCCACGCTGCGCACGAGCGCCCGCTCGAGGTGCACCGAGCGCGGCTCCGCCCGCTCGTCGAGGGTCAGCGTCCAGACCAGCGCTCGGCGCGTCTCGTCCGGCAGGAGCGACGCGGTCCCCTCGGAGAGGACCGCGGGGTGCAGCGGGACGCGGCCGTCCGGGAGGTAGTAGGTCTGGCCGCGACGGCGCGTCTCGGCGTCGAGCGCTCCGCCGGTGCGGACGACCGCGGGCACGTCCGCGATGGCGTAGCGGAGGACGACGCCCTCCGACGTGCGCTCCAGGTGGCGGGCCTGGTCCAGGTCGAGCGAGCCGGGCGGGTCGATCGTCACGAAGGGGAGGTCCGTCCGGTCGACGCGGTCCTCGTCGTCCGCTCCGGCGTCCGCGTGCTCGGCCTCGGCCAGCGCGGCCGGCGGGAACGGGCCGGGCATGTCGTTCTCGACGCGGACCGCGGCGAGGGCGCGCTGGACGTCCTGGGCGAGGTCGACGTCGAGGGCGCGCTCGACGGCGGCGTCGGGGCGGGGGAGGCGGAGGCGGCGACCGGTCACGGCGCCGACCCTACCCGCCTCCTCCGGCGCGGACGGCGGTCGACGGGCCCTCAGGAGCCGGGGAGGAGGTAGCCGTCCTCCGGGCCGCCCGTCGCCAGGCCGTCGGCGAGGAGCCCGGCCAGGGCGCGACCGCGCTGGTCGGCGTCCGGCCAGAGAGACTCCACCTCGGCCGCGGTGACCGGGCCGTGCGCGGCGCGCAGCTCGGCGAGGATGAGGCCGCGGACCTGGCGGTCCGAGCCCTCGAACCGCTTCTGCTTCGCCTTCACGGGCCCGGTGTGCTCGGGGTACCCCTCCGCCCGCCAGCGGCAGAGGTCGCGGATCGGGCACTCGTCGCAGCGCGGAGCGCGGGCGGTGCAGACGATCGCCCCCAGCTCCATCGCGCCCGCGTTGAAGGCCGCCGCCTCGGAGAGCGACTCGGGCAGCAGCGCCGACATCGCAGCGAGGTCGGCCCTCGCGCGGGGCGGGCCGGGCTCCGCCGCTCCGTCGACCGCGCGCGCGAGGACCCGGCGGACGTTGGTGTCGACCACGGGATGCCGCCTCCCGTAGGCGAAAACGGCGACGGCGCGGGCGGTGTAGTCGCCGATGCCGGGCAGCGCGAGGAGGGTCTCGACGTCGTCGGGGACCACGTCGCCGTGCTCCTCGGCGATCGCCACGGCACAGGCGTGCAGTCGCAGGGCCCGCCGCGGGTAGCCCAGGGACTGCCAGGCGCGCACCGCCTCGCCGGGCGGGACGGCGGCGAGTGCGGAGGGTGTCGGCCAGCGCTCCAGCCACTCCGCCAGACGCGGGACGACGCGGACCACCGGGGTCTGCTGCAGCATGAACTCGCTGACGAGCGTGCCCCAGGCGGGGAAGCCCTCGCGGCGCCACGGCAGGTCGCGGGCGCTCGTGCGGAACCAGGCGGTGATCGCGTCGGCGAGAGGGTCGGAGGGCATCAGCCCACACTAGGCGGCGGCGCGTATCGTGGGCGGATGACCAGGTGGGCTCCGCAGAAGGCCGATGTGCTCGACGCTCTCGCGGCGGAGGTGCTGCACAACTACGGGCGCGGACGGGTCAAGGTCGGGATCGACGGCGACGACCCCGCGGTGAGCGCGGCGTTCGCGCTCGACCTCGCGGAGGCGCTCCGCCGGGCCGGCAAGGACGCGATCGTCGCGCACCTCGCCGACTTCCGACGTCCCCGCGCCGATCGGGACGACCCCGCCGTGCCCGAGGAGCAGCGCTCCTACGCGGCCGGGTACGACTACGAGCTCCTGCGCCGCGTCCTGCTCGATCCGTTCACCCTCGGCGGCAGCACCGGGTTCGTGCTCGCGGGCTTCGACGCGGTGCGCGACGAGGCGCGGCAGGCGCGCTGGCGGACCGCCGGCCGCGACGCGGTGCTGCTCGTCGACGGCGAGTTCGCCCTCCGGCCGGAGCTGCGCGGCGCGTGGAGCACCAGCATCCGCCTCGACACGCAGGAGCCGCCGGTGGACGCGGCGTACCGCGCCACGACGGATCCGCGCCGGCTGGCGGGGATCCTCGTCGACATCCGCGATCCGGAGCAGCCCCGGCGCCTCTTCGCCGACTCCTGCTGAGCCTCGGGACGGAGGCCGCCGCCGCGGGCGGCGTCCGTCCGACAGGGCCGCGGGCTCAGACCAGGGCGGCGCGGCGCACGACCTCCGCCGGCGGCACGAAGGCGCCCGCCCGCTCGACCTCGTGCACCAGGTCGACCAGCAGCTGGTTGACCGGTGCCTCGCGCCCGCCGCGGTGAGCGTTGCGGACCACGGCCCCGGCCAGGTGGTCGATCTCGCTCGGCACTCCGCGGCGGACGCTCTGCAGCGTCGACCCGGGGTTCGGCACCTCGCCCATCCGCGCGGCCATCCGGCGGGGGAGCAGCTCGACCAGGGGCAGGGGAGCGGCGGCCAGGGCGCGGACGGACGTGTTCGAGAGTCCCTGCAGCGAGCCGAAGCGGACGCCCGACGCGAGGCCCGTCCGGGCGGCCTCGCGCATCGACCGGGCGAGGACGCGCCGCAGCCCCGGATCGTCGATCGTCTCCTGGACCGAGAGCCCGGTGATCGCGGGCAGGGCGTTGACCTCGTTGATCAGCAGCTTCGTCCACTGCGCTCCGGTGAAGTCGTCGGTTACGGCGGTGGGGACCGCCTCGCCGAGGACGGCGGCGGCCCGTCGGACGTCGTCGTCGGCCGGGCGGCCGGGGACGCCGAGCGTGGTCGTGGCAGGAGCCGTGACGGTGACCCGGCCGGGTTCGAGGTGGCTCGCGGCGAAGAGGGCGAGAGCACCCACGAGCCGGGCGTCGCGCACCTGCCGGGCCGCCGCGGTGAGTCCGTCCAGTCCGTTCTGGACGACGACGACGAGAGTGCCGTCGACCGTGCGGCGGTTGGTGCGCAGCGCGTCCTCGGCGTCCTGCGCTTTCGTGCAGACGAAGGCGAGATCGGGCACGAGGTCGAGGGACTCGCCGCAGCGGACCCAGGCGGTGTGCTCGCCCCACGCCCCGTCGAGCCGGATCCCCGACCGGCGGATCGCGGTGAGGTGGTCGCCTCGGGCGGTGACCTCGACGTCGTGCCCGGCGCGGTCGAGAAGGGCGGCGATGGTGCCGCCGACGGCGCCTGCTCCGAGTACTGCGATCCTCATCCGGACAGCCTAGGACGGGCGGGGGAGGGCTCCGGCTCCACCCCGGGAGTACTCCCGATCCGTCCGTGTATCCTCGCACCCGTGCTCGAGACCCCCGCCCCGGCTCCGAACGGGATCCTCCTGCTGGACAAGCCCGGCGGCATCACCAGCCACGACCTCGTCTCGCGGACCCGCCGTCGCGCGGGGACCCGCAAGGTCGGCCACGCGGGGACGCTCGATCCGATGGCGACCGGGCTGATGATCCTCGGTCTCGGCCCCTCGACGCGCCTGCTCACCTACCTCGTCGGCCTCGACAAGCAGTACGAGGCGACGATCCGGCTGGGCTCCTCCACCACCACCGACGACCAGGAGGGCGAGGTGCTCGCCTCGGCGGAGCCCGCCCTCGTCGCGGCCCTCGCCCCGGAGTCGGTGTCCGACGCGATCGCGGCCCTCACCGGAGCGATCGAGCAGGTCCCGAGCACGGTCAGCGCGATCAAGGTGGACGGCCGCCGCGCCTACGCCCGCGCCCGCGACGGCGAGGAGGTCGTGCTCGCCTCCCGCCCCGTGACCGTCTCGGAGTTCGCCGTCCTGGCGAGCCGCCCGGTCGAGGGGTTCCTCGACCTGGACGTGCGCGTCACCTGCTCCTCCGGCACCTACATCCGCGCGCTCGCCCGCGACCTGGGCGCGTCCCTCGGAGTCGGCGGCCACCTGACCGCGCTGCGGCGCACCGCGGTCGGCCCCTTCTCCGTGGCCCAGGCCGGCGAGATCGACGAGCTCGACGTCCCCGCCGCGCTCCTGCCGCCGACGCTCGTGGCGGGCGAGCTGTTCCCCCTGCTGCGCCTCGACGCCCAGGAGGCGGGCGATCTCGCGAACGGCAAGCGCATCCCGGCCCCGGAGGCGGTGGCGGGCGCGAAGGGCCTCCTCGCCGCGGTCGGCCCGGGGGAGCGGCTGATCGGCCTCGCCGAGCGGCGCGGCACCCAGCTCAAGAGCGTCGTCAACTTCCCGACCGAGGACCTGCGGACGGCCGCCTCGTGATCGAGTGGTTCACGATCCTCCAGGTGGGGATCGCCGTCGCGGCCGGCCTGCTCTGCCTCGTGCTCGGGCTGCTCGCCCGCCGTCCCTCGGACGTCTCGGTCGGCGCGACGGCGATCGTCGAGCTGCTGCTGATCGTCCAGCTGGCGGTCGCGATCGTGTCGCCGCTGGTCGGCAACCGCCCGTCGGGGAGCCTGCCGGAGTACTACATCTACCTGATCTCGGCGCTGCTCCTGCCGCTCGCTGCCGGGTTCTGGGCGCTCATCGAGCGGAGCCGCTGGAGCACCGTGATCCTGGGCGTCGCCTGCCTCTCGATCGCGGTCATGGTCTACCGGATGCACCAGATCTGGTTCTTCCAGAGCGCCTGATCGGGTCCGCCACCGGGCCCGGCCCGGCGAGCGCCTAGCATGGACGTGCGATGTCGAAACCAGCCAGCGATGCGTCCGGACGGGCCGCTCACGACCCCTCAGTCCCCTCGGCCCCCGGGAGCGGAGAGCCGAACCGTTCCGCCCGCTCGCGCGGGATCGGCAGCCTCCTGGTCGTGGTCTACGGGATCCTCGCGCTCGCCGCGACGGGGCGCTCCGTCTTCCAGATCATCGACCGGTTCGACGAGGCGCCGCTGGCGTTCTCGCTCTCGGCGCTCTCGGCCGTCGTGTACATCGTCGCGACTGTCGCCCTGATCGTCCCGGGCCGCGCCTGGCAGCGCGTCGCGTGGGTGACGATCACCTTCGAGCTGGTGGGCGTGCTCGTGGTCGGCGCGCTCAGCCTCCTCGCTCCGCAGCTCCTCGGGCTCGCGAGCGCCG
This sequence comes from Rathayibacter sp. AY1F6, assembly GCF_002932035.1. NCBI lineage: Bacteria > Bacillati > Actinomycetota > Actinomycetes > Micrococcales > Microbacteriaceae > Rathayibacter > Rathayibacter sp. AY1F6. Next base: position 199,681 of record NZ_PSVD01000001.1, on the reverse strand, counting down.
ACCCGTTCGGGCGCCAGTCGACGGTGTGGGCGGCCTTCGGCGCCGGCTACCTGCTCATCCCGCTCGTCCTGCCCGTGCTCGGCCTCTGGTGGCTCCGCGTGCAGGGGCGGCGCACGCCCCGGGCGGCCGCCTGATGCGCGTCGAGACCCGCCCCGGCGACCTGGCCGGGATCGGACCCTCCGCCGTCACGATCGGCAAGTTCGACGGCGTCCACTCCGGGCACCGGGCCGTCATCGGCCGGCTGCACGAGCGGGCCCGCGAGCAGGGGCTCGCCGCCGTCGTCGTCACCTTCGACCGCAATCCGCTCAGCGTGATCGCGCCGGAGAAGTGCCCGCCCGTCCTGGTCGGCAACGAGCAGAAGCTCGAGCTCCTCGCCGGGACCGGCGTGGACGCGACCCTGCTGCTCACCTTCGACGAGGCGTTCCGGGCGCTCTCGCCCGAGCAGTTCGTCGAGCAGGTGCTGGTGGAGGCGCTCGAGGCCCGCGTGGTCCTCGTCGGCTCCGACTTCCGCTTCGGCGCCCGGGGAGCGGGCGACGTCGACCTGCTGCGCGTGCTCGGCGGGCAGCACGGATTCGATGTGGAGCTGATCGACGACGTGCGGCCCGAGGACGGGCGCCGCGTCTCCTCCACCTGGATCCGCGAGCTGCTGGCCGAGGGCGACGTGGAGCACGCGACGCGCCTGCTCGGGCACGAGCCCGTGGTCCGCGGCGTGGTCGTGCACGGAGCGAAGCGCGGCCGCGAGCTGGGCTTCCCGACCGCGAACCTCTCGCCGCAGTCGCAGGGCCTGATCCCGGCCGACGGCGTCTACGCGGGCCGGCTCACCACCGACGGCGTCACGCATCCCGCCGCGATCTCGGTCGGCAGCAACCCGACCTTCGTCGGAGTGCCGCCCAAGCAGGTCGAGGCGTACGTGCTCGATCAGACGCTCGACACCCTCGACCTCTACGACCGCGTGGTCGACGTGGCGTTCGTCGGCCGGATCCGCGGCCAGGTCGCCTACGAGGGCGTCGAGCCCCTCATCCGCCAGATGAACCACGACGTGGTGCAGGTCCGCGAGGTCCTCGGCATCGACTGAGCGGGATGCCGGCCGCCGCCTAGCAGGGGCCGCGGGCCCGCACCAGCGGGAGAGGTCCCGGGGCCATCGGCGTACCGTGGCCGCATGAGCGAAACCCCCTCCGACTCGGCGCGCCCCCTCGCGCTCGTCACCGGCGCGACCGGCTACATCGGCGGCCGGCTGACGCCGCGCCTCCTCGAGGCGGGCTTCCGGGTGCGCGTCCTGGTGCGCGACCCGCGCAAGCTGGTCGACGTGCCGTGGGCGGAGGAGGTCGAGGTCGCCCAGGGCGATCTCGGCGATCCGGAGTCGCTGGAGGCCGCGGTCGAGGGCGTCGACGTCCTCTACTACCTCGTCCACTCGATGGGCTCGGGCAACGACCACGCCCACTTCGAGGAGGTCGAGAGCCGCGCCGCGCACAACGTCGCCACGGCCGCGGAGTCGGCCGGCGTCGGCCGCATCGTCTACCTCGGCGGCCTGCACCCCGAGGGCCAGGAGCTCTCGAAGCACCTCCGCTCGCGCGCGGAGGTGGGCCGGATCCTGATGGAGTCGGGAGTGCCGACGATCGCCCTGCAGGCGGGCGTGATCATCGGCTCCGGGTCGACCTCGTTCGAGATGGTGCGCCACCTCACCGACGTGCTGCCGTACATGCCCGCGCCGCAGTGGGTGCGCAACTTCATCCAGCCGATCGCCGTGCGCGACGTGCTGCACTACCTGATCGGCTCCGCGTCGCTCGAGGACGCCGCGCTCAACCGCACCTTCGACATCGGCGGGCCCGACGTGCTCCGCTACGGCCAGATGATGAACGGCTACGCGGTCGAGGCCGGGCTCCCGCAGCGGCCGATCGCGTCCCTGCCGGTGTTCACCCCGTGGCTGGCCTCGCAGTGGGTCAACCTGGTCACGCCGATCCCGCGCTCGCTCGCGGTGCCCATCATCGCCTCGCTGCAGTACGACTGCGTCGTGCACGAGCAGGACATCCGCGCGCTCATCCCCGACCCCGAGGGCGGGCTGACCTCCTACCGCCGCGCCGTCCGGCTCGCGCTGGGAAAGATGCAGGCGGGCGAGATCGAGACGAGCTGGCAGAACGCGGAGGTCGTCGGCGCTCCCAGCGATCCGCTGCCGAGCGACCCGGAGTGGGCCGGCCACACGGTCTACGTGGACCTCAAGGAGCGCCGCACCCAGGCCGACCCGGCCAAGCTCTGGCGCGTCATCGAGGGCATCGGCGGCACCAACGGCTGGTACTCCTTCCCGCTCGCGTGGGTGATCCGCGGCTGGATGGACCGCCTCGTCGGGGGAGTGGGCCTGCAGCGCGGGCGCCGCGACTCCGCGCGCCTGCACGCCGGCGACGCCCTCGACTTCTGGCGCGTCGAGGAGATCGAGCGGCCGAAGCTCCTGCGACTGCGCGCCGAGATGAAGGTGCCCGGCGGGGCCTGGCTCGAGATGCGCGCCGAGCCCTCCGGAGACGGCGGCTCGGTCTACACGCAGCGCGCGGTGTTCTTCCCGCAGGGCCTCGCGGGCAGGCTCTACTGGTTCGCGATCCTGCCCTTCCACGGCATCATCTTCAACGGCATGGCCAACCGCATCACGGCCACCGCAGCCGACCTGCCGGACTCCGGCGACGAGCGCTCCCCTGGCGGGCGCCGGGTGCAGCGGTGACAATGGAGGGGTCCGGCGGCGGCGAGGCCGCCCGGGACGCCGACGAGAGGAGCACGATGAGCGAACGGTCGAGTACGGACGCGGGGCGCGGACTCCAGCTGGGGAAGGTCCTCTTCATCGGGGACAGCATCATCCAGGCGGGAGCCTGGGGCGAGTGGCTGACGGAGTCGACGGTCGTCGACGAGGGAGTCGGAGGGGCCACCACGGCGGACGTCGTCGCGCGGCTCGCCGAGCTGGTCGCGCAGGAGCCGGACACGGTGGTGCTGCTGATCGGCACCAACGACCTCGCCTGGCACCGCACGACGGAGCACGTCGTGCGCAACATCGAGACGATCGTCGCGACGTTCCGGCGCGACCTCCCGGACGTGCGCATCCTGGTGACCTCGGTCCTGCCGCGCGGACACGAGTTCGCGCCGCAGATCCGCGAGATCAACCGCCACCTGTGGCAGTTCGCGCCCACGGCGCACGCGGGCTACCTCGACCTGTGGCCGGTGCTCGCGGGCGAGGACGGCGGGCTGCTCGAGCAGTACTCGCCGGACGGCCTGCACCTCAACGAGGACGGCTACCGCGCCTGGCGCGAGGCACTGGGCCCGGCGCTCGAGGCGGTCGTGCGGATGCCTCCGCGGACCCGCCCGATCACGCTGCCCTACGACGAGTTCGCGCGGCCGAAGACGGCCTAGCGCAGCACCGTGGAGGGGGAGTCGACCGCAGGGTCGGCTCCCCCTCCGTCATTCCGCGGCCAGGGCGGCCTCGAAGGCCGCGAGGGCGTCCGCGGAGAAGAGGACGAACCGGACCTCGTCGAGTGCGCCGTCCGCGGTCGCCTCGCGGACCGTCTCCACCGCGATGCGCGCCGCGTCGTCCATCGGCCAGCCGTAGACGCCCGCCGAGACGGCCGGGAAGGCGAGCGTCCGCGCGCCGAGACCGACGGCGGTGCGCACCGACTCGCGGTAGGCCGAGGCGAGGACGGCGCTGCGGTCCTCCGACCGCGAGTGGACGGGACCGACGGTGTGCACGACCCAGCGGGCGGGGAGGCGGCCGGCGGTCGTGGCGACCGCGGAGCCGGCGGGCAGACCGTCCGGCAGCTCGGTCCCGCGGAGCCGGCGGCACTCGGCGAGGATCTCCGGTCCGCCCGCGCGGTGGATCGCGCCGTCGACGCCGCCGCCGCCGAGGAGCGACGAGTTCGCCGCGTTCACGATCGCGTCGACGTGCTCGCGGGTGAGGTCGCCGCGCACGGCTCTCAGGGTGGTCACGACTCCTCCTCCAGGCTTCGTCCGAGGGCAGCGATCGCCGCAGGTCCCACGCGGCAGCAGCCGCCGATCAGATCCGCTCCCGCCGCGCGCCAGGAGGCGACCAGCGCGGGGTCGAAGGCCGCGTCGCCTGCCCAGCGACGCTCGACGGCGTCCCACTCCTCGCCGCTGTTCGGGTACACGACGACCAGCTTGCCGGTGACGGAGCGGGCGATGCGGACCGCCTCGGCGACGTCGCCGGGCGGGCAGCAGTTCACTCCCACGCCGACGACCTCCTCGGAGGCGGCGGCGACGGCGAGCGCCTCGGCCAGGGGCTCGCCGGACGCGGTGCGGCCCGAACGGCCGCTCACGCAGATCCAGGCGGGGACCGAGGAGCCCGCGAGGGCCTTCACGACGGCCCGCACCTCCCGCACCGACGGGATGGTCTCGACGGCGAGCAGGTCGGGCCCGGCCGCGGCCAGGGTCTCCAGGCGCGGGCGGTGCCAGGCGGCGAGCTCGCCGACGGTGAGGCCGTCGTCGCCGCGGTACTCGGAGCCGTCGCCGAGGCTCGCACCGAAAGGGCCGACGGAGGCGGCGACCCAGCCGCTCTGCGCGCGCCGGGCCAGGTCGACGCTCTCCCGGAGGGCGCGCTCGACGAGGCCCGGGGCCAGCCCCGCGGCTGCGAATCCGCTCGCGGACACCTGGTAGCTCGCGGTCACCGCGACCCGGGCGCCCGCCTCGGCGAAGGCGCGGTGCGCGGCGACGACCCGGCCGGGCTCCTCCAGCAGGACCCGGGCGCTCCAGAGCGAGGAGTCCACCGCGGCGCCCTGCGCCTCCAGCTCCGTGCCCAGGCCCCCGTCGAGCAGCAGCGGGCGCACCCGCGCCGCGGCGACGAGGCCGGCGGTCACGAGCGGTTGTTGGAGAGCTCGAAGATCTTCACGAGCTCGGCGATGGCCGCCTCGCGGGCGTCTCCGCCCTCCTCGAACATCGCGGTGATGTGCGTGCGGAGGTGGTTCTCGACGATGAGCTTGTTGAGCGAGCCGAGCGACTTCTGGATCGCGAGGGACTGCGTGACGATGTCGACGCAGTAGTCCTCGTTCTCGATCATCCGCTCGAGGCCGCGCATCTGGCCGCCCAGGATCCGGGCACGGTGCAGCGAGCGCTTCTTGAGGTCCTCGATCACTCCTCCAGCCTACGCGCCGCAGGCGGTACCCGGGCGGGGTATGCGCGCCTACGATCGAGGGGTGAGCACCCGCAAGCCGTCCCGCGCAACCGCCGCCCGCTACCCCTCGCGCGACCGCGCCCGCATGGCGCTCGCGCCCGGGATCCTCGGCGCGATCGTGCTGCTGGCCGGGCTCGCCCTCGTCGGCTCCGACGCCTACGACTTCATCCGCTACCCGGTCGCGATCCTCGCGGCGGTCATCGGCTGGTTCGCGATCCAGGCGCGCGCACTCCTCTGGCTGATCGGGCTCGTCCCCGTGCTCGTGCTGTGGAACCCGGTGCTGCCGTTCGCGTTCCCGGACGCGATCTGGTCCTCACTGAGCCTCGCCGCGGTCGGCGTCTTCGTGGCGGCGGGCCTCGTCATCCGCGTCCCGACCCCGGAATGACGACGAGCGCGACCGTCCGCGCGGCGGAGCGCCGACCGGACCGCCTCGAGGAGTAGACTGGCGCCGCACCCGCACGCCGGGGATGCTGCGACCGGGTCCCAGACCCGTTGCTCGGAGCTCCCGACGGCCACCGGATGCACCGACGCCCGACACCTCCCCGGAGGCGATCCGGCGGATGCACGGCGACGGCAGCGCGCGGGAACCCCTCCTCCGCCCCCGTCACACATCGAGGAGGAGCATGGCTCGCAGCGGCCAGCGTCAGTCCGGTCAGACGCGACGAGCGTCGAACGCCGCCGGGAGCCGACCCCGATCGCGCTCGCGCGGCGTGGACAACGCGGGGATCATCCCGATCCTCGCCCGCCGCGTCCGCGAGGTGGAGGCGAAGGCCCAGACCGGCAAGGTCGGGCCGACCAACCGGACGAAGTTCCTGGTGATCGCCCTCCTGATGCGCGAGGAGCGCAAGCGGGTCAAGGTCGATCCCTCGCTCAGCGACGCGCAGCGCGCCGAGGAGATGAAGCGCCTCGACGGCATCGCCACGATCCTGGCCAAGACGGCCGCCCGCGACACCAGCCTGATCGCGCTGCTCGAATCGGAGGCCGGCGTCACGGCGGCCGCGCAGAAGCTCCGCCGCGACTGGCTGCTCGAGGCGGGCGCGGAGCTCAGCCCCGACGAGCTGCTCATCGTGACCGAGCCGGAGCCCAAGCCCGAGGTGCCGGTCAACCAGGTCGTGCCGCAGTCGGTGCGCGCCCGCCAGCTGGCGAACCCCTTCCTCCCGCCGGACTTCTCGATCGCCGAGGCCTCCGCTCCGGCGCCGCGTCGCAGGCTCGACGACTGGGAGCTGCTCGGGCCGCTCTTCAAGGCGTTCGAGTACGGAGCGGGCGGACGGGCCGCGAGCATGGAGCTCCCGGAGCCGCCGAAGCTCGACCGGGTCTCGCCGCGCGGCCGCGAGCTGATGCCGCACCAGGCGCGCTTCATCGAGAGCGCCCGCGAGGGGCACCGCAGCTTCCTGCTCGCCGACGAGCCGGGTCTGGGCAAGACCGCGCAGAGCCTCCTCGCCGCCTCGGTGGTCGGGGCGTACCCGCTGCTCGCGGTGGTGCCGAACGTGGTCAAGATGAACTGGGCGCGCGAGGTGGAGCACTGGACGCCGCAGCGGCGCGCCACGGTGATCCACGGAGACGGCGGCACGCTCGACGCGTTCGCCGACGTGGTCATCGTCAACTACGACATCCTCGACCGGCACATCGGCTGGCTCGGGAGCCTGGGCTTCCGCGGCATGGTCGTCGACGAGGCGCACTTCATCAAGAACCTCCGCTCGCAGCGCTCGCAGAGCGTGCTCGCGCTGGCGTCGAGGATCCGCGAGACCACTCCGGGGCACGATCCGCTGATGATCGCGCTGACCGGCACCCCGCTGATCAACGACGTCGACGACTTCCGCGCCATCTGGCGCTTCCTCGGCTGGATCGACGAGACCAAGCCGGGACCGGAGCTGATGGGCCGCCTCGAGGAGACGGGCCTCACCCCCGCCGACACGGGCTTCTACCCGGAGGCGCGCGAGGCCGTGATCGACCTCGGCATCGTCCGGCGCAAGAAGATCGACGTCGCCGCCGACCTGCCGTCGAAGCGGATCGTCGATCTGCCCGTCGAGCTGGACGACGACCTCGGCCGCTCCATCCAGAAGGCCGAGCGCGAGCTCGGCGCCCGCATGCTGCAGCGCTTCAGGGCGGTCACCTCCTCGATCACGCACGAGCTCGACGACGACGAGCGCGAGCGGTTCATCCGCATCGTGGCGCAGAGCGAGCTCGAGGAGTCGAAGTCGGCCAAGACCGGCGAGAACGTCTTCACCATGGTGCGCCGGATCGGCCAGGCCAAGGCGGCGCTGGCCGCCGACTACGCCTCGCAGCTGGCCCGCTCGGTGGGCAAGGTCGTCTTCTTCGCGAAGCACATCGACGTGATGGACCAGGCGGAGGACACCTTCGAGAAGCGCGAGCTGACGTCCGTCTCCATCCGCGGCGACCAGACCGCGGCGTTCCGCCAGACGCAGATCGACGCCTTCAACGAGGACCCCGACGTCTCGGTCGCCGTCTGCTCGCTCACCGCGGCGGGAGTCGGCGTGAACCTGCAGGCGTCGTCCAACGTGGTGCTCGCCGAGCTGTCGTGGACCTCGGCCGAGCAGACGCAGGCGATCGACCGCGTGCACCGCATCGGCCAGGAGGAGCCGGTGACGGCGTGGCGGATCATCGCGGCGCACACGATCGACGCGAAGATCGCCGAGCTCATCGACGCCAAGGCCGGTCTCGCCGCCCGCGCGCTCGACGGCGCGGACGCCGAGACGGCCTCGGCCGACACGGTGCAGCTGGACGCCCTCATGCACGTCCTGCGCGAGGCGATCGGCTGAGCGCACCCGGCCGGGCCGGCTGAGAGCTCAGCCGGTCCGGGCGAGCGGTGCGGCGAAGAAGTCCTTCTCGAACGAACTCGACCGCAGGAACGCGTCCCTCATCGCGGCGCGCTCCCTCGGTGAGGCGTCGCGGGCGGCCTGCTCCGTGAACTCGATCGCCCGCTCGGTGGCCGTCGCGAAGACCGGGTCGCCGTAGGTGAGCAGCCAGTCCGCGTAGGGGTGCTCGGGGTGCCCGGAGGCGGCGAGGCGCGACCCGACGTCGGCGTAGAGCCAGAAGCAGGGGAGCAGGGCGGCGACGATCTCGCCGTAGCCGCCGCGCGCGGCGACCGCGAGCAGGTGGTCGGTGTAGCCGCGGGTCACGGGTGCGGGAGCCGCGTCCCTGGTCCCGAGCCGGTCGCGGTGCAGCTGCGCCTCCGCCGCGAGGGCGGACGCCGAGCCCTCGGCCCAGAAGACCTGCTCGGCGGTGGTCGGCGCGCGCTGCGCCGCGACGGCCAGGACGCGGGCGTACTCGGTGAGGTAGAGAGCGTCCTGCTCGAGGTACCACTCGAAGTCCTCCCGCCCGAGGGAGCCGTCGCCGAGGGCCCGCACGAACGGGAGCGCGTCGATCTCGTCGCGGAGGGTCCGCGTCCGCTCCCAGACGTCCGCGCAGAACGCCGGAGGACGTTGCCGGTGGAAGTGGTCGATCGGGCCGTTGCCGGTGCCGACCTCCAGGGCGTCGGCGGCGCGCAGGGCGCCGGTCAGCCACTCCTTGGCCTCCGTCAGCGCCTCGACCAGGGCGTCGGAGGAGGCATCGCGCCCGGCCAGGAGCGTCGCCATCGCGGACGAGAGCGAGCACCCGGTGCCGTGCGTGTTCGAGGTGGCGACGCGCTCGCCGGGGACCTCGCGCACGAGGCCGTCGGGGGTGACGATCGCGTCCGGGGTGGCGGGGCCGTCGAGGTGGCCGCCCTTCACCAGCACGGCGGCGTCGAGGGCGCGGGCGAGTGCCGCTCCCTGCGCGAGCGCGGCCGGCCAGTCGGAGGCGGTCGGCTCTCCGGCCAGCACGCCCAGCTCGGGGAGGTTCGGCGTCACCAGGTCGGCGCGGCGGAGCAGGTCGCGCACGGCGTCCTCGGCTTCGGGAGCGAGAAGCCGGTGACCGCTGGTCGCGACCATCACCGGATCCACGACCACGACGGGCGGGCGGACCTCGTCGAGCCACTCGGCGACGACTCCGGCGTACTCGGCCGTGGCGAGCATCCCGATCTTCACCGCGTCGATCGTGACGTCGTCGCTCACCGCGTCGAGCTGCTCGCGGAGGAACGCGGCGGGCGGCAGGTGCACGGAGCGGACTCCGTGCGTGTTCTGCGCGACGAGCGCGGTGACGACCGCCATGCCGTAGCCGCCGAGCGCGCCGATCGACTTGAGGTCGGCCTGGACGCCTGCACCGCCGGTCGGATCGGTGCCAGCGATGCTGAGGACACGGGGGACGCGGGCGCCGGCGGTCACCGGTCCCACTCCGCTCGGATCAGGCGGGCGGCCGCCGCGGGGTCGGCGGCCGTGCAGAGCGCCGACACGACCGCGAGGCCGGCCGCACCGGCGAGGCGGAGTGGCCCCGCGTCCGCGGCTCCGACTCCGCCGATGGCGACGCAGGGCAGCGCCGTGGCCGCGGCGAGGGCGGCGAACCCGTCGACACCGAGGGGAGCGGGGTGGTCGGGCTTGGTCGCGGTGGGCCGGATGACGCCGACGCCGAGGTAGTCGACCGTCCCCGCGGGCAGGGCGCGGACGGCGGCGAGGTGCTCGGGGGTGTTCGCTGTGAGCCCGATCACCGCGTCGGGTCCGAGCAGCGAGCGGGCGGCGGTGACGGGGAGGTCGGACTGCCCGAGGTGGACGCCGTGGACGCGGGCGCCCGCGAGGCGGGCGGCGAGGGCGACGTCGACGCGGTCGTCGACCAGCAGGGTCGTGCGCTCGTCGAGGACGGCGGCGACGGCCCGGGTCAGGGCGACGAGCTCGGCGGCGGAGGCGTCGTGATCGCGGATCTGCACGGTCGTGACTCCGCCTCGGACGGCGGCAGCGGCCACGGCGGGCACGCCGCGCGGGCCGCACTGGGCGGTGTCCGTGACGAGGTAGAGCGAGAGGTCGAGGCTCATTCGATCCGCGCCCCGGCCTCGGCGTCGGCCGGCTGGAGGGCAGCGAGGGCGTCGAGGAGGCCGACGGCGAAGGACCCGGGACCGCTGCTCGCGGCGGCGGCCCGCTCGGCGGCGAGGCCCCAGACCGCGGAGGCGCTGACGGCCGCGTCGAGCGGGCGGGCGCCCGCGCCGAGGAACGCCGCCATCACGGCGCCGAGCGCGCAGCCGCCGCCGGTCACGCGGGTCAGCAGCGGGTGGCCCCCCGTGACCCGGACGATCCGCTCGCCGTCGGTGACGAGGTCGACCGCTCCCGAGACGGCGACCACGCCGCCGGTGCGGCGGGCGAGGACGCGGGCGGAGTCGAGCGCCTGCTCGGCGGTGTCGACGGCGTCCACACCGCGGCCGCCCGCACCGGCTCCCGCGAGGGCGAGGATCTCGGAGGCGTTGCCGCGGATGATCGCCGGCCGCGCCTCGAGCAGGTCCACCGCCAGAGCGGTGCGGACGGGCAGCGGGCCGACGGCGACCGGATCGAGCACCCACGGGGTGCCGGCGCGTCCGGCCGCGGCGACCGCCTCGCGAGCACCCTCGCGCTGCTCCGCTCCGGGCGTGCCGAGGTTGACGAGCACCGCGGAGGCGAGGCCCGCGAAGACGCCCGCCTCGCCGGGCAGGTCGCACATCGCCGGGCTGGCGCCGAGGGCCAGAAGGCTGTTGGCGGTGAAGCCGGTGACGACCGCGTTCGTGATGCACTGCACCAGGGGCCCGGCGGCGCGGAGCTCGGCGAGATCGCGACCCACGGAGGCCGGGTCGGGCGCCGTGTCGGCGGGGAGGGTCGGGTGGACAGGCGTGCGAATGCTCATTCGCGACATCCCTTCGCTAGTACGAACTAGATCAGGTTCAACGGGTCTTCTCTCAGCCCTGGCGGGCACCCCGTGTCACTGCGCACGACCCTAGCAGCGGGCGCGGGCGCGCTCGCTGCTGCAGTGCGAGAGGAGGGAGCGGGCCGTCGTCGCCCCTTCGCCCGGGAGCGGCCGCTCAGCCGGTGAGGATCGTCGAGTCGCCGTGCGGCCCCACCGCGACGCGGAGGCCGATCGGCAGCCGCTCGCGCATCGCGTCGACGTGGCTGATCAGGCCGATCGTCCGACCGCCCGACCGCAGCTCGTCGAGCGTGCTGAGCGCCGTCTCGAGCGTCTCGGCATCGAGCGAGCCGAAGCCCTCGTCGATGAACATGGTCTCGAGCGAGATGCCGCCGGACTGCGCCGTCACCACGTCGGCGAGGCCGAGGGCGAGGGCGAGCGAGGCGAGGAACGTCTCGCCGCCGGAGAGCGAGGCGGGCTGCCGGCGGACGCCGGTGAAGGCGTCGAGCACGTCGATCCCGAGGCCGGAGGCGGCGCCGCGGTAGGCGAGCGAGTCGTCGTGGGCGAGGGCGTAGCGGCCGCTGGTCATCGCGTCGAGGCGGAGGTTCGCCGCGGTCACGATCTCCTCCAGGCGTCCGGCGAGGGCGAAGGCCTCGAGGTCCATCCGGCGCGTGTTCTGCCCCCGGCCGGAGACGGTCTCGGCCAGCGCGCGCAGCTCCTCGTGGCGGTGGAGACGCTCACCCAGCACGGCGAGGCGGCCCGCGGCCGTCGCGGCGAGCTCGGCCAGGCGCTCCGAGCGGTGCTCGAGCACGGAGAGGCCGGCTCGCGCCTCGTCGCGACGGGCGGAGGCCTCGCGCGAGCGCTCCTCGGCGGCGGCGAGGTCGACGGCCGTGCCCGGCAGTCCGCGGAGTTCCGGGTCGGCGAGCACCGCCTCCGTCGCGCTCCGCCGTCGCTCGTGCTCGGCGACGACGGCCTCGGCCCGCGCCCGGTCCCCGCTGGCCAGCGCGGCCGACTCGGCCTCCTCGGCGGTCGTGAAGCCGCGCTCGGCGAGGACCTCGGCGAGCTCCTCCCGGGCGGCGGCGGCGGCCTCGGACCGCGAGACGGCCGCCTCCTCGGCCTCGACCAGGGCGACGGCACGACGGCGCTGGGCGTTCAGCTGCTCGACGCGCGAGGCGACGCTCGTCGCGCCGTCGCGGAAGGCCTCGACGCGCTCCCGCAGCAGCCGCAGCGCTTCAGCGGCGAGGGCGGACTCGTCGGCGCGGGCGCGGTGCTCCTCGCGAGCGGCGTCCCGTCCGGACGTGAGAGCGTCGATCCGGGTGCGCAGCCGGGTGCGCTCGCGCCGCAGCTCCTCCATGCGGGCGGCGGCGCGGCGCGCCGAGGCGAGCCGCTCCTCGTGCGCCGGGCGGAGCGACTCCGGATCCGCGTCCTCGCCCACACGCTCCTCGAGCGCCGCGAGAGCCCGAGCCGCGGCTCCCTCGCGCTCGCGGGCGCCGTCGAGGGCGGCGGCGGCGCGCTCCACCGCGACGCGGGCCCGGTCGAGGTCGTCGGTGCCGACCGTCGTCGGGCCGTCGTGCTCGGCCGGGCGGGGGTGCTCGCACGAGCCGCAGACGGGGCAGGGCTCGCCCGGCTCCAGCCGCTCGGCGAGCTCCCCGGCGAACCCGGCGAACCGGCGCGCGATCAGGGCGGCCTGCTCCGCGGCGCGCTCGCCGTGGACGCGCGCCGCGTCGGCGTAGGCCGTGCGGAGCCGCTGCAGACCCGCCGCAGTGAGATCGCGCTCGAGGGCCGCGGCGATCCTCCGCTCGAGCGCGGCGAGCTCGTCGACGCGCGTGGGGACAGCGGCGGCCTCCCCGGCCAGGGACTCCTCCTCGGCGGCGAGCGCGTCGACGCGGGCGGGCAGCTCGCGCAGCTCCGCCTCGATCCCCGCGAGCGCGGTCGCCGCCGCCTGCTCGGCGCGTGCGGACCGCTCGGTGACGCGCTCCGCGTCGGGGAGCCGGCGCTCCTCTGCCAGCGCCTCGGCGAGGGCGCCGAGGACAGCGGCGAGCCGTTCGGCCGTCTCGGCGGCCGGGCCCCCGGACGCGTCCCCGTAGGCGTCGGCGGCGAGGTCGCGCTGCTGCCGGGCGGCCCGCTCCTTCTCGGCGGCTGCCCGGGCGGAGCGGAGCAGCGGCAGCACGCCGTCGGCCCGGCGCGCGCGCTCGATCGCGGCCCGCTGCTGCTCGACGTGCGCCTCGGCGACCACGAGCTCCTCCGCCTCGATGAGGGCGCGCCGGCGCCGCTCCTGGCCCCGGGCGATGCGCCGTGCCTCGTCGAGAGCGGTGCCCGCGGCCTCGTGCGCCGCGTCGGCCGCGGCGGAGCCGGCCCGGGCCGCCTCGAGCGGAGCGGCGAGCCGCGCCGGCAGCCCGGCGAACCAGGCGGCGTCCGGCAGAGGCGGCTCGGCTCCGTCATCGAGGAGCCGGACGGCCTCGTCCGCGAGCGCCGTCACGGCCGCGCGCTCCTCCTCGAGCCCGACGGCGCTCGCGTCGCGCTGCTCGAGCAGGCGGCGGCGGAGCAGATCGAAGCGCTCGGTCGCGAAGAGCGTGCGCAGGAGCCGCTGCCGGTCGTCGTTCTTCGCGAGCAGGAACTCGTGGAAGCGGTTCTGCGCCAGCAGGATCACCTGGAGGAACTGGTCCTTCGTCAGGCCGACGATCCGGCCGATGTCGGCGCCCACCTCCTTCGCGCTCGACGAGAGCCCTACCCAGGCGCCGTCGACCTGCTCCAGCAGCTCGACCTTCGCCGGCTGGGTCGTGGTGCCGGTGCCGCGCCGTTTCGGCCGCTCGTACTCGGGCGAGCGCCGGACGCGGTAGACGCGCCCCGCCGCCTCGAAGTCGAGCTCGGCGAAGGTCTCGTCCTCGGGGCCGCTGTGGTCGCTCCGGAGGCGCGAGGCGGTGCCGTCGAAGCGGGGGACCGAGCCGTAGAGCGCGAACGCGATCGCGTCGAGGATCGTCGACTTGCCCGCTCCGGTGCGCCCGGCGATGAGGTACACGCCCACGTCCTCGAGCCGGTCGAAGTCGACGCACTGCTCGGCGCGGAACGGTCCGAGTCCGGCGAAGGCGAGTCGGCGGATCCTCACCGCAGAGCCTCGGCCTCGACGGCCGCGAGCGCGTCGAGGGTGAGGGCGCGCTCGGTCTCCGTGGCGCCGTGACCGCCGCGGACGTGGGCGAGGAAGTCGTCGACGACCTCCACGTCGCTCCGCCCGCGGATCCGCTCGGCGTACGCGCGCGGCTCGGCCGCGGCGTGCGGGGGCCGGTGCTCGAGCGTGGCGCAGCCGGGGAAGCGCGACTGCAGGCGCGCCATCGCGTCGAGCGGGCGCACGGGATCGGTGAGCACCGCCGAGACCCAGTCGCCCTCCACCTCGGCCAGGGAGGGATCGCGCAGCAGCTGCTCGAGCTCGCCCTCGATCACGCTGAGCCTCCTCGGCACGGGGAGCGGCGACCACTCGACGCCCTCGAGCCCCTCGGGCCCGATCGTCACCAGCCAGGCGCCGCGCGGCTTCGACGCCTCGCCGAACGAGTAGTGCAGCGGCGCTCCGGAGTAGCGCACGCCCGGCAGCAGCTCGGCGCGTCCGTGGATGTGCCCGAGCGCCGCGTAGTCGGCCGCGGCGAAGTGCTCGACCGAGACGTAGTCGAGCCCGCCCGCCGTGATGTCGCGCTCGAGGACCGCGGCCGGGGCTCCGACCGCGAAGCAGTGCGCGAGCACGACCCAGGGACGGCCCGCCGCCTCGGCGGCGGCGCGCACCCGCGCCATCGCGAAGGCGAGCACGTCCTCGTGGCGGCGCAGCTGCTCCTCCGGGTGCCGGTGGCGGTAGAGGGCGGGCTCGAGGAAGGGGATGCCGTGGACGCCGACCTCGAGCCCGGACGCGTCGCGCAGCACGACCGGCTCGGCGTACGCCTCGGGGTCGGTGAGGACGTGGACGCCCGCTCCGCGAAGGAGCCCCGCCTGGAAGCCGAGCCGGGCGGGGGAGTCGTGGTTGCCGCTGGTGAGGACGACCTCGGCGCCGGCCGCGCGGATCGCCTCGAGCGTGCGGGTGAGGAGGGTGTAGTGCTCCGCGGCGGGCACGGCGGAGTCGAAGACGTCGCCGGCGATCAGCACCGCGTCCACGCGCTCGGCCCGCACCGTCTCGACCAGGGCCTCGAGCACGGTCGCGAGCGCCGCCGTCGTGGAGTGCCCGTGGAAGGTGCGGCCGATGTGCCAGTCCGAGGTGTGCAGCAGCTTCACGGTCGTCCTTCCTCTGCGTCGTCCGGGGGAGCGACTCCAGGCTAGTGAGGCCCTCCGACACCGGCGGCGCAGCGGACACCTCCCGTTCACCGGGAGGTGCACAATAGGGCGTCGGTCGAGCAGAGGAGATGGTCGTGAAGCTGCCCCGCGTCCCCGCGACGATCCTGGGTCTGGGCTCGCGCACCCGCGCCGCCGCCGAGGACACCGCTCCCATCCAGCGTCTGCGCCCGGACGACGAGCCGGCCCGCACCAGCACGGTCGACAACGCGATCTACCAGGACGGCCGCCGGGTCGTCTCACCCGGCAGCATCCCGGAGGCGCTCGCCGCCCTGCAGAAGCTGCCCGACGCGATGGCGTGGATCGGGCTGTACCGGCCGAACGCGGCCGAGCTCGCCGCGCTCGAGGACGAGTTCTCGATGCACCCGCTCGCCCTCGAGGACGCGATCAGCGCGCACCAGAGGCCCAAGCTCGAGCGGTACGGCAGCGACATGTTCGTGGTGCTGCGCGCCGCCAGCTACTCCGACCAGCGCGAGGAGGTCGACTTCGGCGAGCTCCACCTGTTCGTGGGGTCGAACTTCGTCGTCACGGTCCGCCACTCCGAGAAGCCCGACCTCTCGCTGGTGCGGCGGCGGATGGAGGCCGATCCGGAGCTGCTGCGCGTCGGCCCGGTCGCCGTGCTGTACGCGATCCTCGACGCCGTCGTGGATCAGTACTCGCCCGTCGTCGCCGGTCTCGAGAACGACATCGACGAGATCGAGGCGCAGGTCTTCGAGGGCGACCCGGCGGTGTCCCGACGCATCTACGAGCTCAGCCAGGAGGTGCTGGACTTCCAGCGTGCGGTCGCTCCGCTGACCGGCATGCTCGGGCGGCTCGTCACCGACTTCGAGGTGTTCCAGTCGGATGTGGAGCTGCGCCGCTACATCCGCGACGTCGCCGACCACGTCGCGCTCGTCACCGAGCGGGTCGACGGCTTCCGCACCACGCTGCGGGAGATCCTGGCGGTGAACGCGACCCTCGTCGCCCAGCGCCAGAACGAGGACATGAAGAAGCTCGCGGAGGTGGGCAACCAGCAGAACGACGAGGTCAAGCGGATCTCCGCCTGGGCGGCCATCTTCTTCGCGCCGACCATGATCTCGAGCATCTACGGCATGAACTTCGACGTGATGCCCGAGCTGCACGTGGCGTGGGGGTACCCGGCGGCGCTCGCGGCGATGCTCGCCTCGAGCGTGGTGCTGCACCGGCTCTTCAAGCGGTGGGGCTGGCTCTGAGCCCGCGTCCCGCGACGTGTCAACACCGTGACGGTCCCGGAGGCTCCGCGTAGCGTCGCTCGCGGGCCGTCCGGCCCCTGAACGGAGGGACTCCCGATGACTCCGGAGGACACGACCACGACGGCCCCGCGGCCCCGCTCCCTCTGGCGGGCGGGCGCGGCTCCGATCCCCTCCGACGAGTTCGTGCCGGGCGCGCACTACGACGACGTCGTGGTCGGCGCCGGGCTCACCGGGCTGGTCACCGCGCTCCTCCTGCAGCGGACCGGCCGGCGCGTGCTGGTGCTGGAGGCGCGGGAGGTCGGCGCCGTCACGACCGGGAACACGACGGCGAAGCTCAGCCTCCTGCAGGGAGCGCACCTCTCCCGGATCTCGGAGCGCAACATCCCCGCGGTGACCGAGGCCTACGTCGCGGCGAACCTCGCGGGCTTCCGCTGGCTGCTCGACTACTGCGAGGGCGCGGGCGTGCCGGTGCAGAGGCGCACCGCCTACAGCTACGCGCAGACGCCCGAGGGCGTGGACGCCGTCCTGAAGGAGCACGCGACCGCGCGCCGCTTCGGCCTCGCGACCCGCCTCGTCGGCGAGCTCGACGTGCCGTTCCCCAGCACGGCGGCCGTCGCCCTCGACGACCAGGCCCAGTTCGACCCGATGGACGTCCTCACGGCGCTCGCCGCCGACTTCCGCGCCGCCGGGGGCACCCTGGTGCAGGGCGTCCGGGCCCTCGGGATGCGAGCGACCGCTCCCGTCCGGGTCCGCACCAGCGCGGGCCCGGTGACCGGGGACCGGGCCTACCTGCTCACGGGGACGCCGATCCTCGACCGCGGCCTGTACTTCGCCAAGATCGCCGCGCTGCGCTCGTACGCGGTCGCGTTCCGCACCGACGTGCCGATCCCCGACGGCATGTACCTCTCGGTCGACGAGCCGTCCCGCTCGGTGCGCGACGCCGAGCGCGACGGCGAGCGGCTCCTCCTGATCGGCGGCAACGGCCACCCCGTGGGGCGCAGGCCCGTCACCTCGGAGGCGGTGGACGACCTGGTCGCCTGGACGCGGCGGTCCTTCCCGGGGGCGGAGCCGGTCGTGCAGTGGAGCGCCCAGGACTACGAGCCGTTCCACCGTGTGCCGTTCGTGGGCTGGCTGCCGCGGGGCCGCGGACGGATCTTCCTGGCGACCGGCTACGACAAGTGGGGGATGACCAACGCGGTGCAGGCCGCGCTGACGCTCGTCGCCGACCTCGAGGGCGGGACGCCGGCCTGGGCGAGGACGCTGCACCGCCGGCCCACGCTGCCGCGGGTGATGGCGGAGGGGCTCGGCGCCGGGCTGGCGGTGGGCGCCTGGTACGCCCGCGGGTGGTCGACAGCGCTCCGCGCGCCCCGCTCGGCCGGGGTGGTGCCGGCGGAGGGCCAGGGCTCGCTCGCCCGCGACGGCCTGCAGCCCGTCGCGGTCTCCACCGTGGAGGGGCGGCGCTGCGCGGTGTCGGCGGTGTGCCCGCACCTGGGCGGGATCGTCACCTGGAACGACTCGGAGCGCAGCTGGGACTGCCCGCTGCACGGCTCCCGCTTCGCAGCCGACGGGACGGTGCTGGAGGGGCCGGCGGTCGAGCCGCTCGCCCCGCTGGGCTAGGACGGCCGCCGGCTCAGCGGAGCCGACGGCCGAGGCAGGCCCCGCGGAGCAGGCGGCTCAGTCCTCGTCCGCTCCGGGCTCCGCGACCTCGTCGCCGTCCGCGCCCGAGGCGTCGCCGGTCGTGTGCAGATCGGTGTCGCCCGGGATGCTGAAGTCGCTCAGCGGGTCCAGGGGCTTCTTGTCGTCGGTATCGTCGCTCATGCCTGCCACCCTACGAGCGTCCGGCGAGGCGCTGCACCGCGGCGACCGGGATCGACAGCCACTCCGGCCGGTTGCGCGCCTCGTAGATCGCCTCGTAGACGGCCTTGTCGAGCTCGAACGCGTCGAGCACCGCCCGGTGCGCGGTGACCGCGTCGCCCGCTTGCTCGGCGTAGCCCTCGAGGAACGCGGCACGGCTCGCCGCCGCCCACGCCGCCCTCGAGGCGCCCGGCTCGGCCTGCTCGTGCGCACCCGCCGCGTAGTCGAAGGAGCGCAGCATCCCCGCCACGTCGCGAAGGGCCACGTCGGGAAGACGGCGCTCGTGCATGGGCCGCAGCGGCTCGCCCTCGAAGTCGAGGAGCACCCAGCCGCGATCGGGCACGGACAGGACCTGCCCGAGGTGGTAGTCGCCGTGGATGCGCTGGAGCCTCGGCCACGGCGCGGTCTCGGCGGCGCGGAACACGGCCTCGATCGCCTCCGAGTCCTCGGCGATCACGGGGACCTCTGCCGAGGCGATGCGCAGGCGACGGCGCATGGCCGCGACCATCCGCTCGACGACCTCGGACGTGGTGTCCTCGGTCGGCATGACCTCCGCCAGCGTCGCGTGCACCTCGGCGGTGGCGCGGCCCAGCTCGCGGGCGGGTCCGGTGAAGTCGGAGTCGGCGGCGACCGCCTCGAGGGCGACGCGCCACGCGTCCTGGACCCCGGGGAGGAACTCCTGCGCGAAGGCGAGGTGCCCGAAGGCGCGGCCCGTCTCCTCGCCCTCGTCGTCCCACTCGCCGGTCACGTTGCCGATCACGGGCGGGACGAGGGCGCTCCCGGCGGCGTTGAGCGCCGACTGCACCGTCACGTCCGGGTTGTCGCCGTGGTGGAGGGCGCGGAAGACCTTGACGATCACCGGGGTCGCGTCGGATCCGTCGTCGGCGGTGGTGCGGACGATTACCGAGGTGTTCGACTGCTCGCCGCTGAGCACCTTCGAGGACGCGAACGCCCCGATCGCGGCACCCGGCTGCCGGTGGCCCTCGGCGCGGGCGCCGCCCTGGGCGCCGTCCTCGTCGGAGCGGCCACCGTCGGCGATCATCCCGAGCAGGGCGCGGGCGAACACCGGGTCGCGCGGAGCGTCGTACACGTAGTGCGAGTCGTCGGAGTAGACGAGGGCGTCCTCGAGCCCGGGCACCGGAGCCGCGTGGACGGTCACCGGCACCTGGTACAGCACCGGGCTCGTGCCTGCCCGGTCGATGAAGAGGTGGTCCACCACCTCCGCCTCTCCGGGGTGCAGCGACCAGGCGCCGCGGACCTCCAGCTCGGGGCGCCGCCCCTTGCTCGCGTACCACCTCTGGTCCGCCACCCATGCGGCGATGCGGTCGATCGACAGGCCTGCGCTCATGCTCTTCCCTCCGTCGGCACCCCGAACCCTACTGGCCGCGGACGACGGGCGGAGGGGCTTGCGGCGGGGCGCTCAGGCCAGCTCGAGCACGTCCAGCGTCCAGGCGTACTCGAACGCGATCTCGCGCCAGCGCTCGTAGCGTCCGCTCACCCCGCCGTGTCCCGCGGTCATCTCGGTGCGCAGCAGCGCGGGAGCGCCGACCTCGCGGAGCCTGGCCACCCACTTCGCCGGCTCCACGTAGAGCACCCGGGTGTCGTTGAGGCTCGTCGTCGCGAGGATCCGGGGGTACTGCACGTCCTCGCGGACGTTCTCGTAGGGCGAGTACGACTTCATGTAGGCGTAGACCTCGGCGTCGTGCAGCGGGTCGCCCCACTCGTCCCACTCGATCACCGTGAGCGGGAGCGACGGGTCGAGGATCGAGGTGAGCGCGTCGACGAACGGGACCTGCGCGAGGACGCCGGCGAACGCCTCCGGGGCGAGGTTCGCGACCGCGCCCATCAGCAGGCCGCCGGCCGACCCTCCCTGCGCGACCAGGCGGTCCGGAGTGGTGAAGCCCGCGTCGACCAGGTGCCGCGCCGCGGAGACGAAGTCGGTGAAGGTCGTCCGCTTCGCCAGCGTCTTCCCGTTCTCGTACCAGGAGCGGCCCATCTCCCCGCCGCCGCGGACGTGCGCGACGGCGAAGACGACGCCGCGGTCGAGCAGCGAGAGGCGCGCGATCGAGAAGCCCGGGTCGATGCTCGCCTCGTACGAGCCGTAGCCGTAGAGGAGGAGCGGCGCGGGGGCCGAGTCCGGATCGGCGGCGTCGCGGCGCCAGACGAGCGAGAGGGGCACCCGCGTGCCGTCCTCCGCCACGGCCCACTCCCTCCTCTGCACGTACAGCGCGGGGTCGTAGTCGCCGAGCACCGGCTGCTGCTTGAGCACCGTGCGCTCGCCCGTCGCGACGTCGAGCGCGAGCACGGTCGAGGGGGTGACGAACGAGGTGTAGGCGAGGCGGAGGGAGGGCTGCTCCCACTCCGGGTTCCCCGCCAGGCCCGCGTCGTAGAGCGGCTCGTCGAAGACGATCTCCTCGAGCCGCGCTCCGGCGCCGTCCTCGCGGAGCAGCCCGAGCCGGGTGGCTCCGTCGGCGCGGTACGAGACGACGACGTGCCCGGCGAAGGCGTCGACGCCCTCGATCCGGCGACCCTCGCGGTGCGGCACCACCACGCGGCGCTCGCGGGCCCGGGCGTCGGCGTCGAGCGACAGGTCGGCCGGCTCCTCGACGATCTCGAAGTCGAGGGCGCCGTCGTTGTGCACGATCAGCAGGCGGTCGCGCCCGTCGACGACGGCGTGCTCGACCTCGTACTCCACGCCCTCGCGGCGCGGCCACACCGAGCGGAAGGAGCCGGTCGGGTCGGACGCGTCCAGCAGCAGGCACTCGCTCGTGATCTTGCTCCCGATCTCGATGACGAGGAAGCGGCGGCTGCGGGTGAGGCCCACGCCGATCCAGTAGCGCTCGTCGGGCTCGGCGAAGACGACCTCGTCCGGAGTCCCGGCGCCGACCTCGTGCCGCCAGATCGTGTCGGGGCGCCAGGACTCGTCGACGGTCGGGTAGAAGACGAAGCGCGCGTCCGCGCCGAAGGTCGCTCCGCCGCCGGTCCCCTCGATGACGTCCGGCAGGTCCTCGCCGGTCTCGAGGTCGCGGATGCGGAGGGTGTAGCGCTCGTCGCCCTCGACGTCGGTGCCGAAGAGCAGCCGTCGGCCGTCCGCCGAGACGTCGAAGCTGCCGAGCGAGAAGAAGTCGTGTCCCTCCGCCTCCGCGTTGCCGTCCAGGACGACCTGCTCGCCCTCGAGCGGGCCGCCCTCGGCGATCGACGGCGGCGTCCAGTCGTCCGGCCCGCTGATCGGCGCCCGGCAGTGCACGGCGTACTGGCGGCCCTCGTAGGAGCGCGAGAAGTACCACCAGGAGCCCTCCCGGACGGGGACCGAGAGGTCGGTCTCCTTCGTCCGCGAGCGGATCTCCTCGAACAGGCGCTCGCGCAGCGGGGCGAGAGGAGCCAGCACCGCCTCGGTGTACGCGTTCTCGGCCTCGAGGTGCGCGATCACCTCGGGGCTCTCCTTCTCGCGCAGCCACTCGTAGTGGTCGACCACCACGTCGCCGTGGTGGCGGCGCTCGAGGGGGACGCGGCGGGCGACGGGCGGAACGGGCGCGGTCATCGCTCCAGCCTAGGGCGAGGGCGCCCCTGGCCGCCCGGGGTGCCGCAGCGGCGCCGGGCGTGATCACAATGGAGCATGGCCAGCGGTGCGGAGAACGAGTCGGCGACGTCCCGGGCGGGCGGTGCGCGGAGAGTGCAGACCGAGGTCGAGCGCAAGTACGACGTCGACGCGGGCACCCGGCTGCCCGACCTGACCGGCACCGGGAGCGTCGCGAGCGTCCGCACCGAGGAGCCGGTGACCCTCCACGCCGAGTACTTCGACACCGCCGAGCGCACTCTGTCCCGGGCGCGGATCACGCTGCGCCGCCGCGAGGGCGGATCCGACCAGGGCTGGCACGTCAAGCTGCCCGGCTCCTCCGGCCGGACCGAGATACACGCGGAGCTCACGGCCTCGCGCACGGTCCCGTCCGCCGTCCGCGAGCCGGTGCTCGGGCAGGTGGGGCGCGCGCCGCTCGAGCCGCTGGCGCTGCTCGAGACGGTCCGCTCGATCACCCGCGCCCTCGACTCCCACGGGCGGGAGCTCGCCGAGATCGCCGACGACCTGGTGACCGCGCGCGACCAGCGCACCGGCCGCGAGCGGCGCTGGAGGGAGTGGGAGGTCGAGCTCGTCGACGTCCCGGGCGACGAGGGCGAGCGGGTCCTCGACGCGATCGAGCAGCGCCTCCTCGCCGCGGGCGCCCGCCCGGCCGCCAGCGCCTCCAAGCTCGCCCGGGCCACCGGCGGCCCGATCGAGGAGGCGGTCACGGATCCGCGGAACGGCGGGGAGGCGGCGCTCGCCGCGGTCCGCTCGCTCCTGCGCGAGCTGCGCGCCGTCGACCCGCGGGTGCGCCTCGAGGCCGACGACGCCCTGCACCGGATGCGCGTGCTCGCGCGCCGGCTCCGGTCCGTCCTCGCCGCCTCCCGCTCCGTGCTCGACCGTGCGGCGACCGACCCCGTGCGGGACGAGCTGCGCTGGCTGGGAGGGGTCCTCGGCGCGGCCCGCGACCAGGAGGTGCTCGCCGAGCGGTTCCGCACCTCCCTGGCGGCCGTCGAGGGCGCCCCGAGCACCCCCACCGCCCTGCTGGAGGAGATCGAGCACCGGCACGCCTCGGCGCTGCGCCGCGTCGACCGCACTCTGCGCGGCGGCCGCTACCTCGCGCTCCTCGCCTCGCTCGACGCCCTGCTCGCGGATCCGCCCCGCACCGCGCGGGCGGGCTCGAGCGCGACGGCGCTGGTGCGCCGCTCCGTCGCGAAGGACCTCGCGCGCATCTCCGCGGCGGGCTCCGCAGCGGCCGGCGGCTCGCTCGAGGCTCGTCACGACCTGCGGAAGGCGGCGAAGCGGCTCCGCTACACCGTGGAGGCGTGGCGGGCGGTCGTCCCCGAGGCCGTCGGCGCCCGGCGCCGCTCGCTCGCCGAGGCGGGAGAGGACCTCGCCGACGCCCTGGGGGAGGAGCGCGACGCGCTCGCCGCCCGTGCGCTGATCCTGGAGGAGGCCGATCGCAGCGGGGAGGGAGCCTTCGCGCTGGGGGTCGTCGCCGCCGAGGAGCGGCACCGCGCCAGGCGGGCCGCGAAGGCCGCGGAGAAGGCGGGGGACCGTCTGGGGTCGCTCTCGCGCTGACCGTGCGGCCCCGCGGTCGCTGTCAAGCCGACGGCCCGGTCACACGGACGAAATCCACGGCGGATAATGTGAATCATGCCTTCCGTCCGTGCTCTTCCGTCACCGCTCCTGCGCCCGCGCCACTTCGACCGCGACGACGTCGTGGTCCATGCCGGCCTGTTCTCGCTGGTGAACTCGAGTACGACGCCCCGTGCGGCCTGGACCGAGGATCTGATCGCCATCGGCGAGGTCCTCGACGCCGCCGAATTCCCCTACCGCCTCATCCGCGGCACCGACGGCTCGCCCTTCCTCGCGGTGGACCGCGTGCTCGGCGCCGAGCTGGCGACGCTGCTGGCGCGCGCCTTCGCGACCGAGCCCTTCTACGCCAAGACGGTCGACAAGCGGGGCACCCCGCCGCAGCTCCTGGCCGAGGGCGTGCTCGCGCCGTATCCGCGCGCCTCCGTCTTCAAGCTCTTCCGCCCGCGCGTCTCCTCCACGGGATCGCTGCGCTACGGCGCCCGCAGCGGCGTCCGCCTCGAGCTGTGGAAGGTGGGCGAGGAGGAGATCATCACTCCCGCCGAGAACGCGCTCATGCGCAACAGCCTCCCCGTCGCCGAAGCCATCGACGCCCACGTCGAGGCGTACGGCCGCACCTGGCCGACGTTCGAGGGCATGTTCGAGCCGCTCGTCAGCGACATCCGCTTCGAGGTCGACATCGTCTTCTCGTGGGTCGACGGCACCGACCTGGAGTTCCAGCGCGCCCGTGCGGCCCGCATGGCGAGCTACGTGGTGGGCGAGGGCGACGACGCTCCGGCGCGCTTCCGTCAGATCGACGAGCTCAAGTACGCCCTGCGCAGCGTCTACATGTACGCGCCGTGGATCCGGCACATCTACATCGTCACCGACTCCCCGCGCCCGCGCTGGCTGGACGAGCACCCGGACGTCACCCTCGTTCGCAGCGAGGACCACTTCCGCGACCTCTCGGTACTGCCGACGCACAACTCCCACGCGGTCGAGAGCCAGCTGCACCGCATCCCGGGGCTGGCGGAGCACTTCCTCTACTCCAACGACGACATGTTCTTCGGGCGCCCGGTCGATCCGTCGATCTTCTTCTCGCCCGGGGGCATCACGAAGTTCATCGAGGCGACGACGCGCATCGGCATGGGCGACTCCAACGCCTCCCGCAGCGGCTTCGAGAACGCGGCCCGCGTCAACCGGCGCCTGCTCCGCGAGCGCTTCGGCGCGATGACGACCCGTCACCTCGAGCACGCCGCCACGCCGCTCCGCAAGACCGTGATGGCCGAGCTCGAGGCCGAGTTCGAGCCGGAGTTCACCGCGACCGCCGCGAGCCGCTTCCGCTCCGCGAGCGACGTCTCCGTCACCAACTCGCTCTACCACTACTACGCGCTGATGACCGGGCGCGCGGTCGTGCAGGAGAACGCCTCGGTGAAGTACGTCGACACGACGATGCACCAGGGGCTGAAGGACATGCGCAAGCTCCTCAAGAACCGCGGAGTCGACTTCTTCTGCCTCAACGACGGCAGCTTCCCCGAGATCTCGGCGGAGGCGCGCACCAAGGCCGTCATCGGGTTCCTCGAGGAGTACTACCCGATCCCGGCTCCGTGGGAGCGCGAGGTCTGACCGTGGGCTGGGCCGTCGGGGGAGCGGTGGCCGGGCTGCTTCTCGGCCTGGCGAGCTCGCTCGTGTTCCCGGGCATCGGAGTGGGAGCGGGCGTCGGCGTGGGCGTCGCGCTGGCCGCGGCGCTGGCGTTCGCCGGATGGCTGTTCGCGCGGGACCGCGCCGGCGGGCGCTGATACCGCCGGCCGTGTCCGAGGACGCGGTCGACGCGGCGCCCGGAGGCGTCAGGGCGACCCCGACGCCCCGTCGCGTCGCTACGCGCTGACGCCCACCCGCTCCACGAGCGGCGGGTAGAGCTCCTCGTCCCGGGCGACCGGGGCCGCCGTCGCCGCGGCGATCTCGACGCCGTGGTCCGCGAGGATCCGCTGCGTCTCGTTCGCCGAGACGTAGGACACCTCGGTCGAGGCGCCGATCGGCACCACCGAGTGCAGCACCGTGCCGTCGTAGACGTGGATCAGGTTGAACGCCTGGGCGCCGTTGCGGGCGCGGGTCGCTCCCACCGGCACGTTGAGGTCCTGGGTGTAGCAGGTGGCCGACGCGACCGAGACCGGGATGCCGGCGAACATCGCCGTCGACGAGTAGTGCAGGTGGCCCGCGATGATGCTGCGGACGTCGGAGCCCTCGAGCACCTCCGCGAGGGCGGGCTGGTCGCGCAGCTCCACGAGGACCGACAGGTCGAGCACGCTCGGCACCGGCGGGTGGTGCAGCGCGAGGATCGTGCCGTGCGGGGCCGGGCTGGAGAGCTCCTCCGCCAGCCAGTCGAGCTGCGCGTCCGAGATCTCCCCGTAGTGGGCGCCGGGCACGGTGGAGTCCAGCGCGATGATCCGCAGCCCGTTCACGTCGTGCACGCGGTCGACCGGCTGCGTGGTCGGGAGCTGGTCGAGCAGCCCCGAGCGGAACGCGCCGCGGTCGTCGTGGTTGCCCATCACCCAGATCACCTCGGCGCCGAGGCGTGCGGCCGCGGGCTCGACGACGGCGCGCAGCTTCGCGTACGCCTCCGGCTCGCCCTTGTCGGCCAGGTCGCCGGTGACGACGATCGCCTCCGGACGTCCGCCGGACGCCTCCAGCTCGTCGAACAGGAGCCGCAGCTGGGCCTCGCTGTCGACGTCGGAGCCGTACAGGCCGCCGTCTCCGGCGATGAAGTGGGTGTCGCTCAGGTGAAGGATGAAGTGGTTGGGCCGGGGGTACTCGGCCTGGCGGAGGGACATGATCCTCGGGTTCCACGATCGGCGGGAGCCGGATCACGCGACCCGGCGTCGGCACTTGCGCACTGCTCCAGCGGAGGCGACCCCGCTGCGATCAGTCCATCATCGCGGGGTGAACTCCGGGCCAACACCGGTCGGCGCGTCATCGAACGGTTCTCCCAGGTTGCCGGTCGCTGCGCGGTCCTCCCGGACCCCGGAGGATCGCCGCGATCAGAGTCGGGCGAGCAGCCGCGCGTAGAACTCGATGGCGCGCTCGAACTGGTCGGCCTCGACCGACTCGTCGACCCCGTGGATCCCGAGCTGCTGACGCGGGCTGATCTCGAACGGGATGAAGCGGTAGACGTGGTCGCTGATCGCGTGGAAGTGCCGCGCGTCGCTGCCGCCGGTCTGCACGTACGGAGCGACGACCGCCTCCGAGAACGACTCCTGCACGACCGCGCGGAGCAGGTCGTAGGGTCCGCCGTCGCCGCGCTCGCCGGTGGGCGAGACGGGGGAGGGCTCGTGGGCGACCTTCACCTCGACCTCGACCTCGGGGTCGTCGATCACGGCGCGGATGCGCTCGACCACGCCCGCCACCGTGCCTCCGGGGTTGATCCGCACGTTCGCCGTCGCGCTGGCGCTGGAGGCGAGGACGTTCGCGCCGGTGCTGCCGCGCAGCTCGGTGATCGCGACGGTCGTCCGCAGCATCGCGGCCGAGCGGTTGGAGTGGGCGGCGAGCGCGCCGATGACGGCGTCCGGATGCTCGTGGGGCCGGCTGTACCAGACGGCGTGGGCTGCGTCCGCGTGGTCGGCGGCGGCGCGCACCAGCTCGGCGATCGGCTCGGGGAGGGTGGAGGGGAACGGGTTCTCGGTGAGGCGGTGGATCGCCCGGGCGAGCCGCTGGGTCGCCAGCAGGCCGGGCGGGGGCGGCGGGGCGGACGCGTGGCCGCCGGCGTCGCGGCAGGTCAGCTCGAGGTTCATGATCCCGCGCTCGGTGACCCCGATCACGGCGAGGGGGGTCGTGACTCCGGGCAGGATGCCGCGCCGCACGTTCCCGCCCTCGTCGAGCACCAGGCGGGGCCGCACCCCGCGCGCGCCCAGCAGGGCGACGACCGAGGGGGCGCCGTCGCCCGCCGTCTCCTCGTTGTGGGTGGAGAGCAGGTAGACGTCGTTGCGGGGCCGCTCGCCCCGCAGCACGGCCGCCTCGACCGCTTCGAGGAGGGCGACGAGCGAGCCCTTGTCGTCGAGGGCGCCGCGGCCCACCACGGAGGTGCGCCCGTCGGCTCCGACGACCGTCTCGGCCGCGAAGGGGGCGTGCGACCACTCCGCGGCAGTGACACTGACCACGTCGTAGTGCGCCATCAGGACGGCCGGCTCGCCCGGCTCCTCGCCGCGCCAGCGCCAGAGGAGCGAGTGCCCGGCGACTGTCTCGAAGTCCAGGGCCGCGTGCAGTGCCGGGTAGAGCTCGGCGACGAGCGTGCGGAACGCCTCGAAGCGGCTCCAATCGGTGGCCGTCTCGTCCGAGTGGGACACCGTCTCGACGCGCAGCAGGGCTTGGAAGCGCTCGAGCGCGGTCGTCGTCACCGGGCTAGCCTACGACGGCGGTGCCGGGCTCCCGGCCCCGGCGAGCGGAGGTGCGCGGTGGGACTGCCCGAGGTGTGCGTCGTCTACGTCCTCCGCGAGGGCCCGCGGGGCGCGGAGGTGCTGCTCGGCCGGAAGCGCCGCGGCCTCGGCGAGGGGCGCGTGGTCGCTCCCGGCGGCAGGCTCGAGCCCGGCGAGTCGCCCGTCGCCGCCGCCGTCCGCGAACTGCAGGAGGAGGCCGGGCTCGTCGCCCGAGCGGCCGATCTGGAGCCGCGCGGCGTGCTCGACTACTCCTTCCCGCACCGGCCGGCCTGGAGCCAGCGCTCGCACGTCTTCCTCTGCCGCCGCGTCACCGGCGAGGTCACCGAGTCGAGCGAGCTCGCCGCCGCCTTCGTCCCGGTCGAGGAGGTGCCGTTCGAGCGGATGTGGGATGACGCCCGCCTTTGGCTGCCGGGCGTGCTGCGCGGGGGCGCGCCCGTGCGCCTCCGGGTCGAGTTCGGCGCCGACCTCGCGAGCGTGGCCTCGTGGGGGCCGGCCGACGCTCAGACGAACGTTCCCGCCACCAGCAGCGCCAGCAGCGAGATCACCGAGGCGATCGAGAGCGTCAGCGAGTAGGCGGTGAACGTGCCCCGCACGGTGAGGCCGAGCACGGACTTGAAGAGCCAGAACGCGTTGGCGTTGACCATCCCGAGGAAGAGCGCGCCGGAGCCGGCGGCCAGGGCGATCAGCGCCGGGTTCACGTCGAGCACGGGGATCAGCGGGGCGACGATGCCGACCGCGGTGATCGCGGCCGTCGAGACCGAGCCGATCGCCGCGTGCAGCACGGCCGCGACGACCCAGGTGAGCAGGATCGGCGAGAGGGCCCGCCCGTCGAAGGCGCCGGCGAGCGCGTCGCCGACCCCGGTTCCTCCGACCACGGCGGCGAGGCTGCCGCTGACCCCGGTCAGGACGACGATCGGGCCGCTGCGGGTCAGTGCTCCGCCCAGTGCCGTGGCCACGGCGCCCTTCGGGAGCGTCCGCAGTGCCGTCGCGTAGGCCAGCACCAAGCCGGCCAGCAGCGCGATGTGCGCGTCGCCGAGGAACCGCAGGAGGGGGACGTCGAGCTCGGCCAGCTGGGTGAGCGAGTTCGCGGCGATCAGCACGATGGTGAGGGCGATCGGAGCGACGGCCAGCGCGAGCGGCACCCGCCGCGTCGCGAGCGCCGTGCCTCCCGTGGCCGCGCCCGCCTCGGGCTCGAGAGCGGGCCCCGGGACCGCCCCGCCCTCGAGGTCGCGCTCGTCCCGCCAGCCGCCGCGCTTCACCAGGGCGCTGTACACCAGCACGGTCAGCACGATGGTGACGATGCCCAGCGGGGCGCCGATGGCGACCATCGACGGCAGGGGAGCGCCCGCGATGCCTGCCGTGGCCAGCGCGGCGGCTCCGGGGACGACGAAGACCACGCCCACGATCATCCCGACGATGGAGGAGCCGGCCAGCAGCCCGTAGCCACCGGCACCGAGCCCCCGCGAGGCCAGACGAGTCAGCGGTGCGCTCATCACGACCAGCACGTCGGAGTAGATCGAGGGGAAGGCGACGCCCAGGGTCAGCGCGTAGGCGACCGGGAGCGCGCGCCGACCGAAGCGCTTCACGAGCCAGCGGGCGAGCAGCGGGGCCACGCCCAGCGCCTCCAGGAGCGATCCGAGCAGCAGGCCGAGCGCGATCAGCAGGCCGATGTCGCCGAGGACCGCGCCGAATCCGGACGTCATCGCGGTCACCGTCCCCTCGCCGCCCTGCCCCGAGACGAGGCCGAGCCCGAGGGCCGAGACGAGGAGGGCGATCACCGGCTCGACCTTCAGCACGACGATCAGGACCACGACGGCCACGATCGTGAGCAGGATGAGGAGCACGGGCCAGTAGTCGGTCATGGGCGGTCCTTCTGTCGAGGAGCGGGAGGGCACGGAGACCGGGTCGCCGCGAGCCGTCCAGCCCCGGCCGTGGTGCGCCGCCAGACGGACGATCGCGCGGATCCGCGGAGCCGGGAGAACGCCGCGGAGATGCGGCGCGTCAGCGGAACATACCGATCCCCGACCCTGCTCCCCGACGTCGACGACTTCTTTCGTCATGCAGCATCGCGAACACGCGGGCCGGATGCGCACGGTGCTACTTTCACCGGGCAGACGTCCTCGGGGGGAGGACGCAGCCGCATCTCTCCTCCGTGGTCACCCGCATCCGGACGGCCTCCGCCGTCCGACCCGCCAGGCGCCCTCCGTGGGGCGCCGCCGTCAGCGGGCCACACGACAGCGACGCGATCCGGCCCCGCCCGGACGCGCCCGAGCGCAGCAGGAGCACTACCCATGACGGCACAGATCATCGACGCGACCGATCTCGACGAGCTCCGGCGCGTCGGGCAGGAGCTCCGCGAGGGCGCGACCGTCATCGCGCAGACCGACACGAACTACGGCGTGTTCGCCAGCCCCTTCTCGCGCAGCGCCTGCTTCCGCCTCTACGACATGAAGAAGCGGGACGGCGCGAAGCCGCTCACCCTCTTCGTCTCCGCGCCCCGCGACTGGGCGACCTGGGCCTTCGCCCCGGAGACGGCCGACATGGACGCGCTCGTCGCAGCGTTCTGGCCGGGGCCGCTGAACGTCATCCTGCGCCGCAAGCCCGTCGTCCCGGACTGGGTCACCTCGGGCCAGGACACGGTGTCGGTCGTGCACAACCTCAGCGCCCCGATCAACCTGCTCTCGATATTCGCGGGCCTGCCGCTCGCGGCCACCTCCGCCAACATCAGCGGCACGGTGTCGACCGGACTCGTCGACTTCGACCTCGCCGCGGAGCACCTCGGCGGCGACAGCGACTACCTGATCCGCAGCACCACCGCCCCCGACTCCACGATGAGCAGCACGATCGTCTCCCTCGTGGGCGGCGCGTCGATCGTCCGTCAGGGCGACGTGGGCGCCGACGCACTGCGCGTCGTCGTGCCCTCCCTTGTCTGACCTCGGGCGCGGGGACGCCCCGCGCGGCCGCAGCGCCGCCGGGCTGATCACGGTCTACCGGATCGTCTCGCGCGCCTACTTCCACCTGCCCGTGGTCGCGGTGTTCCTGCTGGCGCGGGGCTACCCGATCCTGGCCGTGGCGCTGCTGCTGGCGCTCTACGGAGTGGTGGCGGCGCTCGCCGACGGCCCGCTCTCGCCGCTCACACGCCGCCTGTCCTCGGCGGGCGCGCTCGTCGTCGGCGAGGGCGTGAAGGCACTGGGCCTCGTCGTGATCGTGCTGGACGCGGATCCGGTCGCCGTCGTGATCAGCCAGCTGCTCGCCGGCTGCGGCTTCTCGCTGACGGCCGGGCGGGACGCCGCGCTGGCCTCCTCGCTGCGCGCCGGAGCCGATGCTCGCCGCCAGGAGACGCGGGTGCAGAGCGGAATGTTCCTCGCCTCCTTCGGCGCGGGAGTGCTCGGGGCCGCCTCGCTCGCGCTCTGGGACCGGCTGCCGTTCCTCCTCAGCGCGCTCGTGTCGTGCGCCGCGCTGGCCGTGGTGCTCCTTGCCCGCCTGCCGCTCGGCGCGAGCGCCGCCTCGGGAGTGGCGGCGCGCGCCGTGCGGCCGGCCGTCCTGCCCGCCGCGGTGCGCTTCTGGTCCCTCTACTACTCCGTGAACCGCGCCGTCCTGCTCGCCGCTTACACCTTCGTGATCCCGCTGCTGCTGTTCCAGGAGCTGCGTCTGACGCTGCCCGCGTTCGGCCTGGTGCTCGGCCTCTACACGCTCGCCGGCCTGGCCGCCGCCCGGCTCTCGCCGCTCATCGCCGGCACGCCCCTGGTCTTCCGGCTGACGGCGCTCACCCAGGTGCTGGGCCTCGCCCTGACCACCCTCGGGGTGCTCGGCGCCGCGATCGCCGGCCTGGCCCTGCTCGGGATCGCGGGCGGCTTCGTGCGGCCCGCGACGATGATCGCCCTGGCGCCGGCGATGAACGGGCTCGAGGACGGCGCCCGGGTCGCGGTGATGCGCGGACTGGAGCGCAACCAGGGGATCCTCCAGGCCGTCCTGCTCGTCGGCGCCGGGATACTCGTCCCCCTCACGGGAGGGACCGCGCCGACCCTCATCGTCCTCGTCGTCCTCGCGGTCCTCGCGCAGACGATCGGGGCCGTCTCGATGCGACGACAGGAGAGGAGGGCCGTCAACGCGGAAGCGGAGTGACAGAGGAAGTCCGGGACGAGCCCGCCGGCGGCGTCCCTCATCCACGTGCAAGGAGTGAAGCAATGCAGCCCATCTACACGTTCTCCGATTCCGACAGATCGACCCTCCAGCAGTCGCTGCTGGCGGTCGCCATCGACCCCTACAAGGACTACGACCGCTTCCGCGACGCGATCGCCGCGCTGATCGACAGCGGCGACGTCCCGCAGGGCTTCGTCGACGCGCTCGCCCGCATCCGGCGCGAGCGCGACGAGAAGATCACCTACGCGCACCTGATCTCGAACAACCCGGTCGACGACGAGATCCCCTGGCTCGACCAGGACGACGCGCTCGAGGACAAGTACCGCAAGAAGCTGACGTTCGTCGGCGAGGGCCTGCTCGAGCTGCAGTCGCAGTACCTCGGCTCGCCGCTGCTCGCGTACGCCACCCGCAACAACGGCGACTTCTTCCAGGACGTCTACGCCGACAACCGCTTCTCGAACACCCAGACGCAGAAGACCGACGGCGAGCTGTACTGGCACAACGAGCGGACCGCGCACCCGGTGCGCGCCGACTTCATCTCGCTCCTGGGACTGCGCACGCCCGAGACCGACCTCGTCTACACGAAGTACGTCGACGGCCGCGAGATCCTGCGCTTCATCTCACCCGAGAACCAGGCGCTCCTGCGCGAGGCGGTCTACATCACCCCGTTCGACGAGCTCTCGCGCGCCCAGAACAAGAACCAGATCGTGTCGGACCAGCACGCTCTGCTCGAGAACGAGCACAGCTTCCGCTACTACGACACCCGGACGGTGCCGGCCGACCCGGACGACCTGCCGCACCTGTGGGCGCTCTGGCAGTTCCGCGATGCGCTCTCGAAGGTCAGCGAGCAGTACCACCGGATCCGCGACGCGGACCTGCTGATCATCGCGAACCAGGACGGCCTGCACAGCCGTCAGCTCGTCGACGTCCAGGACCGCGACAAGACCCGCTTCCGCTGGCTGCTGAAGACGTACTCGTTCCGCGACGCGGCGACCGCGGACCGCCACTCCGACTACTGGCTCGACGGCGTCCGCGGCCGAGTCACCGACTGAGAGAGAAGGAGAACGACATGACCGATCTGACCAGGAGCACGCCCCCGCACCCGCTCGACTTCCTGCCCGCGACGGCGCCCCTGGAGGTGTCCAGCGACGACGTGACCGACGGCGAGCGGCTCGCCGAGGCCCAGGGGAGCGGCGACACCAGCCCGTCCCTGCGCTGGAGCGCCGGCCCCGAGGGCACGCAGTCGTACGCCGTGACCGTGTTCGACCCCGATGCGCCGACCCTCGGCGGCATCCACCACTGGGTCCTGGTCGACATCCCGAAGGAGGTCACCGAGCTGGCCGCCGGCTCGACGGAAGTGGGGCGCCCGGCGCTCAACGACCTCGGGTCGCTCGCCTACGCCGGTGCGGCCCCGCCGCCCGGTGACCGCCCGCACCGCTACCTCTTCACGGTGCACGCGCTCGGAGTGCCGACGCTGCCGGTCGACGAGTCGACTCCGGCCTCGCTG
Source organism: Rathayibacter sp. AY1F6 (assembly GCF_002932035.1). Lineage (NCBI taxonomy): Bacteria > Bacillati > Actinomycetota > Actinomycetes > Micrococcales > Microbacteriaceae > Rathayibacter > Rathayibacter sp. AY1F6. The sequence continues at coordinate 166,206 of NZ_PSVD01000001.1, read as the reverse complement.
GTCGGCTTCCATCTGACCGTCAACACGCTCGCGCGAGGCTCGCTCACGGCCCTCGCCTGAGCCGTCCCGTCGGCGCGCCCGTCCGCGGCATCACCGCCGCGGACGACGGGAGGCGATCCGCTAGGCTTCCGCTCGGCCGGGGCCCCGCCCATGGCGTCTCTGGACACCACGAAAGGGAAAGAATGACCAGCACGACGGTGATCGAATGGCGTGAGCAGGCTCCTGCGGAAGCGGTGGACGCGCTCTACGCCCCCGGTGGACTGGTCGTCTGCGCGACCAAGGTCGGCTACATCCTGATGACGACCGACGGAGCGGGCCTCGAGCGCAAGTTCTCGGCCAAGCAGCGCAACCGCAACAAGCCGGGCGTCGTGCTCTGCTCCAGCATCGAGCAGCTCACCGAGCTCGCCGAGCTCAACGAGGAGGTCCTCGCCTTCTACCAGAAGCACTGGGACCAGGACGTCCTGCTCGGCTGCATCCTCCCGTGGAAGGCCGAGGCCGTCGACCTGATCGACGAGGACGCCCGCGAGCTGGTCCGCGACGGACGGGGCACCAGCTGCTTCGTCATCCGCTTCGGCCGCCCGGCCGAGCAGCTGGTCGCCACCATGTGGGAGCGCGACCGCACCCTCACCTTCGCCAGCTCGGCCAACCCCTCGGGCGTGGGCAACCGCGGCCGCGTCGCGAACATCGGCGAGCGGATCGAGAACGAGGCCGACGTCATCGTCTCGGCCGACTCCTACGTCTCCTCGATCCAGCCGGACAAGGACGAGGACTCCCGCCACGAGCAGGGCGTCATGGTCTCGATGGTGGACGCCTCGGGCGCCCTCATCCCGGTGCAGGGCGGCGAGCGCTCGATCACCCCGGGTCCCGTGCTCATCCGCCGCGGGCTCGACTACGAGCGCATCATGCTGAACCTCGCCGAGCAGTTCAACTCCTGGGACTACCGCCAGGGCGAGTACTACTGATCCGCTAGCGGATCGCGACGACGGCCGGGCCGGGGCTCGCCCCCGACCCGGCCGTCGTCGTCCCCGGCGTCAGAGCTCGAGCACGTCGCCGGGCTCGAGCGCGTGGTACTCCCCGCCCCCCTCGCGCACGGCCCAGCCGAGCCTGTCGTGGCCGAGCGCGCGTCCCGCCTCCGAGAGGACCTGCTCGTGGGTCGCGAAGGCGTGCCGCGGCGCGATCTCGAGCACGTAGTCCATCGCCTCGGCGATCTTCATCCACGGCGCGCCCGACGGGGCCGCGAGGACCTCGACGTCGACGCCCTCGGGGACGGTGAAGGAGTCGCCGGCGTAGTAGACGCGGCCGCTGACGAGGACGCCCACGTTGTCGATGACGGGGATGCTCCGGTGGATCACCGCGTGACGGGAGCCGAAGAAGCGCAGCTCGAACGGGCCCACCGTCACGACATCGCCGTCGGCGACCGTCTCGACGTCGAAGCCCTCGGCGGCGGCGGCGACCCCGGCCGGGCCGAGGATCCGCAGCGACGGGGCCGCGTCGCGCAGGCGCTGCAGCTGCTCCGGGGTCCAGTGGTCGGCGTGCTCGTGGGTGAGCACCACGGCGACGGTGTCGGTCGTCCCCTCGACGGGCCGGGTGAAGGACCCCGGATCGATCACCAGCCGGGCGCCGTCCTCCTCGATCAGGACGGCGGCGTGCTCGAGTTTCGTCAGTCTCATGCCCCGAGCCAACCGCCTCGGCGGGCGGCGGGCAAGGCCGGGGCCGAGCGGAGACCGGATGGGCCGGGCGCTCGATTTGCGTCGATGCGGATCCGTGTGCAACACTCTTCGAGTTGCAAAAACGCGGCCCCATCGTTTAGCGGCCTAGGACGTCGCCCTCTCACGGCGGTAACGCGGGTTCAAATCCCGCTGGGGTCACCACGGCAACACGAGAAGAACCCCCGGTCTGACCGGGGGTTCTTCTCGTTTAACAACCGGGTGCTCGCCACGCGGCACCCGCTCGACGCATCGCGCCGATCGCCTCGTTCCCGCTCCGCCTCCCCGGGGCCGCATCCCGCCGGATCGGCGCTAGGATCGCATCCGCGAAGGGGAGTATCCCGCCTTTCCGCTCCCGTCAGTACGCACCGCCCCTGCGCGGCGCCGGGGCGGGACGGGTGACGCGGACCGGCACGGCCGTCCGCTCCCCGGGGAGAGACTTTCGGCCCCTCATCCACTCGGAAGGCCCCCATGCTCGATCTGCCCGTCTGGTTCGTGATCGGCTCGTTCGTCGTCCTGAGCCTGATCCTCGCCGCCGACCTGCTGCTGGTCTACAAGCGCCCGCACGTGCCGAGCCTGAAGGAGTCGGGGCTGTGGGTCGGCTTCTACGTGTCGCTGGCGCTCGTGTTCGCGCTGCTGATGCTGATCCTCGGCGGCGGCGAGCTGGCCGGCCAGTTCGTCGCAGGCTGGCTGACCGAGTACAGCCTCTCGGTCGACAACCTGTTCGTCTTCGTCATCATCATGGGCCGCTTCGCGGTGCCGGCGAAGCTCCAGCAGGAGGTGCTGATGGTGGGCATCATCATCGCGCTGGTCTTCCGCGGCGTCTTCATCCTGCTCGGCGCGCAGCTCATCGAGAGCTTCAGCTGGATCTTCTACCTCTTCGGCGCGTTCCTGGTCTACACGGCCTGGAACCAGGCGTTCGGCGCGGAGGACGAGGACGAGGGCACCGACAACCTGCTCATCCGGCTCCTGCGCCGCCGCGTCAAGATCTCGGACTCGTTCGACGGCTCCAGGATCCGCACCACGATCGACGGCACGCGCCACTTCACCCCGATGCTGATCGTCTTCCTCGCGATCGGCTCGACCGACCTGCTCTTCGCGCTCGACTCGATCCCGGCGATCTTCGGCATCACCGAGAGCCCCTTCATCGTGTTCACCGCGAACGTCTTCGCGCTGATGGGGCTCCGCCAGCTCTACTTCCTGCTCGGCGGGCTGATCGACAAGCTCGAGTACCTCAAGTACGGGATCGCGTTCATCCTCGCCTTCATCGGCGTGAAGCTCGTCCTGCACGCCCTGCACGAGAACGACCTGCCCTTCCTCAACGGGGGCGAGCCGGTGCCGGTGTGGGACATCGACACGATCACCTCGCTCGTGGTCATCGTGCTGAGCATGACCGTGGCGACGCTGGCGAGCCTGGCGAAGATGCGCCGCGAGCACCGCCACATCCAGCTGCACGACGGGCACCCCGAGGTCGTCGCGGACGACGCCCGGTCCTCCGCCGAGGAGAAGTGATCCCGCGATGACGACGACCACGGTCGACCTGCCCCAGGGGGCGCTGCGGCTCGCCGTCAGCAGCAGCACCGACGTCGGCGCCGTCCGCCGCGTCAACGAGGACGCCCTCCTCGCCGACGAGCTGCTCCTGGCAGTCGCGGACGGGATGGGCGGGCACGCACGAGGGGACCTCGCGAGCGCAGCCGCCGTCGAGGCGCTGCGCGAGAACCGGCCGACGAGCCTGGGTCCGGTGGACGCGGTGTTCGACCTGGTGGAGGGCGCCAACACGGCCGTGCGCGCGCTCGACGTGGGCGGTGCGCTCTGCGGCACGACGCTGACCGGGCTGATGCTCGTGCTCCCCGAGCCCGCGGGCCCGGCCCGCTGGGCGCTGTTCAACGTCGGGGACTCCCGCGTCTACCGCTGGGACGGTGCCGAACTCCAGCAGCTGACGGTGGACCACTCCGCCGTGCAGGAGCTCGTCTCGGCCGGCCTGCTCACCCCCGAGTCGGCGGAGTCGCATCCCGACCGCAACATCGTCACCCGCGCCCTCGGCGCCGACGAGGAGGTCGAGACGGACGTCTGGACGCTGCCCGTCGTGCCGCGCGCCAGCTACCTGCTCTGCTCCGACGGGCTGACGAAGGAGCTCTCCGACCAGCGGATCGCCGCCCTGTTCGCCCGCCGCGACTCCGGCGACCCTGCCGACCTCGCTCAGGCGCTCGTGCGTGCGGCGGTCGAGGCCGGCGGACGGGACAACGTCACCGTCGTCGTCGTCGACGCCGTGCTCGACGCCCGCGCCTGAGCCGGGCGACTCCGTGCCGCGCCCGCCCGGGAGGCGGGGGAGCGCGGTGCTATTCTCGGTCCATGCTGAGTGGCCCGCACCTCCTTCCGTGCCGCGACGAGACCTCGAACTGACGGCCTCCCTCGTCGCGGTGCCTCGCCCGGCCGAGCAGCGACTCCAGGAGGAGAAGGAACCGTCATGATCGAGACCACACCCGGCACAGCCGCGCCCGCGTCGAGTGGAGCAGGGACCGGCAGGAGAGCCGAGAAGCCGCGCACCCTCGCCGAGAAGGTCTGGGACGACCACGTCGTCGTCGCGGGCGAGAACGGCGCTCCCGACCTGCTGTACATCGACCTGCACCTGCTGCACGAGGTGACCAGCCCGCAGCCGTTCGACGGCCTGCGTGCCGCGGGGCGCCCGCTGCGCCGGCCGGACCTCACCATCGCCACCGAGGACCACAACACGCCGACCCTCGAGATCGGACGCCCCATCGAGGATCCGATCAGCCGCACCCAGATCGACGCGCTGCGCCGCAACGCCGGCGAGTTCGGCGTCCGCCTGCACTCCCTGGGCGACGTCGAGCAGGGCATCGTGCATGTCGTCGGCCCCCAGTTGGGCCTGACGATGCCCGGCGTCACGGTGGTCTGCGGCGACTCGCACACCTCCACGCACGGCGCGTTCGGCGCGATCGCCTTCGGCATCGGCACGAGCGAGGTCGAGCACGTGATGGCGACGCAGACGCTGCCGCTGCAACCCTTCAAGACGATGGCGATAACGGTCGAGGGCACGCTGAAGGAGGGGGTGACGGCCAAGGACATCATCCTCGCGGTCATCGCGCGCATCGGCACCGGCGGCGGCCAGGGCTACATCCTCGAGTACCGCGGCTCCGCGATCCGCGCGCTCTCGATGGAGGGCCGGATGACGATCTGCAACATGTCGATCGAGGCGGGTGCGCGGGCCGGCATGGTCGCGCCGGACGAGACGACCTTCGCCTACCTGCACGGCCGCCCGCACGCTCCGGCGGGCGAGGACTGGGACGCCGCGGTCGCCTACTGGCGGACGCTGCCGAGCGACGAGGGCGCCGTGTTCGACGCCGAGGTCGTGATCGACGCCGACGCGCTCGAGCCGTTCGTCACCTGGGGCACGAACCCCGGCCAGGGCGTCTCGCTCTCGCAGGCGGTACCGGACCCTGACGTTCTCGACGATCCGAACGAGCGCGCCAGCGCTCTGCGAGCGCTGGAGTACATGGCGCTGGAGCCCGGCACGCCGATGAAGGAGATCCCGGTCGACGTGGTCTTCATGGGCTCCTGCACCAACTCGCGGATCGAGGACCTGCGGGCCTTCGCTGCCGTCGTCGAGGGGCGCACCAAGGCCCCCGGCGTCCGCGTGATGGTCGTCCCCGGCTCCGCCCGGGTGCGGCTCGAGGCCGAGGCCGAGGGGATCGACCGGATCGTCACCGCGTTCGGCGCGGAGTGGCGCTTCGCCGGCTGCTCGATGTGCCTCGGGATGAACACCGACCAGCTCGTCCTGGGGGAGCGCGTGGCCTCCACGTCCAACCGCAACTTCGAGGGTCGTCAGGGCAAGGGGGCGAAGACCCACCTCGTCTCGCCCCTCGTCGCCGCGGCCACGGCCGTGCGCGGCACCCTCTCCAGTCCCTCCGATCTGGAGCCGGTCCGCGAGAGAGCAGGAGTCTGACCGTGCAGAAGTTCGAGACCGTCACGGCCCTCGCCGCGCCACTGAAGCGCGCCAACGTCGACACCGACCAGATCCTCCCCGGCATCTACCTCCGCCGCATCACGAAGACCGGCTTCGAGGACGCGCTCTTCCACGGCTGGCGGCAGGACGCGGACTTCGTCCTCAACCAGGAGCGCTACCGCGGCGCCGGCATCCTCGTCGCCGGCCCCGACTTCGCCATCGGCTCCAGCCGCGAGCACGCCGTCTGGGCGCTGCGCGACTTCGGCTTCCGGGTCGTCATCTCCCCCCGCTTCGGCGACATCTTCCGGGGCAACGCCGGCAAGCAGGGACTGCTCGCGGCCGTCGTCTCGGAGCCCGACGTCGAGCGGCTGTGGGAGATCATCGAGGGCACCCCGGGAATAGAACCGACGGTGGATCTGGTTGCGCGTACGGTCACCGCCGGTGGCGAGACCTTCGACTTCGAGATCGACGACTACACTCGATGGCGCCTGATCGAGGGCCTGGACGACATCGGCCTGACCCTGCGCGACGAAGCGCTCATTTCCGAATTCGAGACCCGCCGCGAGAGCTGGCGGCCCAAGACATTGCCGGTGAAATAGCGTGAACACACTTCTTCAGGACGCCAAGGCCCTGCAGGACGCCAAGGCGTCGGGAGCACGGGTGGGAATGACGACCGAGCGGATCACCATCAACGGCGGGCGACCGCTGGTGGGCCGGATCGAGCTCAAGGGGGCCAAGAACCTGGTCACCAAGGCGATGGTCGCGGCGCTGCTCGGCGAGACCGCCTCCACCCTCCGCGACGTGCCCGACATCAGCGACGTCCGCGTCGTGAAGGGCCTGCTCGAAGTCCACGGCGTCAAGGTGAAGCAGGGCGCCGAGGTGGGCGAGCTGATCCTCGACCCCTCCAACGTCGAGTCCGCGCACTTCGCCGACATCGACGCGCACGCCGGCTCCAGCCGCATCCCGATCCTCTTCTGCGGCCCGCTGCTGCACCGCCTGGGCGAGGCGTTCATCCCCGACCTCGGCGGCTGCCGCATCGGCGACCGCCCGATCGACTACCACCTCGAGGTGCTGCGCAACTTCGGCGCCGTCGTCGAGAAGCTGCCCTCGGGCATCCGGATGTCGGCACCCGAGGGCCTGCACGGCGCCAAGGTGTCGCTGCCCTACCCGAGCGTCGGAGCGACCGAGCAGGTCCTCCTGACCGCGGTGCGCGCCTCCGGCATCACCGAGCTCTCGGGCGCGGCGATCGAGCCCGAGATCATGGACCTGATCAACATCCTGCAGAAGATGGGCGCCATCATCTCGGTCGACACCGACCGCGTGATCCGCATCGAGGGCGTGGACCGGCTCACCGGCTACTCCCACCGCGCGCTCTTCGACCGCAACGAGGCGGCCTCCTGGGCGGCCGCGGCCCTCGCGACCGACGGCGACATCTTCGTCGGCGGCGCCCGCCAGCAGGAGATGACCACCTTCCTCAACGTCTTCCGCAAGGTCGGCGGCGCGTTCGAGATCGCCGAGGACGGCATCCGCTTCTACCACCCGGGCGGCGAGCTCAAGCCGGTCATCATCGAGACCGACGTGCACCCCGGCTTCATGACCGACTGGCAGCAGCCGCTGGTCGTGGCGCTCACGAAGGCCAAGGGCGTCTCGATCGTGCACGAGACCGTCTACGAGCAGCGCTTCGGCTTCGTCGACGCGCTCGTCGAGATGGGCGCGACCATCCAGATCCACCGCGAGTGCCTCGGCGGGCAGGCCTGCCGCTTCGGGCAGCGCAACTTCATGCACTCGGCCGTGATCTCGGGACCCTCGAAGCTGCACGGCGCCGACATCGTCGTGCCGGATCTGCGCGGCGGCTTCTCGCACCTGATCGCGGCGCTCTCGGCCGAGGGCACCTCGACGGTCTCGAACGTCGGCATCATCAGCCGCGGCTACGAGAACTTCCTCACCAAGCTCGAGCTGCTGGGCGCCGACTTCTCGCTCGACGCGTAGCCGCCCACCGGGACCCCGGTGCCGCTGAGGACGACCGTCCTCAGCGGCCCGGGGTCCTGTCGCGCCCGGGCGCGCCCCACGCGGGCAGTTCCGCGTCCTCCTCCAGGCGTCCCCGGATCCGCTTCTCGAGGAGCGCGAGCGTCGTCTCCGGCGCGGGCCGGAGGCTCAGCGGTCCGGGCGACTCGACCAGGACCAGCGTGAGGCGTCCGCGCCGCGTGCCGGCCAGGACGACCTCGAGGGCCTCGCGCGGACGCAGGCCCACCAGCACCCACCGGCGCTCCAGCCGCGCGATCCGCGCCCAGGGCACGACGACGCCCCAGTCGCCGAAGGAGACGGTCAGTCCCCGGCGGCGCGGCACGACCACCGCGTAGGGCCGCAGCGTCGGCAGCGGGAACCGCGGCTCGACACGACGGAGGCCCGCTCCGAGCCGGCCGCGTCCGAGGACCGCGACGCCGCCGGTCGCCTCCGCCTCGACGTGGGCGAGCGGTGCCACCGCCACGCGCCAGAGGGCGTCGACCCCACCGATCACGAGGGCGACGGCCGCCGAGCCGCCGACGAGGACCGCGAGCGTCAGCAGGAGGCCGTCGCCGAGCGCGGCCGCGTCGCGTCCGGCCTGCGTGGCGAGCAGCACGACTCCCCACACGAGCAGGAGCACCAGGCCGGACTGCGCGATCGGCGAGTCGGCGAGGCGGCCGAGCGCTCGGCCGACGGCGTCCCACGGCGACGGGCGGCGACGCGGACGGGGCGTGCCGGTACCGTACCCGGCGGCCGGGCCGCTCCTCCCACCGCGGGGCCCCGCTGCTCCCGGGCGTGGGGACGCGGCCCCTCCGATGCGGGATGCGAGGATGGGCGGGTGTCTGAGCGAAGCCGTCCGTCCATCTTCTGGTTCCTCGCGGCGGCGGTGATCCCCGTGATGACCGCCTCGGTCGACCTGCGGATCCGGAACGGCGACAAGATCCCGAGCACCGGAGCCTTCGTGTTCGCGCCGAACCACTACAGCGAGATCGACCCGATCATCACGGGCTGGACCCTGTGGCGCGCCGGCCGCGCACCGCGCTTCCTCGCCAAGGCCTCGCTGTTCTCGGTGCCCGTGCTCGGCTCGATCCTGCGCGGCTCCGGGCAGATCCCCGTCGAGCGCTCGGGCTCGGTCCGCGGCAGCGAGCCGCTGAAGACCGCCAAGGCTCTCGTGGACGAGGGCCGCTCGGTCATCATCTACCCCGAGGGCACCCTCACCCGCGACCCCGAGCTCTGGCCGATGCGCGGCAAGACGGGAGCGGTGCGGATGGCGCTGCAGTACGGCCTGCCTGTCGTCCCGGTCGCGCACTGGGGTGCGCAGCAGCTGATGGGCCGCTACTCCAAGCGGATCACCCTCTTCCGCCGCAAGCGCGTCGACGTGATCGTCGGCGACCCCGTCGACCTGTCCGCCTTCCGCGGACGCAGCCTCGACTCCGCCACACTCAACGAGGCCTCCGCGGTCGTGATGGCGGCGATCACCGCCCTGCTCGAGGAGCTGCGCGGCGAGGCGGCGCCCGAGAAGCGCTGGAACCCCTCCGAGCACAACCAGAAGGGCACGGGTCGCTTTGAGTCCGAGCAGTAGGAAGGCGCCCATCCCCGTGCCCCGCCGCGTCGCCGTCCTCGGCGCCGGCAGCTGGGGCACCACGTTCGCGAAGATCCTCGCCGACGGCGGCTCCGACGTCGTGATGTGGGCGCGCCGCGCCGAGCTGGCCCGCGAGATCACCGAGGCCAAGCGCAACAGCGACTACCTCCCCGGCATCAACCTCCCGCGCAACATCCGGGCCACGCCGCGCATCGAGGAGGCGCTGGAGGGCGCGGACCACGTCTACCTCTCCATCCCGTCGCAGTCGCTGCGGAGCAACCTCGAGGCGATCACGCCGTTCCTCACCGAGCGCACGGTGCTGGTGAGCCTGATGAAGGGCGTCGAGAAGGGCACCGGCCAGCGGATGAGCGAGGTGATCGCGCAGATGCTGCCGGTCTCTCTCGACCGGATCGCCGTCGCCTCCGGGCCCAACCTCGCCCTCGAGATCGCCAAGGAGCAGCCGACCGCGGCGGTCATCGCCTCCGAGAGCCTCGTCACCGCGCAGGAGGTGGCTCTCGCGGCGACCAACCGCTACTTCCGCTCCTACGTCAACACCGACGTGATCGGCACCGAGTTCGGCGGCGTGCTGAAGAACCTCATCGCCGTGGCGATCGGCATCGTCGACGGCGTCGGCTACGGCGAGAACACGAAGGCATCGATCATCACGCGCGGTCTCGCCGAGATGACCGACTTCGCGGTCGCGTACGGCGGACAGGCCGAGACGATGGCCGGACTCGCTGGGCTCGGCGACCTCATCGCGACGTCGAGCTCGTCCCTCTCGCGCAACAACACGGCCGGGCGCCTGCTCGGCCAGGGCTACAGCTTCACCGACGTGGTGAAGTCGATGCAGCAGACGGCGGAGGGGCTCGCCTCCGTCGCGCCGGTCCTCGAGCTGGCGCGCGCCAGGGGAGTCGACATGCCCATCGTCGAGCAGGTGTCGCAGGTGCTCGCCGGTACGCTCGATCCGAAGGACATCGCGCCGCACCTGACCACGGATTCGGACGAGCCACAGGGTGAGAGGAACCTCGATGACCAGCAAGCTCCGCGTGGCCGTTCTGTTCGGGGGGCGCTCCAGCGAGCACTCGATCAGCTGCGCAACGGCGGCCGGGGTGCTGCGGGCGATCGACCGTGACCGCTTCGAGGTGATCACCGTCGGGATCACCTCCGACGGCGCCTTCGTGCTCGAGGAGGACCGTCCTGAGAAGTTCGCTCTCGATGCCGCGTCGCTGCCCCGCGTCGAGGACGACGGCTCCCGTGTGCGCTGGCCGGAGTCGGCCCTCTCGCGTGAGCTCACCGTGACGACCGAGGACGGCGCGACGCGCTCGCTCGGCGAGGTCGACGTGGTGCTGCCGATCCTGCACGGCCCGTGGGGCGAGGACGGCACCGTCCAGGGGATGCTCGAGCTCGTCGGGCTGCCCTACGTCGGCTCGGGCGTGCTCGCGTCGGCGCTCGGCATGGACAAGCACTTCACCAAGACGGTGCTGCGGGCCGCGGGCCTCGCGGTGGCGCCCTGGTACCTCGTGACCGAGGCGGAGTGGCGCGCCGACCCGGGCGACGCCTCCTCGGCCCTCGACGAGCTGGGCCTGCCCGCGTTCGTGAAGCCGGCGCGGGCCGGCTCGAGCGTGGGCGTCAGCCGGATCGACGAGCGCGAGCAGCTCGAGGCCGCGCTGGAGGAGGCGTTCGCGCACGACTCGCGGGTGCTGATCGAGTCGGGCATCGTCGGCCGCGAGGTAGAGATCGGCGTGCTCGGCGGCCGCCGCGGTGCTCCGGCCCGCGCCTCCGTCGCCGGCGAGGTGGTCGTCACCGGCCGCGGCTTCTACGACTTCGAGGCGAAGTACCTCGGGGCGTCCGGCATCGAGCTGGTCTGCCCGGCCGATCTCACCGACGGCGAGCTCTCCGAGATGCGGTCCCTCGCGATCCGCGCCTTCGACGCGATCGGAGCCGAGGGCCTCGCCCGGGTCGACTTCTTCCTCACCGTCGACGGCTTCGTCGTCAACGAGATCAACACCATGCCCGGCTTCACGCCGGTCTCGATGTTCCCGCGCATGTGGGGCGCGAGCGGCGTGGACTACCCGGACCTGATCAGCGAGCTGCTCGACTCGGCGCTCGACCGCGTCCCGGTCGCCGCCCGATGACGTCGGCGCTCGCGCTCCGCGTCGAGGCGGGCGCGGCCGCGGCGCCCTTCGAGCAGATCCGTGAGCAGATCACCGCTCTGATCGCCGCGGGCGAGCTGCCGGTCGGCACGCGGCTGCCGCCGGTGCGCGCGCTGGCCGAGACGCTGGGCGTCGCCGCGGGGACGGTCGCCCGCTCCTACCGGGAGCTGGAGTCGGCGGGCCTGGTCGAGACGCGCGGCCGTGCGGGCACGGTCGTCGCGGGAGGCGTGGACGCGCTGGAGCGCGAGCTGCAGGCCGCGGCCGCCGTGTTCGCGTCCCGCGCGCGCGAGCTGGGGGCGACCTCCGATGGTGCGCTCACCGCAGCGAGTCGAGCCCTCGGCGTCTGACGCTGAAGCTCAGCCGGTGGGCGTGTCCGTCGGATCGAGGGTGTCGGCGTCCGAGACGTCGGTGCACTCGCGCGTCTGCGGGACGTAGGAGACGGCGTTCGCCAGGTCGAGCGCGGCGGAGGATCCGGACGCGCGGCTCTGGTCGACGGTGATCTCCACCGCGGGATCGCGACCGTAGGTGGTCAGCGTGTAGATGTCCTCGTCCTTCTGCGTCTCGTCGATGATCCAGTCGACTCCGCTGACGTTCACGCAGAGGTCCGTCGTCGGGCCGGGCACCTCGACTCCGCAGTGGAGGATGACGGCGGCCGGGGTGCCCCAGGCGGCGGTGCCCTGAGCGTTCGTCTCGCGCTCGGGCTGCTCCGCGACCACGTCGGGCAGGCGCACCGAGACCTCCGCGCAGCCGGTGCTCGTCGCATCGGCGGCGGGCTCGAGGGCGACGCTGGCCGAGCAGCCCGAGAGCAGCAGGACGGCGGCGGCGGCGAGAAGGGGGGAGCGGAGTCGGCGGGGGGACATCGCCGTCAACGCTAGCGTGTGAACCATGGCAGAGGATCGGAGTCCCACCCTGGCCGAGCTCAGCGAGGGCGAGGTGCTCGCGAGGGTGCTGGCCCGGCTCGGCGGCCCGGGCGCGGAGACCCTGGTCGGGCCCGGCGACGACTGCGCGGTGCTGCGCGCTCCCGACGGCCGCTTCGTGGTGACCACGGACATGATGGTGCACGGCCCCGACTTCCGGCTGGCCTGGTCGCGCCCGGCGGACCTGGGCTGGAAGGCGGCGGCCTCGAACCTCGCCGACGTCGCGGCGATGGGGGCCCGTCCCACCGGGCTCGTCGTCGCGCTCGCGGCACCCCAGTCGCTGGGCGTCGACGTGCTGGAGGGGATCGCGGGCGGCCTCGCCGCCGGCTGCGCCGCGATGGCGCCGGGATGCGGAGTCGTCGGGGGAGACCTGTCCGCCTCCGCGACGCTGACGCTCTCGATCACGGCGTTCGGCTCGCTCGACGGACGACCGCCGGTGCTCCGCAGCGGTGCGAGGCCGGGGGACGTGCTCGCCGTGGCCGGTCCGCTGGGACGAGCGGGGCTCGGGCTGCGCCTGCTGTTCGAGCAGGCGCGGCGGGACGGGGAGCCGTCGGCCGACCTCGCCGCCCGGCTCCGCGAGCGGCATCCGTCCCTCCTTGAGGCGCAGCTGCGCCCGACCGCGCCGATCTCCGCGGGCGAGGCCGCGGGCGGGACCGCCACCGCGATGATGGACGTCTCGGACGGCGTGGTGCTCGACGCCCGTCGGATGGCGCGTGCGAGCGGAGTGGCGATCGACCTCGATGCCGCGGCGGTCGACGTGCACGCGCGCGGGCTCACGGGCGTGGAGGGCGTGGACCTCGACCTGGCGAGGGCGTTGGTGCTGGGAGGCGGCGAGGACCACGCGATGCTCGCGTGCTTCCCGCCCGCCGCGGCGCTGCCGGAGGGCTTCGTCCCGCTCGGGGTCGTCCGCGAGGGGGACCCGGAGGTGCGCCTGGGCGGGGTCGCGCTCGAGGGGCGCGGGGGCTGGGACCCGTACCTCGGCTGGGACGGCGCGGCGGGCTGAGGCCGGTCAGCCGGCCGCGGAGGAAGCGGGCGAGACGGGCGACGCCGGTGAAGCCCACCAGATCGTGGTCTCGCCGTAGTCCTTCCTCCGCTCCCGCTCCAGACCCGCGGGCCAGCGCGGCTCCGGGCTGCGGGAGCTCCGCTCCACGACGACCACCGCGTCCTCGCGCAGCAGCGGCAGCACGCCGGCGAGATCGGCGGCGAGGTCGTCCTCGCCGAGGTCGTAGGGCGGGTCGAGGAACACCGTGTCCGTGTTGAGGGCCGGGGACCCGTCGAGGAAGGAGCGGACCGAGCCGGTCACCACCTCGATCCGCGGGGCGGGCCGCTTGTTCTTGGCAGCCGCGGTCACGATCGCCCGTGCGTTCTCGCCCGCGGTCCGGGCGGCCTTCGGGTCGCGCTCGACCAGGACGACCGCGCTCGCTCCGCGGCTGGCCGACTCGAGCCCGAGGGCGCCGGAGCCCGCGTAGAGGTCGACCACCGTCGCGCCGTCGAGGGCGTCCCGGGCCTCGAGGGCCGAGAAGACGGCCTCGCGCACGCGGTCGCTGGTGGGGCGGGTGCCCGCGCGCGGGACCCGGAGGGTGAGCGAGCCGGCGAATCCGGCGATGATCCTGGTCACCGGATCGAGCATAGGGCGGCACCCCTGCCCACGGCGTCCGGCGGCCGCCGCGCGCTCCCGCCTGGCGGCACACTGCGAACTCTCGGAACCTGGACCCTTTTCCCGTCAGGACTGCGAGAATCCCTAGCTATGACGTCGCTCGAAGACACCCGCTCCGCTGTCGGCCGCCGAGCGGCTCCCGAGACGCCCCTGACCCGCGAGGAGTTCACGGCGCACTGCGGCGCCGTCCTCGGGAACCTCACCCGCGTGATCGACGGCAAGTCGGCCGAGGTCTCGATGGCGCTGACGGTGTTCCTCGCCGGTGGGCACCTCCTGATGGAGGACGTCCCCGGCACCGGCAAGACGGTCCTGGCGAAGTCGCTGGCGGCCTCGGTCGGCGGCAGCGTCGCGCGCATCCAGTTCACGCCCGACCTGCTCCCCTCCGACGTCACGGGGGTCTCGGTCTACAACCAGGCGACCCGCGACTTCGAGTTCAAGCCGGGCCCGGTCTTCGCGAACATCCTGATCGGCGACGAGATCAACCGGGCCTCGCCCAAGACGCAGTCGGCGCTGCTGGAGTGCATGGAGGAGCGCCAGGTCTCGGTCGACGGCACCACCCACCTCCTCCCGCGCCCCTTCGCCGTGATCGCGACGCAGAACCCGGTCGAGATGGAGGGCACCTACTCGCTGCCCGAGGCCCAGCGCGACCGCTTCATGGCCCGCCTCTCGCTCGGCTACCCCGATGAGCGCGCCGAGCTCGAGATGATCCGCACCCGCGACTCGGCCAGCCCGCTCGAGGAGCTGCGGCCCGTCGTGGGCCTCGCCGAGCTCGAGCGGATGATGGCCTACGTGCGCTCCGTGTACGTCGCACCACCCGTGCAGGAGTACGTGGTGGCGATCATGCAGGCCACGCGGGTCGACCCCGAGCTGCGGCTCGGGGGGAGCCCGCGCGCCACGCTCCAGCTGATCGCCGCCGCGAAGGCTCTCGCCGCCCTCAGCGACCGCGACTTCGTGGTGCCGGACGACGTCGACGCGCTCGCCGTCCCCGTGCTCGGCCACCGCCTCCTGCCCGCCACGCGCCTCCCCGGCCGCTCCGGCGCCGGATCCTCGCACTCGGTCACCGAGATCGTGCAGCGCATCGTCGCGGCCACCCCCGTCCCCTTCGGCAACCGTGGCGACTGAGGCCCGCGCCGCCGAGACGCCGTCGTCCCGTCTCGGCGGTCTGCCCGCGCTCCGCGGGGTCGCGCTGACGCTGCGCGGCTGGGCGCTCGTTCTGCTGGGCGTCGCGGGAGTGGTGATCGCGCCGCTGTCGGAGTTCCGCGAGCTGCTGTTCGTCGGCCTGGTGCTGCTGGGCCTGCCCCTGGGCGCGCTCGTCTCCCTGCTCCTGGCGCCGGCGTCGTTCCGAGTGCAGCGCCGCTTCGCTCCCCAGACCGTCGCGGCCGGCGACGTGGTGGAGGTCGACGTGCTGCTCGAGAACCGCGGCCGCGCCGTCCGCAGCGGGGCGCGCGCCCACGACCGGCTCGAGCGCGTGGAGCGCGGGGTCGTCGTCGGCCGGCCGGTCGCCGAGGGCGTCTTCGGGCTGCCGGGCGTCCCGTCGGGCGGCCGCGTGCGCGCCCGCTACCGTCTGCCCGCCGAGCGGCGCGGGATCCACCGCATCGGCCCGCTGCGCCTGGTGCGCGGCGACGGCCTCGGGCTCGCGCTCCGCGAGAGCGTCGTGGGGGCTGCGCAGCCGTTCGTCGTGACTCCGCGGGTCGTGCCGCTCCAGAGCGACGTCCTGGACGCGCACGGAGCAGGCGGATCGAGCCCGGTCGCGCACGCGACGGCCGGCGCCGGCACGGACGACGTGATCCCGCGCGACTACCGCCCGGGGGACGCCATGCGCCGGGTGCATTGGCGGGCGAGCGCCCGCTCCGGTGAGCTCATGGTCCGCCAGGACGAGCAGAACACCGATCCGCACGCGTGGATCCTCCTCGAGACCCGGGCCGAGCGCGTGCTCGAGCGGCGCGGCGACGACCGGCTCGAGTGGGCGGTGTCGATGACGGCCTCCCTCGCCGTGCACCTGCTCGACCGCGGCTTCGAGACCCACCTCGTCGAGACGGGTGCGGACGGCGAGCCGGAGCACTCGGAGGACGAGCGCGAGGTGGCGCACGACGTGCTGCTGCGCCTGGCCGAGCTGGCGCCCTCGCGCGAGTCGGTCGACGCGGTGACCCGGATCTCGGCCGACATGCGCGACACCGGGGGAGTGCGACCGGTCTTCGCCGTCCTCACCCGACTCCTCGAGTCGGACCTCGACGCCCTCGGCTCCCTGGCCGCGCAGTCGCGCCCCGCGATCGCCTTCGTCGTCGCCGGCACCGCTGAGGAGGAGGCGGCTCTCGCCTCGCTCGGCTGGTACGCGGTGTCCGTCGACCCGAGTGCCTCCGTCGAGGAGGCGTGGGCGCAGGCTCTCGCTCTGCGGGTGGTGGCGTGAGCCGCCGCGTCGAGAGCGATCCGCGCGCCGGGTCGGCTCCTCTGAGCGGTCTGCTCTTCCTCGCGATCACGGCCGCCGCCGCCGGGATCGGGCGGCTCCTCGTCGGCGTCGACTGGCTGGTGCTCCTCGCGAGCGCGGTCGCCGTGGTGCTCGGCGTCCCGGCCGCCGCCCGGGCTCTGCGCGTGCACCCCGTCGTCCCGCCGATCCTCGGCACGCTGACGATGGTCGGCGTGCTGACCGCGATGTTCGTGCCCGGTCGGGCCCTGCTGTTCGTGATCCCCACGCCCGGCGCCGTCGCGCAGGCGGAGGCGCTCGCGCAGGGCGGCTTCCAGTCCATCGCCCAGCAGGGGCTCCCGGCCATCGCCGACGACGGCATCTCGTTCCTCCTGATCGGCGGGGTGGTCGTGCTCGCCTGGGCGGCCGACCTGTTCGCCTTCTCCGTCCGCCTCCCCGCCCTGGCCGGTCTGTTCCCTGCGGCGCTGCTCGCGGTGCCGGCGATCGTGGACCCCTCCGAGGTGTCCTGGGCGAGCCTCGTCGTCACTGCGCTCGCCTACGCGGGCGTGCTCGCCGCCACGGCCGCCCCTCGCCGCCCGAGCGGCCCGAGCGCGGCCGCGGCCGTGCTGCCCGCCTTCGCGGCCGTGACCGTCGTCGTCCTGGGCGCGGGAGTCGTCGCCGGGTCGGCGGCAGGCTACGCGCGCACCACCGCCCCCTCGGGCGTCTCCGGCAGCCTCTTCAACGGCGCGATCGACCCGGTGGTCGCTCTCGGCGCGGACCTGCGCCGCCCGAACCCCGTGACCGTGCTGCGCTACGCCACCGACTCCGACCTGCCCGTCTACCTCCGCGTGCTGACCGTCTCGGACTTCGACGGTGACGACTGGGCGCCGAGCGAGACGGAGCAGACCGCTCCGATCGAGGCGCCGATCGCGCCCGAGGGGCTCTCCGAGAGCGTGCCGCGCGAGGCGGAGGAGGTCGACGTCTCGGTGGAGACGCTGCGGAGCCAGTGGCTCCCCGTGCCGTATCCGGTCTCGTCGCTGACGGGCGTCGGCGACGGCTGGCTCCAGGACGTGCAGGACGGCTCGATCCGCGGCGACGCGACGACCCGCTCCGGAGACGACTACCAGGTGCAGGCGCTGCGGCTCGAGCCCGACCCGCAGCAGCTGCTCGCCGCGCCCGCGCCGTCCGGCGTCGACCGGTACCTCTCGCTCCCCGACGACGTGCCCGAGATCGTCCGCACCACCGCCGAGGAGGTCACGGCGGAGGCTCCGACCGCCTACGACCGGGCGCGCGCGCTGCAGACGTACTTCCGCTCGTCCGAGTTCCGCTACTCCGAGGACACCCCCGCGGAGGAGGGCTACGACGGCGACGGAGTCGGCGTGCTCTCGGCGTTCCTGACGACGAAGGAGGGCTACTGCGTCCACTTCGCCTCGGCGATGGCGGTGATGGCGCGCGAGCTCGGGATCCCGTCGCGGCTCGCCATCGGCTACCAGCCCGGCTCCGTCGTGCCCTCCGGCGGCAGCGACCTGACCACCTACCGCGTCCTCTCCTCCGACCTGCACGCCTGGCCCGAGCTGTACTTCGAGGGAGTCGGCTGGCTGCCCTTCGAGCCGACGCCCAGCCGCGGCGCTCCGGCCTCCTACACCCTGCCGAGCGCGACGGCGTCCTCGGGCCCCACCGCCCCGGGCTCGACCGCGACCACCGCGCCCGGTGCGACCAGCGCTCCCGCCGCGACACCCACTCCGACGGCCGCGTCGGCGACGCCGACCCCCGGTGCCGTCGGCGCCTCGAGCACCACGGCGGCTCCCGCGGCCACGCTCTGGGTGCTGCTCCTGCTGCTCGTGCTCGTCCCCTGGCTGATGCGCGCCGTCCAGCGCGCGCTGCGGCGCCGGTCCGCGCGCTCCGGCTCCGTCGAGGCCGCGTGGGCCGAGCTGCTGGCGACCGCCCGCGACCTGGGCGTCCCCGTGGAGGACACGGAGTCTCCGCGCGCGCAGGAGGCCCGCATGGCTCCCGCCCTCGACCCCGGAGCGGCGGCACGTCTGCAGGGGCTCCGGGAGCGCGTCGAGCGCCGGCGCTACTCGCCGTCCGCGAGCGAGTCGGAGGCGTGGGACGACGCGACCGCCGTGGCCGCCGCGCTCCGCGGCTCCGCGGGTGCCGGTCGTCGGGTGCTCGCGTCGGTCGTGCCGCGCTCGGCGCTGGACCCGGTCGCCCGGCTCGCGCGCCCGAGGTCCGACCTATGATCGCTAGGTGATCCCGGACCCCCTCGACGCCTCGCTCGCGCCGCTGATCGGGCCGCGCACGGCGAGCGCGGTCGAGAAGGCCTTCGGGTACCGCACGGTCGGCGAGCTCCTGGGCCACTACCCGCGCCGCTACGCGAAGCGGGGCGAGCTGACGGCGCTCTCGCGCCTCCCCGTGGGCGAGAGCGTGACGATCGTGGCGGAGGTGCGCGAGGTGCGCGAGCGGCCGATGCGCAACCGGCGCGGCACCCTGCTCGAGGTCGTCATCTCGGACGGCTCGGGCACGCTCTCGCTGACGTTCTTCGGACAGCCCTGGCGCGCGGCGAAGCTCCACCGCGGCGTGCGCGGGATCTTCGCGGGCACGGTCTCGATGTTCCGCGACACCCCGCAGCTCACGCATCCCGACTACCGCCTGTTCGACGACGAGGAGGCCGCCGCGACGGAGACGGGAGGCGGTGAGCTCGCGAAGGACTGGGCCGAGCGGCCGATCCCGATCTACCCGGCGACCAGCGCGCTCTCGAGCTGGCAGCTCCAGGCCGCGATCGGCGTGCTGCTGGACGGCTTGCGCGACGTGCCCGACCCGATGCCCGAGCAGGTGCGCGCCGGCCGCTCGCTGCTGGGCCTCGGCGAGGCGCTGGAGCTGATCCACCGCCCGCAGCGGGAGGGCGAGGAGGCGCAGGCGCGCGAGACGCTGCGCTTCCACGAGGCGTTCCTCCTGCAGCTCGCCCTGCTCGAGCGCCGGGCCTCGGCGCGCAGCAGCCCCGCGACCGCCCGCGTGCCCGGCCCCGGCGGGCTGCTCGAGCGCTTCGACGCCGCGCTGCCCTTCGCCCTCACCGGCGACCAGACCGCGGTGGGGCACGAGATCGCCGCCGACCTGGCCGCTGAGAGCCCGATGACCCGGCTGGTGCAGGGCGAGGTCGGCTCCGGCAAGACCCTCGTCGCGCTCCGGGCGATGCTCGCCACGGCCGAGAGCGGCGGGCAGGCGGCTCTGCTCGCTCCCACAGAGGTGCTCGCGGGGCAGCACCTCCGCTCGATTGCGAGGACCCTCGGCCCGGAGCTCGCGGCCGAGCTGGTGCCGACCCTCCTCACCGGCGGGCTGGGGGCGGCGCAGCGCCGTGCGGCCCTCCTCCGGATCGTCTCGGGCACGGCGAAGATCGTCGTCGGCACGCACGCCCTCCTCGGCGACGCGGTCTCCTTCTACGACCTGGGCCTCGTCGTGATCGACGAGCAGCACCGCTTCGGCGTGGACCAGCGGGACGCCCTGCGCCGGAAGGGCGCCACCCCGCCGCACGTGCTGGTGCTGACGGCCACGCCCATCCCGCGGACCGTCGCCATGACGGTCTTCGGCGATCTCGACACCTCGACCATCCGCGAGCTGCCCGCCGGGCGCCCCGGCATCACGAGCCACGTGGTCCCGCTCGCCGACCACCCCGCGTGGATCGCGCGGGCCTGGGAGCGCGCCGAGGAGGAGATCCGCTCGGGGCACCAGGTCTACCTCGTCTGCCCGGCGATCGAGCCGGGGGAGCCCGCCGAGGGCGCGCAGCCGCCCGAGGAGGACGCCGCCGCGCCGCTCACGACCGTCGCGGCCACGCTGGAGGGCGTGCGCGCGCATCCGCTGCTCGGGAAGCGGCGGTCGGCCGCGCTGCACGGGCGGATGACGACGGAGGAGAAGGACGCCGTGATGCGCTCCTTCGCCGCGGGGGAGATCGACGTCCTGGTGTCGACGACGGTCATCGAGGTCGGCGTGGACGTGCCGAACGCCTCGATGATGGTCGTGCTCGACGCGGAGCGGTTCGGGGTCTCGCAGCTGCACCAGCTCCGCGGGCGCATCGGGCGCGGCGGCGTCGCGGGGGTGTGCCTGTTCGTGACGGCGGCGGAGGCGGGGACGGTCGCGCGCGAGCGGGTGGAGGCGGTCGCCGCGACGCTCGACGGCTTCGCGCTCGCCGAGGTCGACCTCGAGCTGCGCCGCGAGGGCGACGTGCTGGGCGACTCGCAGTCCGGCGGGCGCTCGTCGCTCCGCCTGCTGCGGGTGGTGCAGGACGCGGACGTGATCGTGGAGGTGCGGGCGCTGGCCGAGCGGCTCCTCGCGGAGGACCCGTCGCTCGCCGCGCACGACCGGCTCCGTGCCGCGCTCGCGCGCCGCGTGCAGGACCGCGACCGGGAGTTCCTCGCCAAGAGCTAGGCGGTGCCCGCCCGCTACTCTGTCGGCATGGCCCGCATCGCCGTCGTCCCCGGCTCCTTCGACCCCGTGACCCTCGGTCATCTCGACGTGATCGAGCGGGCCGCGCGCCTGGTCGACGAGCTGCACGTCGTGGTGGTGCACAACCCCGCCAAGACGGCGCTGCTGCCGATCGCCCAGCGCGTCTCGCTGATCGAGCAGTCGATCGCGGAGGCCGGGGTCGAGGGGCGGATCGTCGTCGCCTCGTGGAGCATGGGCCTGCTCGTCGACTACTGCACCGACGTCGGCGCGAGCATCCTGGTGAAGGGCATCCGCTCGCAGGTCGATGTGGCGTACGAGACCCCCATGGCGATCGTGAACCGCAACCTCGCGCACGTCGAGACGGTGTTCCTGCTGCCCGATCCCGCGCACGCCCACGTGTCGAGCTCGCTGGTGCGGCAGGTCTCCTCCCTCGGCGGCGACGTCGCCCCCTACGTGCCGCCCGCGGTCGCCGCGTACCTCGCCGCCGGCTGAGGCGCCGCCGATCGTCCACCCGGGCGATCCCGGGCCGTGGACCCGTGCGCCCGCGGCAGCCGGGAGAATGGACCGGTGAGCGAGACGCGCGTGCAGACCTGGGCCCTCGACGGCATCCCGGAGGTGACTCCCGGTGACGACCTGCTCGAGCTGATCCTCGCGGCCGTCGCCGCCGCCGCCGAGGAGGACCGGCCCGCGGACGGCGACATCCTCGTCGTCACGAGCAAGATCGTCTCGAAGGCGGAGGGGCGCGTCGTCCCCGCGGCCGACCGCGAGGACGCGATCACGGCCGAGACCGTCCGCGTCGTCGCCACCCGGGCGCACGGCTCCGGCGTCACCCGCATCGTGGAGAACCGCCTCGGGATCGTGCAGGCGGCGGCCGGAGTCGATGCCAGCAACGTCGCGGAGGGGACGGTCCTCCTCCTCCCCGTCGACCCGGACGCCTCGGCGCGGGCCCTCTGCGCGGGCCTCCGGGAGAGACTCGGCGTGGAGGTGGGCGTGCTCGTCAGCGACACCCTGGGCCGCGCCTGGCGGGTCGGGCAGACCGACGCGGCCATCGGAGCCGCGGGCGTCCTCGTGATCGACGACCTCCGCGGCGGGGTCGACGCCCTGGGGCGCACGCTGGGAGTGACCATGCCGGCCGTCGCGGACGAGATCGCCGCGCTCGGCGACCTGGTGAAGGGCAAGGCGAGCGGACGCCCCGTCGCCGTCGTCCGCGGGCTCGCCCGCCTGGTGACGAGGGTCGAGAGCCCGGGTGCCCGCACGCTGACCCGCACGGGCCCCGACGACATGTTCCGCCTCGGCGCCGACGAGGCCTTCGCCGAGGGCTTCGCGGCCGGAGCAGCCTCGCGCGAGGAGCGCGCGTGACCGGCTGGAGCGCGGTCGTCGTGTTCAAGGGCCGCGGCGGCTCGAAGACGCGCCTCGACGTGCCGGGCCGCGCGGCGCTGGCCGAGGCGTTCCTCCTGGACACGCTCGCCGCCGTGGCCGCCGCGGAGCCGGTGGCGAGCCTTCTCCTGGTCACCTCCGACGCCGGTGCGTCCGACCGCGCACGGGCGGAGCACCCGCAGCTGGTGGTGGTGCCCGACCCGGGGACCCTCGACGCCGCCGTGTCCGGGGGAGCCGAGGCCGCCCTGCACCGCCGGCCGGGCGCCCCGGTGATCGTGCTGACCGGGGACCTGCCCGCCCTGCTGCCGTCGGACCTCTCCGAGGCGCTCGCGACGCGGTCGCTCCCGGCCGTCGTCCCGGACCGTGAGGGGAGCGGCACCACGGCGCTCCTGCTGGCGGCCGGGGCCCTCGTCGCTCCGGCGTTCGGCCCGGGCTCGCTGGCCCGGCACCGCGACGCGGGCTGCGCCGTCGTCGTGCTGCCCGGCTCGTCGACGCTGAGGCTGGACGTCGACACGCTCGCCGATCTCGGAGACGCGGAGGAGGCCGGCGTCGGCCCGCACACCTCCCGCGCGCTGGCCGCAGCGGCCTGACGCGCAGGGAGTCCGGGCCGCGGACGCGATCAGCCGGCGAGCAGCCCCGCCTCGAACGCCGCCGTCAGGCCCGCGTCGATCGCGAGCGGTGCGCCGTCGACCGAGCGGACGGGGATCGCCCGCCGGGTGCTCGACACCAGCCACGCCGCATCGGCACCGGTGAGCGCCGAGACCGGCAGCTCGCGGCGCGACGACGCGAGCCCGCGGCGCTCGCCCAGCGCGAGGACCTGCTCGACCGTCGTGCCGGCGAGCACGCTGTCCGAGAGCGGCGTCGCGAGCACCCCGTCGCCGAGGAGCACCAGGCTCGATGTCGCCCCCTCGAGGAGAAGCCCGTCGCTCGTGCGCCAGACCACGTCGTCCGCGCCCCGGGACGCCGCCTCGCGCAGCGCCGCCCGGGTGACGGCGCCCGAGGTGGTCTTGACGCCCGGGAGCAGCCAAGGCGCGAGCGGACCGCTCGCGTACCCGCGGTCCAGCACGACGACGGCCGCGCCCTTCTCCCGGAGCGCTCTCGAGTCGGGAGTCGGAGTCGCGCGCACGGTGCACCGGGCGGAGTCGCCCGACCCGTGGGCGGCGATGAAGCGGACCGTCAGGTCGTCGACCCGGTCGTGCTCCGCCACGGCGAGGTCGACCGCTCGGGACCAGAGCGGCGCCTCCGGGATCGTCAGCCCGACGGCCCGGGCCGATCCGGCCAGCCGCTCGAGGTGCTCGCCGAGAGCGCGGGGACGTCCGTCGAGGACCGCGACGGTCTCGAAGACCCCGTCGCCGCGGAGGTAGCCCGCCTCGTCGACGCGGACGAGCGGACCCTCCGGGTCGCGGAGGACGACGGCGCCGGAGGTGATCTCGACCAGGACGGGGGTGCTCATCCGCCCATCC
Organism: Rathayibacter sp. AY1F6; assembly: GCF_002932035.1. Taxonomy (NCBI): domain Bacteria; kingdom Bacillati; phylum Actinomycetota; class Actinomycetes; order Micrococcales; family Microbacteriaceae; genus Rathayibacter; species Rathayibacter sp. AY1F6. The sequence goes on along the minus strand of NZ_PSVD01000001.1, from coordinate 142,545 downwards.
TGCCCCCGGCGGGGCCTCAGCGGGGGAGGAGGCCGCTCGCCACGTCGGACGGCTCGACGATCTCGCGCCACGGCTCCGGCCGGAGTCCTGCCGAGCCGAGCACGTCGGCCCCGGCGAGGAGGTCCACGTCGAGACCGGTCAGCTCGCCGATCGCGGCGACGGGCAGCTGGAACGTCCTGAAGCCGCCGAGCGGCACCAGGCCCTCGCGCACCCGCTCCACGAGCTCGCTCTGGTCGAGCAGGTACGCGCTCGTCGCGAGCGTCGATCCGTCCGGGCTCCACGCCGCGATCTTCCAGAAGTGGCGGGGGATGCCCGTACCGCGGTAGACCGGGTCGTCGTCCGCGAGCACGGGCCCGGTGAAGACGCTCAGGCGCGTGCGCCAGGTCTGCGCGTACTCGAGCACCAGCGTCTCGAGCCCGAGCCACAGCTCCTGCGACTGGTTGAAGCCGCTCGCCTGGGGCGCGGCGTTCGTGTAGCAGAAGCTGTCGCGGTTGGCCGCGGCGGCCTCGTCCCGGTCGCCCCAGACGGGGTCGCGGCGGCGGACCAGGTGGCCGCGGTCGAGGTCGTTGCGGGCGTACACCTCCGGCCCGGTCTGCTCGGAGGCGGGAATGCGGTCGTCGAGGTGCCAGTCGTCGCCACGGCCGAGCTCGACCAGGCGCGCGCCGTCGATGTTCACGGCCGTCGAGACGGCCAGGCGCCGCTCCGGATCCAGCAGCACCTCGAAGTGCGTGTACGGCAGGAGCCGCACCGGGCGCTCGACCCTCAGGCGCGGCGCACCCGCGGGGACGCCGAGGAAGTCCGCGTCGAAGCTCACTCCTCGACCTCCGCCGTCGGAGTCGCCGTGGCTGTCGCTGTCGGGGTCGCCGTGGGCGTCGCCGGGGGAGCCTCGGTCGCGGGGACTCCCGTGCCGGTCGGAGCCGGAGCCGGTGCCTGGGTGGCGGGAGCCGGGACCTGCGAGCCGTTGCTGATCAGCAGGGCGATGTCGGAGTAGCGCGCGACGGTCGTGCCCGCGGCCGGGTCGGTGCCCGCCACCACGCCGGCGGGGAGCGACGAGTCGATGGTCGCCCCCTCCTCGACGTCGAAGCCGAGGTCCTCCAGCGCCTCCGTGGCGTCGTCGACCGAGCGGCCGGAGACGGTCGGCACGGCGATCTGGCGGCCGTTCAGCAGGGCGCTGCTGGGCTCCTCGAAGTCGTCCCCGCCGTACTTCTGGTCGGCGCGGGTCATCACCGAGTTCCAGATGTAGTGGCGGATGTTGGAGGCGTACGGGCGGCTCTCGAGCTCCGAGTTCGGGAAGCGGACCTCGCGCATCGAGGTGTGGCCGTCGATGTTGCCCACCCAGACCACGGTCGCGACGCGCGAGCTCGCCCCGTCCATCCAGGTCGACTCCGCGTTGTCGGTGGTGCCCGTCTTGCCGATGTGCTCGATGCCGTCGTCCGGGTCGGACTGGGCGGCCGTGCCGCCGGTGACGACGCGCTGCAGGGCGTAGTTCGCGACCGCCGTCAGCTCGGGGCTGAGGGCCTGGTTGCAGGTGGAGGTCGGCGGCTGGACGGCGGCGCCGGTCGCGTCGGTGATCGAGTCGATGGCGATCGCGGAGCAGGCGGTGCCGTTGTTGGCGAAGCCGGCGAAGGCGGTGACCATCGAGAGGGGGGAGATGAGCGTGTCCGAGCCGAGGACGGCGGACGGCTTGTAGTCGACCTCGCCGCCGTCGGCCGCCTTCACGCCGAAGCCGACCGCGCGGTCGCGGATCGCGCAGAGGTCGAGCTGCTGCGCCATCGAGACGTAGACGGTGTTGATCGACTGCATCGTGCCGGTCAGCACGCTGTAGCTGCCGTTCTCGCTGTCGTCGTTGTTGACCTCGTAGGAGGTGTCGAGCTCGCCGCCCGGCGCGCAGCTGGCGGGGAAGCCCGAGAAGGTGCGCTCGCGGCCGTTGATCGTCTCGTTCAGGGTGCGTCCGCTCGCGAGCCACTGCGCGAGCGTGAACACCTTGTAGGTCGATCCGACCTGGAACCCGGCGGAGCCGCCGTAGGCCGTGTCGGTGTTGAAGTTGACGGCGGAGAAGTTCGCGCCGTTCACGGCGCCGGCCGCGTCGTAGTCCTTGTTCTGCACCATCGCCAGGATCCGGCCGGTGCCGACCTCCATCGAGACGGTCGCGCTGCCGATGTTGGTGTCGAGGGTGGGGACCTTGGGGACGGCGTTGTTCGTCGCGTTCGCCGCGGTGTCCTGCAGGTCGCGGTCGAGCGTCGTGTAGATCTTGTAGCCGCCGCGCTGGAAGTTCGCGAGGCGGGTGTCCGCGTCGTCGCCGAACGCCGGGTCGTTCTGGACGACGCGGGTGATGTAGTCGCAGAAGAAGGCCGCGTTGCCGGCGGTCTGGCAGCCCGTGGGCGTCTGCGTGATCGCGGGGACGACCTCCTCGGCGACGGCGGCGTCGTGGTCGGCCTGCGAGATCTTCCCCTCCTGCAGCATCTGGTCGAGGACGTAGTCGCGGCGGATCTTGTTGTCCGGGATGTTCTCGGGCTGGTCGATCCTGAGGCCGTTGGGGTTGTTGACCGTGGCGATCAGGCTCGCGGCCTGCGCCAGGCTCAGGTCGGCCGCGGTGGTCGAGAAGTAGTACTCGGCCGCCGCCTGGATGCCGTAGACCTGCCCGCCGAAGCCCGCGATGTTGAGGTAGCCGAGGAGGATGTCGTCCTTGCTGTACTTCTTCTCGAGGTCGACGGCGAGCTTCATCTCCTTGAGCTTGCGGCTCGGAGTGGTCGCGGTCGCCTCCTCGTAGGCGGCCTCGGAGGCCGCCTCGTCGGTCGCGCTCAGCGACTCCGCCTTCTGCACGAGGACGTTCTTGACGTACTGCTGAGTGATGGAGGATCCGCCCTGGAGGTCCCCGCCGACGATGTTGCTGAGCACCGCGCGGATCGTGCCCTGCAGGTCGACGCCGCCGTGGTCGTAGAAGCGCGGGTCCTCGGTCGAGACCGCCGCGTCCTTCACGGACTGGCTGACCTGGTCGAAGGCGACCTCCTCGCGGTTCTGCGCGTAGAAGGAGGCGAGCAGCTCGTCCGAGCCGTCGGTGCGCTTGGCGTAGATCTCGGTCTTCTGGGCCAGCTGGCCGAGCTCGAGGTACTCCGGCACCGTCTCGAACAGCCCGATCGGGTTGTTCTCGGCGAGACCGGTGACGGCGAGGGCGGGAGTGACCCCGACCGTGATCAGCAGGCCCCCGGCGAGGCTGGCTCCGACGATCCCGAGGACCCGGGCGAGCACGCCGCCGCGGGCGGTTCCTTGCGCAGACATGGCTACGAGAGTAGGCGACGAGTCTGGATCCGTCGTGCGGCCGCGCTCGGGGGCCCGGATGCCCGCCCTCCCGGCCCCGGGAGCGGCGGCCGCCGGTACGGTGAGCGGGTGACCAGAGCCCGAGCATGACCGCCTCCGCCGACCCCGCCGAGACGCGCCGCCGCGCGGTGCTCGTGGTGGCCGTCCTCGCCTCCTTCGTCGCCTTCCTCGACGGCACCGTCGTCAACGTCGCCCTGCCCGCCATCACCCGCGAGCTCGGCGGCGGGCTCGCGGTGCAGCAGTGGGTGGTCGACGGGTACCTGATCACGCTCGGCGCGCTGATCCTCGTGGCCGGCTCGCTCGCCGACCGCATCGGCCGGGCCCGCAGCATGACCATCGGCCTGATCGGCTTCGGCGTCACCTCGCTGCTGTGCGCGCTGGCCCCCACCGCCGAGGTCCTCATCGTGGCGCGGATGCTCCAGGGTGCCGCCGGCGCGATCCTCGTGCCCAGCTCGCTCGCCCTCATCATCGCGACCGTCCACGGCGCCGCGCAGGCTCGGACCATCGGTGCGTGGACGGCCTGGACCGGCACGGCGACGATCGCCGGGCCCGTGCTCGGCGGCCTGCTGGTGGACGCGGGCTCGTGGCGGTACGTCTTCGCGCTCAACCTGCTGCCGATCGCGGTGACGCTGGTCCTGCTGCGCAGGCTCGGCGCGGTCGACTCGGGGACCCGGGTGCCGATCGACGGCGTCGGCGCGGTGCTCGGGGTGATCGGCCTGGGAGGGCCGGTGTTCGCGCTGATCGAGCAGGAGCGGCTCGGGATCCAGCATCCGCTCGTGCTGACCGCCCTGATCGGGGGAGTCGCCGCCCTCGTCGCGTTCGTCGTGTGGGAGCGGCGAGCGGCGCATCCGATGCTGCCGCTGTCGCTCTTCGCGTCGCGGAACTTCACCGTCGGCAACGTCTCGACGGCGTTCGTCTACGGCGCGCTCTCCTTCGGCTTCTTCGCGCTGGGCCTGTTCCTGCAGCAGACCCTGGGCTTCTCGGCGACCCTGGCCGGGCTCGCGACGCTCCCGCCGACGATCCTGCTGCTCCTGCTCTCGCAGGTCTCCGGGTCGCTGTCGGCGCGGTTCGGCCCGCGGCTCTTCATGGGCGTCGGACCGCTGATCGCCGCGGCCGGGTTCCTCCTGCTCTCCTTCGTCGACGAGGGCGCCGACTACGCCACGCAGCTGCTGCCGGGGATCCTCCTCTTCGGCTTCGGCCTCGCGGTGACGGTCGCCCCGCTGACCTCGACGATCCTCGGCGCGGTCGAGGACGGGCACAGCGGAGTCGGCTCCGCCGTGAACAACGCCGTCTCGCGCATCGCCGGGCTGGTCGCCATCGCCGCGACCTCGCTCGTGGTCGGCGACTCGCTCGACGTCGAGGGCTTCTCCCGTGCCGCCGTCGCGACCGCTGCCCTCCTGATCGCCGGCGGCGTCGTCTCCCTCCTCGGCATCCGCAACCCGGCTCCCGCCGACCGCTGACGACTGCTCGGGGAGCGTCTCCGACCCCCGTCCGGGGTGCGGCGCTCCGTGTTCACGCGGTGTCCGCCGATCCTTCGACGGAACGTGGATGAAATAGTTGTCGCTACATGGAATACTGATCGACGTCGATGCGCTTGCATACATCGGACGGGGACGCTCTCCCCGCGACGACCGTCACACTCGAGGAGAAACCATGACCGACACCGTCACCATCCCCGGCTACAAGGCCGGCACCTGGGTCATCGACCCCACCCACAGCGAGGTCGCGTTCAGCGTCCGCCACCTGATGATCAGCAAGGTCAAGGGCAAGTTCGAGCGCTTCACCGCCACGTTCACCACCGGCGAGAACCCGCTCGACTCCAAGGTCGAGGCCACCGCCGAGGTCGCCTCCGTCAACACCAACGAGCCCAACCGCGACGGCCACCTCCGCACCGGCGACTTCTTCGAGGCCGAGAAGTACCCGGAGATCCACTTCGTCTCGACCGCCGTCCGCCCGAACGGCGACGACTTCCTCGTCGACGGCGAGCTCACCATCAAGGGCACCACCAAGCCCGTCACCTTCGAGGTGGAGTTCGGCGGCTTCGGCACCGACCCCTACGGCAACTACAAGGCCGGCCTCACCGCCAAGGCCACCATCGACCGCACCGACTTCGGTCTGACCTACAACGCGGCCCTCGAGACCGGTGGCGTGCTCATCGGCGAGAAGGTCACCATCACCCTCGACCTGCAGGCCGCCCACCAGGCGTAGTCCGAGCCGATCGACCGGAGCCGTCCCTCCCCCCGGGGAGCGGACGGCTCCGTCGTTCCCGGAGCCGGTCCGGGATCAGAGGATGCCGAGCTCCGTCAGCTGCTCGGAGATGCCCGCGCCGTCGGGCGCGAAGACCCAGGTCGTGCCGCTGGTCAGGGAGCGGTCCTCGGCCTTGGAGCGGCCTCCCGCGAGCACCGCCTCGCCGGTGGAGAGCTGGCGGATCGCGATCGCCGCGACCTTGTCGGGGTGCTCGTCCGCGAAGTCGGAGTAGATCTCCTCGTCGTGCTGCCCGTCGTCGCCGACCAGCAGCCAGCGCACGTCCGGGAACTCGGCCGCGAGTCGGCGGAGGTTCATCTCCTTGTGCTGCTTGCCGCTGCGGAACCAGCGGTCGTGCGTCGGGCCCCAGTCGGTCAGGAGGAGCGCTCCGGCCGGGTACAGGTGCCGCGAGAGGAAGCGGGTGAGCGCCGGGGCGACGTTCCACGCGCCGGTGGAGAGGTAGATGACCGGGGAGCCCTCGTACTGCCGGGCGAAGCGGTCGAGGAAGACCGCCATGCCGGGCGTGGGCATCCGGGCGTGCTCGTCGAGCACGAAGGTGTTCCAGGCGGCGACGAAGGGGCGGGGGAGCGCGGTGACCATCACCGTGTCGTCCACGTCCGACACGACGCCCAGCCGCGACTCCGGACGCACGATGAAGACGGGCGCCTCGACGGGCTTCGAGCCCGCGGTCGAGAAGGTGATGGTGTGCCAGCCGGGCTCGAGCGTGATCGGGAGGTCCGCGTCGACGACTCCGCCGCGGTCGGCCGTCACCCGGTGGGTCTGCCCGTCGGCCTCGACGGTCACGACGGCCCCGCTCACGAAGACGCTGGTGAAGCTCCGCCAGCCGCGCACGCCCTCGACGGGGCGGACCTCCTCGACCCCGGGAGGGGTCGGCCGCGTGTAGAGGACGCGGGCCAGGACGCGCAGCTGCGTCGTCGAGCCGTAGCCGGTGTAGGGGATGACCCTCGGGACGTAGCCCTTGCGCTTCACGCGCCTCATCCGGAAGGAGTGGAGTCGGTCCTCGAGGCGGGCGGCGCGGTGCATGACCTCCGCCTTGCCTGCGCTCAGGGGCTTGCTCTCGGGCGTCAGCGGCATCCACCCAGTCTGTCAGACCGGATGCCGGACCGCGGATCGCGCTCTCACGCGACCGTCAGGCTCCGGTGGGCTCGATCAGCTCGGGGCCGTTCGCCGAGACGGAGCCCACGGCCGCGCCGACGCCGTGCACCTCGAGCTCCTCGGCCAGCTCGGCCGCGCCCTCGGCGGCCGCGCGCAGCAGCTCGCCGTCCCCGGGGGACGCCGGGTCCAGCCAGTCCTCGATCAGCTCCGGCTGCAGCAGCACGGGCATCCGCTCGTGCACCTCGGCGAGCGGCCCGGCGGAGGGGCGGGTGAGGACCGTCGCCGAGAGCAGCCACGGAGAGCCCGGCTGGGCCGAGCGCCACCACTCGTAGAGACCGGCGAACAGGAGGAGCGAGCCCTCGCCCGGCGAGACGTAGACGGGTGCCTTCGCCCCGTCCGCGCCGACCCGCCACTCGTACCAGCCCGAGGCGGGCACGATCGCGCGCCGGGAGGCGTAGGACTCGCGGAACGACGGCTTCTCGGCGACGGACTCGATCCGCGCGTTGAACAGCGGCGGCCCCGCGGACGGGTCGGCGGCGGAGCGGGGCACCAGGCCCCAGCGGGCTCCGGCGAGCCGACGCCGCGGCGGGCTGCCCTCCTCGACCCCCTTCATCGACTCCGCGACGACAGCGATCCGCTGGGTCGGCGCGATGTTCCAGGACGGCTCCGGAAGGTCGGCGCCCGGCTCGTCGATGTCGAAGAGCGCCACCAGGTCGGCGGTGGTCTGCGAGAGGACGAAGCGTCCGCACATGGTTTCTCCCGGGTGGATCGGACCCGCGGAGCCGTCGCCCTTCCGGGGGCGCGAAACACGAGGGACTTTCGATGAGACGACCCCGACCGGCGGTCGCCGTGCGTACGATTGTAGGAACCACGACCGAAGGAGCCCGCCGTGCCTCTTGGAAACCTCGTCGATCGACCGTTCGGTGAATCGTCCCAGGTCCGCAACGAGCCGGTGCAGGTGCGCAGCGCCGCCCGTCTCGCCTCGCTGCTCGACGCGGCGGCCGCCGTCGTCGACGAGGTCGGCTTCGACCGCCTGACCACGGCGATGGTCGCCGAGCGCGCGGGAGCCGCGATCGGCACGGTCTACCGCTACTTCCCGGACCGCATCGCCGTCCTCCAGGCGCTGCGCGAGCGGGCTCTCGAGCGCTTCCGCCGCCGCGTCATCACCGAGATCCGCGACACCCACCCGGGCAACTGGTGGGGCGCGGTCGACTGCGCGATCGACGCCTTCTGCGAGATGCACCGCAACGAGCCGGGCTTCCGCTCCATCCGCTTCGTCGACACGATCCACGCCCCCGAGGTCGCGGGCGAGGCGTTCGAGGCCGGCTTCTTCGCCCGCCGCTTCGCCGAGATCCTCGCGTCCGAGTACGGCCTCCCGGGCGGCGCGCAGCTGTCCTTCCGCCTCGAGGTGACCATCGAGGTCGCGGACGCGCTGCTCACGCGGGCGTTCCTCATCGACCCCAACGGCGACCAGCGCTTCATCGACGAGAGCCGCTCGCTGCTGCGCCACTACATGACCTCGCACTACGGAGCCGTCGAGGAGTCCTGACCGGCTAGGACTGTCAAGGCCCTAGTCGCTCCCGGAACATCCCGCAACACTTCGCGGTCCGGGTTGGCAGGCGGCTGCTATTGGTGTTTTCCTTGCCGCCTGGCCCCGTTCGGGGCCGCGGGCCGTGCAACGGCCGGACGCGCGGAGCGAGAGCGGGCACAGTCGTGGACCAGGGACAGATCGGCGAGCACACCGCCGGACGGCGGGCGGCCTCGTGATCGAGTTCCGCAACGTCAGCAAGCAGTACCCGGACGGCACGCGGGCGGTCGACGACTTCTCGCTCGTGCTGCCCTCCCGGCAGACGACCGTCTTCGTCGGCTCCTCGGGCTGCGGGAAGACCACGATCCTCCGCATGATCAACCGGATGATCGAGCCGACCTCCGGCACCATCGAGATCGACGGCGAGGACATCTCGTCCCTGCCCGCCGTCGCGCTCCGCCGCCGCATCGGCTACGTGATGCAGAACTCCGGCCTCCTGCCGCACCGCAAGGTCATCGACAACATCGCGACCGTGCCGCGGCTGAACGGGGTCGCCAAGAAGCAAGCGCACGCCCGCGCGCTCGAGCTGATGGACACGGTCGGACTGGACCGTGCGCTCGCCGCCCGGTACCCCAGCCAGCTCTCCGGCGGCCAGCAGCAGCGCGTCGGCGTGGCGCGCGGCCTCGCGGTCGACCCGAACATCCTGCTGATGGACGAGCCGTTCGGCGCGGTCGACCCTCTCGTGCGCGCCGACCTGCAGCGCGAGACCCTGCGACTCCAGGACGAGCTCGACAAGACCGTGGTCTTCGTCACCCACGACATCGACGAGGCGTTCCTGCTCGGCGACCAGGTCGTCATCCTCGAGAAGGGCGGCCGGATCGCGCAGAAGGGCTCGCCCGCCGAGATCCTGGCGAACCCCGCGAGCGAGTTCGTCGCCGGCTTCGTCGGCGCCGACCGCGGCAAGCGCTCGCTCCGGATCGAGGAGCGCGACGGCGCCCGCATCGTGGTCGACGGCGACGGGCGCCCGACCGGAGTGCTGCGCGCGCAGGACGGCCCCGCCGCGTGAACTGGGTCGTCAACAACACGGACGCGATCGTCGCGAACCTGCTGGCGCACCTGGCCCTGTCGGTCCCGCCGATCCTGCTCAGCTTCCTCGTCTCGCTGCCGTTCGGCTGGTTCGCGAACCGCTACCGCTGGAGCCGCGGCACCCTGCTGACAGGGCTCGGCGTGCTCTACGCCATCCCCTCGCTGGCCATGTTCATCCTGCTGCCGGTGCTGCTGGGCATCCCGCTCCGCTCGACCGCCAACGTGATCACGGGCCTCACCCTCTACGGCGTCGCGCTGATGGTCCGCACCACCTCGGACGCACTGGGCGCGGTGTCGGACGACGTCCGCCAGTCGGCGACCGCGATGGGCTACTCCGGCTGGGCGCGCTTCTGGCGGGTCGAGTTCCCGCTGGCCGGTCCGGTCCTGCTCTCGGGCCTGCGCGTGGTCACGGTCAGCACGGTCAGCCTGGTGACGGTCGGCGCGGTGCTCGGGATCCAGAGCCTCGGCCTGCTCTTCACCGACGGCTTCCAGCGCGGCATCACCGGTGAGATCGTCACGGGCATCGTCCTCACGATCGTCCTCGCGCTGGTACTCGACGGACTGCTGGTGCTGATCGGCCGTCTCCTCATGCCCTGGACGGCTCTGGACCGCACGCGCCGCTCGCGCAGACCGGTCGCGGTCGAGAGGGCGGTGACGTCGTGAACCTCATCGCCGAGGCCTTCGCCTGGATCGCCGACCCCGCGCACTGGACCGGGGTCTACGCGATCCCGACCCGTGTCGCCCAGCACGTCGGCATCAGCCTGCTGGTGCTTGTGATCGCGGCCGCGATCGCGATCCCGATCGGCTACCTGATCGGGCACACCGGGCGCGGCAAGGGCATCGCCGTGCCGGTCGCAGGCGGCCTGCGCGCCCTGCCGACACTGGGCGTGCTCGTCCTCGCGGCGATGAGCCTGGGGCTCGGCCTCGGCGCTCCGGTGATCGCCCTCGTCGTGCTCGCGATCCCGTCGGTGCTCGCCGGCGCGTACTCCGGGCTCGAGGCGGTCGACCGCCGCACGGTCGACGCGGCGCGCTCGATGGGCATGACCGAGTGGCAGATCCTGACGAAGGTCGAGATCCCGCTGGGGCTGCCGCTGCTGATCGGCGGGCTCCGCTCGGCGGCGCTGCAGATCATCGCGACCGCCACGCTCGCCGACTACATCGGCGCCGGCGGCCTCGGGCAGTACATCTTCCGCGGAGTGAAGTCGGGGGACTACCCGCAGATGCTCGCCGGCTCGATCCTGGTGATCGTGCTGACGCTCCTCAGCGAGGTCCTGTTCGCCCTCCTCCAGCGGCTCGCCGTGCCGCGCGGAGTCGTGCTCGGCCTGGCCGGCACCGCCGGCCGCACAGGTTCCCGCGCTTCGTCGCCCCGACGACGCGCGGTGATGGGAATCCCCATCGAAGAAGGGAAATAGCAATGTTCACAGCACATTTCACGAAGGGCCGTGTCGCGCTCAGCGCACTCGCGGTCGGTGCCGTCGTGGCACTGGCAGGGTGTTCCTCGAGCGATCCGCTCGATGAGGGATCGGGTGCGACTGCGGGCAGCGAGACCATCGTGGTCGGCTCGCAGGACTACTACTCGAACGAGATCCTCGCCGAGATCTACGCGCAGGCGCTGGAGAACGACGGCTTCACCGTCGACCGCCAGCTGCGCATCGGCCAGCGCGAGATCTACCTGCCCGAGATCGAGAGCGGATCCATCGACGTCTTCCCGGAGTACGACGGCAGCCTCCTGCAGGCGCTCGAGCCCGACGCGACGGCCACCACCGCCGACGACGTGTACTCCGCGCTCGGCGACGCGCTGCCCGACGGCCTCCGCGCCCTCGACGCCGCCGAGGCCAGCGACCAGAACTCGTACACCGTCACCCAGGCCTTCGCCGACAAGTGGGACCTGACCGACATCGCGTCGCTCAAGAACGTCACCGACCCGATCGTGGTCGGCGGCAACTCCGAGCTGCAGACGCGGCCCTACGGGCCCGACACCCTGCAGTCGAAGTACGGCATCACGACCACCTTCCAGGCGATCGAGGACAGCGGCGGATCGACCACCGTCGACGCGCTCACCAGCGACCAGATCCAGCTGGCGAACGTCTACACGGCCGACCCGAACATCCAGAAGAACGACCTCGTCGCTCTCGAGGACCCGGACGGACTGTTCGTGGCCGACAACGTCGTGCCGATCGTCTCGAGCAAGATCACGGACGACGCGGCCGAGGTGCTGAACGCGGTCAGCGCGAAGCTCACGGCGGACGACCTCGTCGCCCTCAACTCCGAGAGCGTCAACGAGCAGAAGTCCGCGTCCGCGATCGCGGGCGAGTGGCTGAAGTCGGCGGGTCTCGTCGACTGATCCTCCCCGGATCCACGCCCGGAGGCGCGTCACTCGTCGAGGTGACGCGCCTCCGCTCTGTTCAGGAGCTTCTTCCCGAGGAGCACGAGCAGGGCGAAGACGACGATGACGCCCACGAAGACGTAGCCGGCGCCGTGCAGGCTCTCCGAGAGTTCCCGGTAGCTGCCCGCCGCGGCCGCGCCGACGCCGACGTAGGCGGACGACCAGAGCACGCACGCCGGGATCGTCCAGGCCATGAAGGTCCGATAGCGCATCCCGCTCATCCCCACCGTCAGCGGGATCAGCGAGTGCAGCACCGGCAGGAAGCGCGAGAGGAACACGGCGAACCCGCCGCGCCGCGCGAGGTAGCGCTCGGCCTTCAGCCAGTTCTTCTCGCCGAGCCGGCGTCCCAGGCGCGACGCGCGGATCCGCGGCCCGAACCAGCGGCCGAGGTAGAAGCCGACGGACTCGCCGCAGAGGGCGCCGATGACGACCGTGACGGCCAGCGCCGCGAACTGCAGCGGGCTGGTCACGCCGGTCGCGCTGACGATCACGATCGTGTCGCCGGGGACGACGAGGCCCGCCAGGATCGTGGTCTCGAAGAAGATCGCGAGTCCGGCGAGGAGCGTCCGCCAGACCGGGGGGACGCTGACGACGAAGTCCAGGATCCCGGTGAGGGTGTCGTTCACCGGGCGCCCCCGCCCGCCGGGGACTCGATCGGGGGCTGGGGCCGACGGCGGCTCCGGATGCTCGGCATGGCTCGATCGTAGGGGCGCACGGCTGGGCGGCGGCAGGGCTGCGCCCGGGAGGCCGGTGGACGCCGGGCGGTCAGGGGACGGCGACGAGCGCGGAGGCCGCCGGGCCGGTGCCGTTCGCCGTGACCGCCTGCACCGAGAGGGTGTAGCTGCGGCCCGGGACCAGCTTCGTGAAGGTCTGCGAGCGCTTGGTCGCGGCGACCACGGCGCTCCAGGCTCCGGCTCCGCTCGTGTCGGAACCGTCGCGTGACACCCGGTAGCCGGTGACCGCCGAGCCGCCGGTCCCCGCGGGGGGCGACCACGCGAGCGTCGCCGTGCCGTCCGAGCCCGCCGTGGCGGTGACCGCGGTCGGCGCGCCGGGGAGCCCGGCGGAGACGAGGGTCGCCGTCAGCGTGGTGCTGCTCCCGGGAGTGACGACGCTGTGCGAGGCGGCGCCGCCGTCCGACCAGGACGAGAACCGGTAGGCCGTGCCCGACGCGTCGGTCTGGTCCGGGACCTCCAGCTGGAGGGCCGAGCCCGCCCACGAGACGACGGTCGTGCCTCCGGCGACCTCGGTGCCGTTGACGACGACCGTCCGGCCGGCGGGAGCGGTGGCCAGGGTGACGGAGACCTTCTGCGGGGAGAACGTCCGCGTCGCCGTCGTCGACACTCCGCTCGAGTCCGTCGCCGTGACGCTGATCAGGAGGTCGCTGTCCGCGGCGGCGGCGAGGTCCTCCGGGCCGGGGGCGACGAAGGAGAGGTCGTTCCCCGTCAGCGGCCCGAGGAAGGGATGCGTGTGCTGAGCGTGGCGGCGCTGGACGGTCCAGGTGAGCGCCGAGGCGGGCAGGACGCCGTCCTCGGCGTCGGTCGCCGTGGCGCGGAGGCCGTAGCTCCGGCCCGTGACGAACATCCCTCCGTCGGCGGGTGCGGTGATGCTCACCGTCGGGGCACTGTCGCCCGAGGTGATCCTCGTCGTCGCGGGGGCGGAGACGGCTCCCTTCGGATCGCGGACGCGGAGGGACGCGGTCCAGCTGCCGGCGGCGTAGCTGTGGGTGAAGGTCGGGCCGGTCGTGATGCGGTCGGGGGTGCCGTCGCCGAACGACCACAGGTAGGTCAGGGCACCGCCCTCCGGGTCGCTGCTGCCCGAGCCGTTCAGCCGCGCGGCGAGAGGAGCCGCGCCGGAGGAGGGGGCGGCGGTGAGGGCCGCGGTCGGAGCGCGGTTCGCCGCGGCGGTGTAGGCGAGGCGCCGGACCTCGCCGCCGTTCGCGTAGCTGGTGTAGAAGAGGTCCTGGGTCCCGCGCGAGGGACCGAAGGCCATGGCGACGGCGCTGCTGCCGCCGAGGCCGGTCACGAGGTCGCCGGCCGCGCCGGTGCGCCCGAGGGTCCGGATCTTCCCGCACACGTAGTCGCCGAAGAGGTACGCGCCGTCGTAGGCGGCCGGCCAGACGCCGCGGGGGACGTAGGCGCCGCCCGTGATCGAGGCGCAGCCGCTGCTGTGCGCGTAGTCGTGGACCGGGTCGGTGAGCCCGGCGGGCGCCGCGGCTCCGCAGTTCGAGGCCGAGCCGGTCTTCGCGCAGTGGCCCTCACGGGTGTTCCAGCCGTAGTCGGCGCCGGCGACGCCCTGGTCGATCTCCTCCCAGGCGTCCTGGCCCACGTCGTTGATGCGGAAGACGGTGCCGGTCGCGTTCGGGTCGAAGGCCATCCGGAACGGATTGCGCAGGCCGCTCGCGAAGGTCTCGCGGCAGCGCAGGCCCTCGGCGGCCGGGGCGAGCCGGCAGGAGGCGGTCCCGGTGCCCAGGTAGGGGTTGCCGGCCGGGACGCCGCCGGTGAGGGTGATCCGGAGGATCTTGCCGTTCAGGATGTTCGGGTCGCGGGCGGCGTCGTTCCGGCCGCCGCAGCCGCTGCCGCCCGGCGAGCCGACTCCGCCGCGGTAGTCGCAGCCGCCGTCGCCGACGCTGACGTAGAGCAGGCCGTCCTTGCCGATGGCGAGGTCGCCGCCGTTGTGGTTGCTCGCGGGGGAGTAGATGCCGTCGAGGAGGACGCGCTCGGAGGCCGGGTCGATGCGGTCGTCGGTGCCGAGCTGGAACGAGGAGACGCGGTTGCGCGGGGCTCCCGCGGGGTTCACCGTGCCGCCGGCGTTGGTCGGGCAGGAGGAGTCGGAGCCCTTCGCGGTGTAGTAGACGACGACGGTGCGCGAGCCCGGTGCCGGGTCGACCGCGAGGCCGAGCACGCCGCGCTCGCCGTTGGCGCAGACCTTCGAGCGCAGGTCGAGGGCCGGGGTGGCGATAAGGCTGCCTCCGCGGATCACCCGGATCGCTCCGGTCTGCGAGGAGACGAGGGTGCGCCCGTCGGTCGTGAAGGCGAGGGCGGTCGGCGCGGGGACGGCCGCCACCCGGGAGTCGGTGAAGCCGGCGGGCACGACGGGAGCGGCGGACGCCGGACCCGCGGGCCCGGCGACGAGCGCGGCGGCCGTGATCGCCAGGACGGTGAGCAGGGCGAGACCGCGGGGGCGGATCCTCGAGCGGGGCATCGGTGACTCCGAGACGGTCGGCGCTGCTGAGCGAGCGGCGGTCTGCGGCGGTGCAGAGGGCGCTGTCGGCGATGACGCGGGGCCAGGATAGGCGCGCGCGGCGGAGGGGCCGTGTCCCCCTTCAGGGTCAACACTGGGGGCTCCGGGCGCGGTGTCCCCGGGCCGCTCACGTCGAGCGGGGCTGCAGTGCGTCGGCCCGCCGGTTCACTCCAGAGCGGGCAGGACCACCGCGCGGACCGCCTCCGAGAACCGGGCGTAGCCGGCCTCGTCGAAGTGCAGGCCGTCGTCGACGAAGAGGGAGGGGTCGACAGAGCCGTCGGAGGTGACGAGCGCGTCGGCGGTGGGGACGAAGGTGACGCGGTCGTCCGTCTCGGCGTAGGCGCTGACCGCGGTGTTGGCGGCGCGGACCTCGGCGCCGACGGAGGCGCGGGCGGGCGTCTCCGCGATCTCGACGTAGAAAAGCTCGGCGTCGGGGGCGACCTCCTCCACGCGCTGGAGGTACTCGACGACGGCGCCGGCGGTCTGGGCGCCGGTGCGCGAGCCCTCCTCGCCGCTGATGTCGTTCGCTCCCACGTACACGATCACGGCGCGGGGATCGAAGGGGACGACCATGCGGTCCAGCCACGCGAGGTGATCGGCGACGGTCGTGCCGCCGATCCCGATGTTGTAGGTCTCGAGCGGACGCAGGTCCTCCTTGGAGGTCGTCCAGCGGCCGATCGTGGAGCTGCCCGTGAGGACGATGCTGTGCTGCGGGAACCCGGCGGCGAAGCGCTTCTCGAGACCGGCGACGCGCTCGGCCATGTCGACGGAGGAGGTCGGGCCGGGGTCGGGGGAGCTCGCGGCCGGAGCGCCCGCGCCTCCGCTCCGCGAGGCGAGCGAGAGGGCGATGCCCGCGCCGGCGAGGACCAGCGCGAGCACCAGCAGCGCGACCAGGAGGCGGAGGCGGATGCGGCGGGGGCCGGGGGCGGAGCCGGAGGGCGTCGCTCGAGTCATGGCTCGATCCTCGGGCATCGGCGGGGGCGCGTCGTCCACGATGAGGCCGTCCGAGGACCCGCGCACCCGGTGGCCGTCTCTCCGTCACCGGATCGCCGTGATCGAATACGCGCAGAACATCACAGAGGATGCACAGCCGTGCGACACTTGCACATCGCCATCGCCATCGTCGCCGCCGGCCGACTTCCGATGGACGATCACGACGAGGACTCATGGCACGCGCACGCATCACCTGGGTGGACACGGCGAAGGGCATCGCGATCATCCTGGTCGCCCTGGCCCACTCCGTGCAGTGGACCACGACGGCCGGGATCGCCCCCGACTCGTGGAACGAGATCAACCTCCTCCTCATCACCTTCCGGATGCCGCTGTTCTTCCTCGCCTCGGGGCTGTTCGCCGGCTCCGTGCTCACCCGGTCGTGGCCGGAGCTCTGGCGTTCGCGGCTGAGCCTGCTGGTCTGGGCCTTCCTGCTCTGGTCCGTGGTGCGGTTCCTCTTCTTCCTGGTGGTGCCCAACCCGGGCGGCACCGACGAGTCCGACCCGCTCGCGCTGCTCCTCCAGCCGGTGATGCCGCACAACGGGCTCTGGTTCCTCTACGCGCTCACGATCTTCTTCGTGGCCGCCAAGCTCGCGCAGGGCCGGATCGACTGGCGGGTGCAGATCGGCATCGCGACCGCGATCGCCGTGGTCTGGTACGCCGTCCGCTCCAGCACCTCCGAGGGCACCGGGAACATCGCCTGGGACGGCATGGCCCGCTACCTGATGTTCTTCCTGCTCGGCCTCTACCTGCGGAACGCGGTGATCGCGTTCGTGGAGCGCCGCGGGATCCTCAGCGGAGTCGGCTTCGGCGTGCTGTTCCTCGTGCTCGCCGGCGTGATCCTCGCCGTCCGCGCCCGCTTCCCGCTGCTGACGATCGGGCTGGTCCTGGTGAGCGTGCTGGCGGTCCTCGCCGGGCTCGTGGTCGCCCGCTTCCTCTCGAACCGGCGCGGCGCGGGCTGGATCACCTTCATCGGCCGCAACACGCTCCCGGTGTACGTGGTGCACGTCCTCTTCGTCTCGCTCGCCACGAGCGCCCTGCTGCTCTTCGACGGAGAGCGCTGGCTCGACGTCATCGGGCCGGTCGTGCCGCTCCTGGTCTGCGGGATAGGCGTCGCGGCAGCACTGGGCTACTGGCGCCTCACCCGCGACCTGCCCGTGCTGAAGTACGGCTTCCAGGCGCCCGCCTGGTTCTCCGGCTCCCGCTCGCGCGTCGACGCCGGCTGACCGCGGGGCGCCCGCCGACGGCGCCTCGGCATCGGCCCCGGGAGTCTCTTGAACGGTTTCCCAGAGCCGATCTCGCGGATGTGCGCCTGGGAATCCGCTGAAGGCCCGTGAGAGGAAGTCTCAGCGCTCCGTCGCCCGCCTGATCGCTCGGCGTCGAGAGGCCGGCGGCGGCTGGTCCGACGGAGGCGAGCCCCGCTCGGCAGTCGCCGCGCGGTGGACTCCCTCGACGTCGAGAGGGACTGTCTCGACGTCGAGCGACCGGTCGGCGGGAGCGCTCGGAGGGGCGTCCGGGGCCACCCCGGAAAGGGTGCCGCCAGGAGCTCGCGGAAGGCCGCACATCCGCCCCAGTACTGGGATCGGAGGCCGTCGGACCCCTTCCGCCGACCTACTCTCGGAGCTGTGAACGAACTCCTGGACCCGCTCCTGCTGTCGAGATGGCAGTTCGGTCTGACGACGATCTACCACTTCCTGTTCGTGCCGCTCACGATCGGCATGGCGCTCACCGTCGCGATCTTCCAGACCTGCTGGGTGCGCACCGGGAAGGTGCACTACCTGCAGCTGACGAAGTTCTTCGGGAAGCTCTTCCTGATCAACTTCGCGATGGGCGTCGTGACCGGGATCGTCCAGGAGTTCCAGTTCGGGATGAACTGGAGCGACTACTCCCGCTTCGTCGGCGACGTCTTCGGGGCCCCGCTGGCGTTCGAGGGCCTGCTCGCCTTCTTCCTCGAGGCGACCTTCATCGGCCTCTGGATCTTCGGCTGGGACAAGCTGCCCGAGAAGCTGCACCTGGCCACCATCTGGCTGACCACGCTCGGCACCACGCTCTCGGCCTACTTCATCATCGCCGCGAACGCGTTCATGCAGAACCCGGTCGGCTTCCGCATCAACGAGACCAAGGGCCGCGCGGAGCTCACCGACATCTGGGCGCTCCTCACCAACAAGGTCGCTCTCGCCGCGTTCCCGCACACGATCTTCGCCTGCTTCATGGTCTCGGCCGCCGTCATCATCAGCGTCGCGGCCTACCACCTCTCGCGGAACCAGCACCTCGAGACCATGCGCCCCGCGCTGAGGTTCGGCGCCTGGATGATGCTCGTCAGCGGCGGCCTGACCCTGTTCACCGGCGACTCGCTCGGCCTCGCGATGGTCGACACGCAGCCGATGAAGATGGCGGCCGCGGAGGCGCTCTACAGGACCTCCACGGGCGTCGACGCCTCCTTCTCCGTCTTCACCTGGGGCACGCCGGACGGCTCGAGCGAGCTGTTCTCGATCCGCATCCCCTACCTGCTCTCCTTCCTCTCGACGCACACCTTCACCGGCACGGTCGAAGGCATCAACGACCTCCAGGCGCAGTACACCCAGGTCTACGGACCCGGCGACTACACGCCGATCATCTGGGTCACCTACTGGTCGTTCCGCTGGATGATGGCCCTCGGCGTCCTGGCCATCGGCATCGCCGCGGCCGGCCTCTGGTTCACCCGGAAGGGCCGCGAGCCGAAGCAGTGGATGTGGAAGGTCGCGATCTGGGCCGCCCCGCTGCCGCTGATGGCGATGATCGTGGGCTGGGTCTTCACCGAGATGGGCCGCCAGCCGTGGCTCGTGTTCGGACTGCTGAAGACCGCCGACGGAGTCTCGCCCGGAGTGAGCGGCCTCGAGGTCCTGATCTCGCTGCTCGCCTTCACCGCGATCTACGGCACGCTCGCCGTGGTCGAGTTCCGCCTGATCAAGCGGGCCGCGCAGGCCGGCCCCGACGACGCTCCCGAGGTCGACGAGGAGAGCGGTCGCCCGCAGCTCGTCGGCACCGTCTACTAGGAGGCACCCCTCATGGATCTCGCCGTTCTCTGGTTCTGGATCGTCGCGTTCTTCTTCATCGGCTACTTCGTCCTCGACGGGTTCGACTTCGGCGTCGGCATGTCGCTCCCGTTCCTCGGGCGCGACGACACCGACCGCCGCGTGCTGATCAACACGATCGGCCCGGTGTGGGACCTGAACGAGACGTGGGTGATCGTCGCCGGCGCCGCCCTGTTCGCCGCGTTCCCGGAGTGGTACGCCACGCTCTTCAGCGGGTTCTACCTGCCGCTTCTGCTCATCCTGCTCGCGCTGATCGCCCGCGGCGTCTCGTTCGAGTACCGGCACCAGCGTCCGGAGGCGCAGTGGAAGCGGCGCTTCGACACGATGATCGTCGTCGGCTCCGCGGTGCCCGCCTTCCTCTGGGGCGTGGCCTTCGCGAACATCGTGCAGGGCGTCCCGATGGACGCCGACCACAACTTCACCGGCACCGTCCTGGACCTGCTGAACCCCTACGCGCTCCTGGGCGGAGCGACGACCCTCCTGCTCTTCTTCACGCACGGAGTCGTCTTCGTCGCCCTGAAGACGGAGGGGGAGATCCGCGAGCGTGCGCGCCGCCTGGCGACCCGCGCGGGGCTGCTCACCGTGGTCGTCGCCGCGGTCTTCCTGGCCTGGACCAACCTCGGCCAGGGGAGCACCGCCTCCTGGGCGCTCTCGGCGGGCGCGGCCGCGACCCTCGTCGGCGGCTGGCTCGCGATCACGCGAGGCCGGGAGGGACGCGCCTTCGCGCTGCTGGCCGGCACCATCGCGCTCGCCGTGCTCGCCCTCTTCGCGACGCTGTTCCCCGCGGTGATGCCGGCCTCGAACGTCCCCGCCTACGGGCTGACGATCGAGAACGCCTCCAGCACGCCCTATACGCTGGCGGTCATGAGTTGGACCGCCCTGGTGTTCGTGCCGCTCATCGTCGGCTACCAGGCCTGGACCTACTGGATCTTCCGCAAGCGCATCAGCCGCGCGCACATCCCGGTCGACGCCCACTGACGTGAAGCCCCTCGATCCGCGCCTGCTCCGCTACGCCCGGGCGGCCCGCGTGTTCCTCCTGCTCGGCGGGGTGCTCGCGCTGGCGAGGACCCTGGCGATCGTCGCCTTCGCGTGGCTCGTGGCGCAGCTGGTGGCCGGTGCGGTCGACGGGAGGAGCGCCGACGATCTCGCGCCGCTGCTGGCCGCCCTGCTCGCGGTCGTCGCGGCGCGGGCGGCTCTCGCCTGGGCGACCGAGGTGAACGCGGTGCGCGGAGGAGCAGGAGCGAAGGCGCAGCTGCGGCAGGCGGTCCTCGCCGCACTGGTCGAGCTCGGCCCGGCGGGCCGCTCCGAAGGGGGCTCGGGCGGGGTCGTCGCGCTGCTGGGCGGCGGACTGGACTCCCTCGACGGCTACTTCGCCCGCTACCTCCCGCAGCTGATCGCCACCGCGGTGGCGACGCCGCTCCTGACGCTCGTGGTCTTCCTCGCCGATCCGCTCAGCGCGGTGTTCCTGGTGGTGACCCTGCCGCTCATCCCGGTGTTCATGGTGCTGATCGGCTGGGCGACTCAGGTCGTGCAGGCGCGGCAGTGGGAGCGGCTGCAGGCGCTCGCGTCCGGCTTCGTCGACACCGTCGGCGGCCTCGCAACACTCAAGATCTTCGGGCGGGCCGAGCGGCAGGCGACGCGGATCCGCGCGCTGACCGAGGACTACCGCGTGCACACGATGAAGGTGCTGCGGGTGACCTTCGTCAGCGGCTTCGTGCTGGAGCTCGCCGGCTCGCTCTCGGTCGCACTGGTCGCCGTCTCGATCGGGCTGCGGCTCGTCGACGGCTCGCTGGGGCTGGCCGTCGGGCTGTTCGTCCTGGTGCTGGCGCCGGACGTGTTCCTGCCGGTGCGCCAGGTCGGTGCCGAGTTCCATGCGGCGGCGGACGGGGTGCAGGCGGCGGACCGCGCCTTCGCCGTCCTCGAGCGCGCGGCGGCCCTGCCCGCTCGCGGGAAGGCCCCGGCGGCGACGGGGGCGCTCGAGCTGCGGGGTCTCGCGGTCGACGACGGACGCGGGCGGACGCTCGCTCCTGTCGACGCGGTGCTCCCCGTCGGGTCGATCACCGTGGTGACCGGGCCCAGCGGGTCGGGGAAGTCGACGCTGATCGCCGCGCTCGCGGGCTTCGTGCCCTTCTCGGGCACGCTGCTGCTCGGCGGGTCGCCGGTCGCGGATCTGCGGTCGACGCTCGCCTGGGCGGGCCAGCGGCCCGACCTTCTCCCGGGGAGCGTCGCCTCCGCCGTCGGGCTCGGAGCACTCTCGCCGGACCCCGAGCGCGTGCGGCGGGCCCTGGCGATCGCCGCCGTCGACGTGGACCCCGAGCGCCGGCTCGACGCCGAGGGGACGGGCCTCTCGGGCGGGCAGAGCGCCCGTGTCGCCGTCGCCCGCGCTGTGCACCGCCTGCTCGAGCGCGGGTGCGCGGTGCTGGCCCTGGACGAGCCGACCGCCGCCCTCGACGACGAGTCCGAGCGGGCGCTGCTCGCCGGACTCAGGTCGCTGGCGGAGAGCGGGACGATCGTCGTCGTCGCCAGCCACCGGCCCGCGACCGTCGCGGCGGCCGACGCCGTGATCGCCCTGGCGCCGGCGGAGGCGGTCGCGAGGTGAACCGCTCCGACGTCCTCCGCGCCGCGATGCCCGGGCCGCGCCGCTTCCTGCCGGGTCTGTCCTTCGGGCTGCTCTCCTCCTCCGCCGTCGTGGCGCTGCTGGCCTGCTCCGCCTGGCTGATCGTCCGCGCGGCCGAGCAGCCGCCGATCCTGTTCCTCTCCATGGCCGTCGTGGGCGTGCGGGCCTTCGCGCTGGCGCGGGCCTTCTTCCGCTACCTCGAGCGGCTGACCGGCCACGACGCCGCCTTCCGCGCGCTCGCGGAGCTCCGGGCGGGCGTCTACGAGCGCCTGGTGCCGGTCGCGCCGGACGGGCTGGGCCGCGTGCGCCGCGGCGACCTGGTCTCCCGGGTGGTGGCGGACGTCGACGCCCAGCAGGACGTGCCGCTGCGCGTCGTGCAGCCGCTGGTCGTCGCGGCGCTGGTCGCTGCGGTCTCGGTGGTCGGCGTCTGGCTGCTGCTGCCGGCGATGGGCGCCGTGCTGCTGGCGCTGCTGGTCCTCGCCTTCGCCGGTGGGGCCCTGGGCGCCGGCCGGCTCTCCGCGCAGGCGGATCGCGAGCTGGCGCCGCTGCGCGGGGAGCTCGCCGAGCGCCTCAACCTGCTGGTCACCCGCCTCGACGTGCTCATCGCCTTCGATGCGGCGGGTGACGCTCTGGCGGACGTGGCACGCGCGGAGGAGTCGCTCGCCCGGGCGGCGCGTCGGCGGGCGGCCTCCGCCGGACTGGCCGCGGCCGTCCTCGCCCTCTGCTCGGGCGGTGCGGTCTGGGCGGGCCTCGCGCTCGGGATCCCGGCGATCGGCGACCTCGGCGGTCCGGCGCTGGGAGTCGTCGCGCTCGTGCCGCTCGCGGTCTTCGAGGTCGCCGCCGCCGCGCCGCTCGCCGTGCAGGCGGCGCGCACCGCGCTCTCGAGCGCTCAGCGCCTGGCCGATCTGGACGCCGAGGCGGCGTCGCCGGCGCTCGCGACCGACGCGGACGTGGACCCGGATGCCCCGGCTCCCCGGGGCGCCGGCATCGTCCTGCGCGACCTGTCGGTGAGCTGGCCCGGCGCGCACACGCCCGCGCTGCGGGGCGTCTCGCTCGACCTGCCGGAGGGTGCGCGCGTCCTCGTCACCGGCGGCAGCGGCTCCGGGAAGACGACGCTCGCGCACGCTCTGGTGCGCTTCCTCGACCACTCCGGCAGCTACCTCCTGGGCGGGGTCGAGGCGCGGACGCTGCCGCAGGCGGAGGTGCGGAAGCGGGTCGGACTCGTGGAGCAGCAGCCGTACCTCTTCGACGACACGATCCGGCAGAACCTCCTCTTCGCGCGGCCCGAGGCCGATGGCGCCGTGCTCGAGGCGGTGCTCGAGCGGGTCGGGCTCGGGCCCTGGGTCGCTGCACGCGGCGGGCTCGACGCGCGGGTGGGGGAGCGGGGCTCGCTCGTCTCGGGCGGCCAGGCTCAGCGGATCGCCCTCGCACGCGCACTCCTGGCCGATTTCCGCGTCCTGGTGCTGGACGAGCCGACGGCGTCGGTGGACGCTCCCGTGGCCGACGCCCTGCTCGGGGATCTGCTCCGCGCCGCCGAGGGGCGGACGGTGGTCCTGATCGCGCACCGGGTCGATCCGGGCCTGGAGTTCGACACGCGGATCCGGGTGGCGGACGGCACGGCGGCTCAGGAGTACCGGGCCGCCTGAGCAGGCGTCCGGCTCCGCGGGGCGGTCGGTCCGAGCGGCCGTTCAGCCGTGCTCCGTCCGGACCGAGGCCCGCGCCAGGGAGGCCGCGCGCGCCAGGCGCCCGCCCTCCGCCTCCCAGCGGTCGAGGACCGCGTCCGCCCGGGTCCGCGCCGCACCGCGCAGCCCGGCCAGGAGCGGAGCGACGACGTCGCGGGCCAGCGGGTCGCTCAGCTCGTCCACGCGGGAGTCGCGGACGAAGCCCTCGAGCCGGGTGAGGTCGGAGCCGCGCAGCCACTCGGCTCGGGACTGCAGCAGCACGACGGCCGCCAGCCGCGGCTCGAACACCGCCTGCTCCCACAGCTCGGAGGAGAGGGCGGTCACGTCGTCGTGCTCGAGCGAGCGGAACTTCCTCAGCGCGTCGCGGACGGTGCCGCGGACCGCCCCGACCGAGGCGCCCGTCGAGTCGAGCCCTGATCCCAGGCGCTCGCGCACGTCCTGCGCGCGCCAGACGTCGCCCTCGTACTCCAGGGCCGAGCGGATGAAGTCGCCGGGGTCGCTCACCCCTCCATCATGCGTCGCGCGTCAGCCCCTGCTGGCCCAGACGGCCCGTCCGATGCCGTCGTACTCGACGAGGCGGCCGTCGTCCTGCAGCACGAGGCGGTAGGGCGCGACGACGCCGCTCTGGCCGATGCCGAAGGAGATCCTCGGGAACCGCAGCCAGAGGATCCGGGAGTCGGCCACGTCGAGCCGGCCCTCGGAGCTCATCGAGAAGGCGGCGCCGGAGGCGGAGGAGGTGTTCGTCGCCCAGTCCGCGCCGTTCGGCCCGTAGACGACGAAGTTGCCGTCGCGCTGCATCTCAGCCCGCCACTGCCCGCTCGCCGAGGTCAGCCGCGTGCCCGCGACGACGAGGCCGCTCGGGGAGAGCGAGTCGCGCACGACGAGCGCGGCACTGCTCCAGAGGACGCCGGAGTCGTCCGCGATCCGGAGATCGCCCTCGCGGAGGACCATCGTGGCGCCCGGCTCGCCGGACGTGTCCGAGGCCCAGACGGGCGCGCCGTCCGCGGTGTAGACCACGGCGTTCCCGTCGTCCTGCATCCGGAGGACGTTGCCCCGGCCGCGGGTGCCGCTCGCCCAGAGAGCCCCGCCCTGCCCGTAGACGACGAGGTTGCCGTCCGCCTGCATCACCGCCGTGGTGCCTCCCGGGGTGGCGAGCCGGTTCCCCGCGTAGAGGGTGCTGCCGCGGCGGAGGGTGTCGGTGCGCGGCTCGTCGATCCGGCCGCCGATGCTGCTGGCCCACGCGGCCGAGCCGCTGCGGCGGTAGATGACGAGATTGCCGTCGTCCTGCATCCGCAGCTCGCCGCCGGGGTCGGCCACCGTGCCGCTCGCCCAGACCGGGCGCCCGTCCGCGGCGTACACGACGAGGTTGCCGTCGTCCTGCATCCGCAGGCTGTCGCCGCGCCCCTGCGTGCCCGAGGCCCAGGTGGGACGGCCGCCGGCGGCGTAGACCACGGCGTTGCCGTCGGTCTGCATCACGAGGGAGGAGGCGCCGTCGGGGGACACCAGGCGCTCGCCGCGCGCGAGCTGCTCGCCGGCACGGAGGACCGCGGCGGAGGCGACGGCGGAGGACGCCGAGGGCGGGGCCTCGACCGCGGCGGCGGGCAGCGAGCCCAGCAGGAGCGCGCTCGTGGCGGCGAGCGCCGCGAGGGAGGCGGTCAGGGAGCGGCCGGAGGGGAGGTGCGTCATCGCAGGGGTCCTGTCGGGGAGGGCGGCGGGGTCGGGGAATCGTCCCACGGCGGGGGAGACGACGACGCCCCCCGGTCCGGGGACCAGGGGGCGTCGTGGCGGAGGGGCGTCAGCCGCGGCTGGCCCAGACCGCGCGGCGGCTGTCGTACTCGACGAGGTTGCCGTCGTCCTGCATGACGAGCTTGTAGGGGCCGACCGACGCGGCGGGCGGGACGACCGACCATCCGCTCGTCGTCTCGGTGCCCACGGCGATCTGCCCGCTGGTGTCGAGGGCGAAGAAGCCGCCTGCGCGGGTGGTCTTCGACGCCCAGATCGGGCCGTTCTTGCCGTAGACGACGAAGTTGCCGTCCGCCTGCATCACCGCTCGGTAGACGCCGTTCGCGGAGCGGAGGAAGCTGCCCGCCTCGAGCGAGTTCGCCGCGTAGAGGGTGGTCGAGGGGAAGGCGGCCTGGCTGGTCCAGATCACGTCCTCGGACGGGTTCACGATGATCAGCGAGCCGGCGTTGTTGATGCCCAGGCGGAGGTCCTTGCCGCGCGTGCCCGAGAACCACTTGACGGAGCCGTCGGAGCCGTAGATGACGGCGTTGCCGTCCTTCTGCATGGTGATGCGGTTGCCGGAGCCGCCGGTGCCGGTGCCCCAGACGGCGCCCTGGGGGCCGTAGCCGACGAAGTTGCCGTCGTTCTGCATGACGGCGCTGAAGCGGCCGTCGGCGGAGGTGAGCTGGTGGACGGGGCGGAGGGTCTGCTCCGTGAACAGCGTGTCGGTCACCGGCTCGGCGATGACGCGGCGGACGCTGCTCGCCCAGGCGGGCGAGCCGTTCTCGCGGTAGACGACGAGGTTGCCGTCGGGCTGCATGATCACCGAGGCGCCCGCCTCGTTGATCGTGTTCGTGCTCCACACGGGGCCGCCCTTGGCGGAGTAGACGACCATGTTGCCGTCGGTCTGCATGACCAGGTGGTCGCCGCGGCCCTGGGTGTTCGTCGCGAAGGTGGGGCGGCCCTGCGGGTCGTAGACCACCGCGTTGCCGTCGGTCTGCATCCGGAACGAGTAGCCGTTCGTGCCCGAGACGATCCGCTGTCCGGCGGCCAGCTCCTCGCCGCCGACGAGGGCGTTGTAGTAGCTGACGGCCGCGCGGGCGGTCTGCTGGGCGGCCTCGGGCGACTCGCTCGCGGGAGCGAGGCCGGTCGGCGCCTCCTCGGAGGAGGACAGGGGCTTCTGCGGGTTCTCCGCGGCGAGGGCCGGGGTCGCGCCGAAGAGCAGGGCACCGGTCGCGACGAGCGCGATCAGCCCGGAGGCGAGGGGGCGGGGGGAGGGGGAACGCGTCATCGCAGGACTTTCTCGAGTGGCCGGCGGGGGCCGGAAGAGGGGGTACTCGATGCTCGCACGGCGGACGCACGAGTGCGACCGGAACGGGGGCCCTCCGTCTGGGGGACGCGCGGGAGCTGAGGTCCTCCGCGGGTCAGAGCGCCGGGAGGGGCCGCCTGAGAGCGTCCAGCCGCTTCCGCCAGGCGTCCAGGCGACCCGGCTCCGCGGCGAGCGCCGGTCCGTCCACCCAGGCGGTCGCCAGCCGGAGACCGTGCAGGGCGTTGGCCGTCCAGACCTCACGGCCCTCGAGCGACTCCGGCTCGGCCGGGGCCTCGATCACGTCCACGCCGAGCGCGCCGGCGAGCACCGAGACGGTGCGAGCCGTCACGCTGCGCACGCGCGTACTCGTCGCCGGAGGGACGACCAGCGCATCGCCCAGCCACCACAGGATCGCGCTGCTCGCTCCGTCGATGACGGCGCCGTCGGCGTCGAGCAGCACGGCCTCGTCCGCTCCCGCGGCGTGCGCGCGCGTCCGCAGGAGGGCGAGACGTGCGATGTCCGGCCCCTTCCAGGACGGCGTCCGGCGCGGATCCACGGGGCTCGTCCACAGCACCACGGAGCGGGTCGTCGGCGGGGCGGATCGCAGCCGGAGCCGCAGGGCGCCTAAGGAGAGCTCGACGCGGGGGAAGGAGCGGCCCTCGCGGGGCAGGGCGGCGATCGCGGCGTGGAGGAACGGCTCGACGTCCGGGTGCCCGCCCGCCGAAGCGACGGAGGCGGCGAACCGCTCGCGGTGCAGGTCGAGCCCGCGGACGCGTCCCTCGTCCACCAGCCAGGAGTCGGCCGCGTCCAGGGAGGTGCCGGGCGGCTCGGGAACGCTCGTCAGGGCCCGCCCGTCCCACTCCCGAACCTGCTCGCCGTCCACGACCGCCTACGCTAGCCCAGTGGTCTCGGAGGATCGGCACGTCCGCTCGATCGAGCTGCCCTGGGTCGATCCGGAGCTCGCGCACCACGCCCTGTTCGCCACGGCCGAGGCGTCGTTCTGGCTCGACTCGGGCCTCGGAGCGACGAGCGGCCGCTCCTACCTCGGCGCGTGCGCCCGCGGGGACGTGCTCCTCGTCGAGGCCGGCGGCGACGTGGCGGCGGCGCTCGCCGCGGTCGACGACGAGGCCCCCGCGGGCGACCGCGCGCTCGGCCGCTACGGCTGGATCTCCTACGAGGCGGGAGCCGCCTCCGTCTCCCTGCCCTCGGCGCCGACCGGCCCCGCGGATCCGCCGGCCCTCGCCCTGCTCCGGGGCGACCCCGTGCTCGAGTTCGACCACGGCACCCGGACCGTCCGCCTGGTCGCCACGGGAGACGTGCAGGAGCTCACCGCGCGCCTGCTCGAGCTCGTCGGCGCGCCCGCACCCGCGGACCCCGCGGATCCCGAGCCCGCCGGCGACCCGGTCCGCCGCCACTCCGCCGCCGAGTACACGGCGCTGATCGGCCGCTGCCAGGAGGCCATCCGCGCGGGGGACGCCTACCAGCTCTGCCTCACCGACGAGATCGTCGTCGAGGGCCGGTTCGATCCGGTCGAGGCGTACCGTCGCCTCCGCCGCTCCAGCCCGAGCCATCACGGCGGGCTGATCCGCCTCGACCCGCTCGCGCTCGTCAGCGCCTCGCCCGAGCGGTTCCTCACCGGCGGGGCCGACGGACGCGTCGCCACGCATCCCATCAAGGGCACGCGCCCCCGGGGCCGGGACGCCGACGAGGACCGCGCGCTCCGGGACGAGCTCGTCTCGAGCGTGAAGGAGCGGGCCGAGAACGTGATGATCGTGGACCTCGTCCGCAACGACCTCGCCCGGATCGCCGCCCCCGGCTCCGTCGTCGTCGACCGCCTGCTCGAGGTGGAGAGCTACCCGCACGTCCACCAGCTGGTCAGCGAGGTCTCGGCCCGCCGCGCGCCGGGCGTCGGGATCGCCGAGCTGATCGCAGCCCTCTTCCCGGCCGGCTCGATGACGGGAGCGCCCAAGCGCCGGGCGGTGGAGCTGCTGCGGGAGTGGGAGGGCGGTCCCCGCGGCGTCTACTCCGGCGCCTTCGGCCGCCTGGGCTCGGACGGCTCGCTGGACCTCGCGATGACCATCCGCACCCTCGTGCTCGACGGCGAGCGCGCCCGCCTGGGGACCGGCGGCGGCATCACCGCGCTCTCGGTGCCGGAGGAGGAGGTCGAGGAGACGCGGCTGAAGGCGCGGGCGCTCCTCGCGGTGCTGGGCGCCGCCGAGGAGTGAGCGGGCGCCGCGTTCGTCTCCCGTGCGCGCAGGGCCAGTAGGGTTGATGGTCGAACGCAGCCGCCCACGCGTGCGCGTTCTCCCCCTCCTTCAGAAGTGAGAAGCACCTGTGGCAGAAGACACCTCCCGGCAGACCGGCGCGAGCGACGAGGAGCGCTACGACTTCCGAGCGCTCCAGGAGAAGTGGCTCCCGATCTGGGAGGAGACGCGCCCGTTCGCGACGGACGACCCCGACGACAAGCGCCCCCGCAAGTACGTGCTCGACATGTTCCCGTACCCCTCGGGCGACCTGCACATGGGCCACGCCGAGGCGTACGCGCTCGGAGACGTGATCGCGCGCTACTGGCGCCAGCAGGGCTTCAACGTCCTCCACCCGATCGGCTGGGACAGCTTCGGCCTGCCCGCCGAGAACGCCGCGATCAAGCGCGGGCTGAATCCGGTCACCTGGACCTACGACAACATCGAGCAGCAGAAGCGCTCGATGAAGCGCTACGCCGCGTCCTTCGACTGGGACCGCGTGCTGCACACCTCCGACCCCGAGTACTACAAGTGGAACCAGTGGCTGTTCCTCAAGATGTACGAGAAGGGCCTCGCCTACCGCAAGGACAGCTGGGTCAACTGGGACCCGGTGGACCAGACGGTCCTGGCGAACGAGCAGGTCCTCGCGGACGGCACCTCCGAGCGCTCCGGCGCGGTCGTGGTCAAGAAGAAGCTCACGCAGTGGTACTTCAAGATCACCGACTACGCCGACCGGCTGCTCGACGACCTGAACCAGCTCGAGGGATCCTGGCCGTCGAAGGTCATCGCCATGCAGCGCAACTGGATCGGCCGCTCCATCGGCGCCGACGTCGAGTTCGAGATCGAGGGCCGCGACGAGCGCGTCACCGTCTTCACCACGCGCCCCGACACGCTCTACGGGGCGACCTTCATGGTCGTCGCGCCCGACTCCGACCTCGCCTCCGAGCTGGTCGAGGGCTCCGAGCCCGCGATCCGCGACGCGTTCCGCAGCTACCTCGAGACGGTGCAGAAGTCGAGCGAGATCGAGCGCCTGACCGCCGACCGCCCCAAGACCGGCGTGTTCCTCGGCCGCTACGCGGTGAACCCCGTGAACGGCGAGCGGCTGCCGATCTGGGCCGCCGACTACGTCCTCTCCGACTACGGCCACGGAGCCGTCATGGCCGTGCCCGCGCACGACCAGCGCGACCTCGACTTCGCCCGCGCCTTCGACCTGCCCGTGCGCGTGGTCGTCGACACCAACGCGTCCGTCACCGGGGCGATCCCGGTCATCCCGGAGGACCCGGAGGAGCTGGCCGCGCTCGAGAAGGAGTACTCGCTCGACCCCGCCACGACCGGCGAGGCGCTGACCGGCGACGGCCGCCTGATCAACTCCGGGCCGCTCGACGGGCTCTCCAAGCGCACCGCCATCGAGCGCGTCATCAGGATGCTCGAGGAGCGCGGCCGCGGCCGCTCGGCCAAGAACTACCGCCTGCGCGACTGGCTGATCTCGCGCCAGCGCTACTGGGGCACCCCCATCCCGATCATCCACGGAGCCGACGGCGAGCTCGTGCCGGTGCCCGAGGACCAGCTGCCCGTCGTCCTGCCCTCCACCGACGGCCTCGACCTGCAGCCGAAGGGATCGTCGCCGCTCGGAGCGGCGGAGGACTGGGTGAACGTGCCGCACCCGGTGGACGGCTCGCCCGCCCGCCGCGACCCGGACACGATGGACACCTTCGTCGACTCCTCGTGGTACTTCCTCCGCTTCCTCTCGCCGAAGGACGACACGCAGGCCTTCGATCCGAAGCTCGCCGAGA
Source organism: Rathayibacter sp. AY1F6 (assembly GCF_002932035.1). Taxonomy (NCBI): domain Bacteria; kingdom Bacillati; phylum Actinomycetota; class Actinomycetes; order Micrococcales; family Microbacteriaceae; genus Rathayibacter; species Rathayibacter sp. AY1F6. The sequence goes on along the minus strand of NZ_PSVD01000001.1, from coordinate 112,197 downwards.
AGTGGGCGCCCGTCGACCAGTACGTCGGGGGCGTGACGCACGCGATCCTGCACCTGCTGTACGCGCGCTTCATCACCAAGGTGCTGTTCGACCTGGGCTACGTGTCGTTCACGGAGCCGTTCACGGCGCTGCTCAACCAGGGCATGGTGCAGATGGACGGCGCAGCGATGTCGAAGTCGAAGGGCAACATCGTCCGCCTCTCGGACCAGCTGGACGAGTTCGGCGTCGACGCCGTGCGCCTGACGATGGCGTTCGCCGGCCCGCCCGAGGACGACATCGACTGGGCCGACGTCTCGCCCGGCGGCAGCGCGAAGTTCCTCGCCCGCGCCTGGCGCCTGGCGAAGGACGTCACCTCGAGGCCCGACGTCGAGTGGAAGTCGGGCGACGCGGCTCTGCGCCGCCAGACCCACCGCTTCCTCGCGGAGTCCCCGTCGCTGATCGAGGCGTTCAAGTTCAACGTCGTGGTCGCGCGGCTGATGGAGCTCGTCAACGCGACCCGCAAGGTCGTCGACTCGGGTGCCGGGGCCGGGGACCCCGCGGTCCGCGAGGCGGTCGAGGTGGTCGCGATGGCTCTCAACCTGTTCGCGCCGTACACGGCCGAGGACATGTGGCACCGTCTGGGCTACGAGGGCACCGTCGCGCACGCCCTGTGGCGCAAGGCCGACCCGTCGCTGCTGGTCGAGGAGAAGGTCACGGCGATCCTGCAGGTCGACGGCAAGGTCCGCGACCGGCTCGAGGTCTCGCCGAAGATCTCCTCCGACGAGCTCGAGGAGAAGGCGCGGGCCACGGCCGGCGTCGCCCGGGCTCTCGTCGGCCGCGAGGTCGTGAAGGCGATCGTGCGGGCGCCGCGCCTGGTGAACCTGGTGACGAAGGCGGTCTAGCCGCCGATCCGTCCCGACGGGGCTCCTCCTCTCGCAGGAGGGGCCCCGTCGTCCGTCCTGCGCCGGTGCTGCTCTCTCCTCCACAGGGAGGCGATCCGGCGGGCTGTCCCCGGATCGGTGTCGGCGGCCGCGCCGGGCGGTGACGCGGGTCCTACCGTCGGCGGATGCCAGAGACCAGCGGGACGGACGACGAGCAGCTGACGGCGCTGCTGCGGCCCCGCCGCGCCCGCCCGCGCTGGCGCGTGGGAGTGGGAGCGGCGGTCGTGCTCGTCATCGGCGCCGCGGTGGTCGCGGTGCTGCTCGCGGGAGCGCGGTCGAGCGGTCATGAGCGGGTCCTGGAGCCCGCCGTGTCGACGAGCGCGCCCGCTGCTGCGGCGGTCGAGTCGCTGTACGTGCACGTGGCCGGCGAGGTCGCCTCTCCGGGGCTGTACGTCCTGTCGCCGGAGGCGCGGGTGGCGGACGCGGTCGCCGCCGCCGGAGGGTTCCAGGAGTCGGCGGAGCGCGCGGCGGTCAACCTGGCCCGGAGGCTCGTGGACGGCGAGCAGATCGTCGTGCCGGCCGTGGGAGCGGCGCCGGCCGCGGCGGGAGCGGCTCCGGGCGGGGCCGCTCCAGGAGGAGCCTCCGCCGCCGGATCCGTGCTGAGCCTGAGCACGGCGACGGCGGCCCAGCTGGAGGAGCTGCCCGAGATCGGCCCGGCGACCGCGAAGAAGATCGTCGCCCACCGGGAGGCGAACGGCCCGTTCTCCTCCGTCGACCAGCTGCTCGAGGTCCCCGGGATCGGCGAGAAGACGCTCGCCGCGTTCCGCGACCAGGTCGGGCCGTGAGGAGCGTGCGGGCGGCGGACCTGCGGCTCCTGCCGGCAGCGGCGGCCGCGTGGACCACCGCGTGGGCGGCCGGGATGCTGCCGGTCGCGGCAGTGCTCGACGGGGGCCTCTCGTGGTGCGCCGCGGGCTGGGTGCTCCTCGGGGCGGCGTGCGTCCTGCTCCGGCGCGGTCTCGGCGGGCGGCTGGTCGGAGCGGTGCTCGTCGCGGGCGCGGGTGCCGTCCTGGCCCTCACCTCCGTCGTCGCTGCGGCGCCCGGTGGCCACCCGGCGTCGCTGCGGGAGGCCCAGGAGGATCGCGCCCTCACTCCGGTCACCGTGCGCGTCGACACGGGTGCCCGACCGCTCGCGACCGGGGGAGTGTGGTTCGACGCGACGGCGCTGCGGGTAGGAGACGCGTCGACCGCGGCCCCCGTCCGCGTGCTGCTCGCCGATCCCGGCGGTCGTCTGCCCGTGGGCGCCGAGCTCGACCTGGAGGCGCGTGCTGCGGCGCAGGAGGCGTCTGTCGGCGAGGCGACGATGCTGAGGGCGGCGTCCGTTCAGGACCGGCGCGGTCCCGGGGGAGCGGCGGCCGTCGCGGAGGTGCTGCGCTCGCGCTTCCTCGAACGCGCGGCGCTGGTCGGCGGCGACGTGGCGGGGCTGCTGCCGGGCCTCGCGACCGGCGACACGTCCGCGCTCGACGCGGGGCTCGAGGAGGCGATGCGCACCGCGTCGCTCACCCACCTGACCGCCGTCTCGGGCGCCAACTGCGCCGTGGTGGTGGTCGCCGGCTGGACGATCGCGGCGCTCCTCGGCGCCGGGCGCCGCCTCCGGACCGTCGCCGCCCTCGCCCTGCTCGCCGGCTTCGTGGTGCTGGTGACCCCCGAGCCGAGCGTGGTGCGGGCCGCCGTGATGGCGACGGTGGTCCTCCTCGCGCGGCTCGGGCGTCGCTCCGGAGCGGCCGTGCCCGCCCTGCTCGCGACCGTCGTCGTGCTCGTGGCCGCCGACCCCTCGATCGCGGGGAGGCTCGGCTTCGTGCTGTCCGTCCTCGCCACCGCCGGACTCCTGCTGCTCGCCGAGCCGATCGCGGGCGCTCTCGGTCGAGTGCTGCCCCGGCCTCTCGCCCTGCTGCTCGCGGTGCCGACCGCGGCGCAGCTCGCCTGCCAGCCCGTGCTGCTGCTCGTGGACCCGTCGGTGCCGGTGTACGGAGTGCTCGCCAACCTGCTCGCCGAGCCCGCGGCACCCGCCGCGACCGGGCTCGGGCTCATCGGCTGCCTGCTCGCCCCCTGGTGGCCCGGAGCCGCCGACGCTGCGATCCGGCTCGCCGCCGTCCCCGCCTGGTGGATCGCCTCGATCGCCCGCGCCGTCGACTCGTGGCCCGCCCCGAGGATCGCCTGGTGGCCCGGAGTAGGAGGAGCGCTCACGCTCACCGTGCTGACCCTGCTCGCCCTCGTGCTGGTCACGCAGTCGCCGCGGCTCGCGCGGGTGCGCCGGGTCGCCGCCGTCGGGCTGGCGTGCGCGATCGCCGCCGCCGGCGGCACCACCGTCGCCACGCCGCTCCTCCGCGCCGCCTCGGTTCCCGAGGACTGGCGTGTCGCGATGTGCGACGTCGGGCAGGGCGACGCGGTCCTCCTCCGCGGAGACGCGGGCGTGCTGCTCGTCGACACGGGGCCCGAGCCCGCACCGCTCGAGGCCTGCCTCCGCCTGATGGGAGTGGACCGGATCCCGCTGCTGGTGCTCACTCACTACGACCTCGACCACGTCGGCGGGCTCCAGGCCGTCCTCGGACGGACCGACGCCGCGCTCGTCGGGCCCGCCGCGGGCCGCGACGACGAGCGCGACCGGGCGGCGCTCACCGGCGCGGGGGTCGCCGTGCAGGAGGCGGTCCGCGGCGACAGCGGCGCGCTCGGCTCGCTGCGCTGGCGGGTCGAGTGGCCGGAGCGGCGGAGCGCGCTGCGGGGGAACGAGGCGAGCGTGACCCTCCGGGTCGACATCGGCCCGGACGCCCGCGGCGGCCCGCTCTCCGTCGCGCTCCTGGGCGACCTCGGCGAGCAGGAGCAGGGACGCGTCTCCCGGCTGCCGGTCGGCCGGGTCGACGTCGTCAAGGTCGCGCATCACGGCTCCGCCGACCAGTCGCCCGCCCTCTACGACGCGCTCGGCGCGAGCGTCGGGCTGATCTCCGTCGGGGCGGAGAACGACTACGGACATCCGAATCCGTCGCTCCTCGCTCTGCTGGCCGAGCGCGGGGTCGAGGCGCTGAGGTCGGATGTCGAGGGTACGGTCGTGCTCGCGTCCCGCAGCGACGGGATCGCGGTCTGGGTGAGCGGCGCGACGGCTCCCGCGGCGGCCTCGGGGCGCCGTGAGCGGGCCGTAGGGTGGAGGGCGCTCGGACGGGCGCGGCACGGAAGGACACGGCATGGCAGGCAGGGCCCCGGCGCGCGCGAAGGCAGCGCCCTCGAAGGCGGCCATCCCGCAGCTCGCCTGGAACCAGACCCGGCCGGCGCCGATCGTGCTGATCACCGGCCCGGAGCAGTTCCTCGCCGACCGCGCGCTGCGCTTCCTCCGTGAGTTCCTCCGGGCCGAGGATCCGAGCCTCGAGGTCAGCGACATCGACGCCGGCGGCTACGCGCCGGGGGAGCTGCTGACGCTCGCGAGCCCGTCCCTCTTCGACGAGCCCCGCCTCATCCGCGTCTCGAACGTCGAGAAGTGCACGGACGCGTTCCTCCTCGAGACCCTCGACTACCTCTCGGCGCCCGCGGACGGGGCGACCCTGGTGCTCCGCCACGGCGGCGGCAACCGGGGCAAGAAGCTCCTCGACGCCATCCGCTCGGGCACGGGCGGCGGCATCGAGATCGTCTGCGCCGAGCTCAAGCGCGAGAGCGACAAGGTCGACTTCGCGATCGCCGAGTTCCGCACCGCCGGCCGCACGGCGACCACCGGTGCCGTCCGAGCCCTGGTGTCTGCCTTCTCCGACGACCTCGACGAGCTCGCGTCGGCGTGCCAGCAGCTGCTGTCCGACGTCACCGGCGAGATCACCGAGGCGACCGTCGCGAAGTACTACGGCGGCCGCGTCGAGACCACGGCCTTCACCGTCGCCGACTCCGCGATCGCGGGCCGTCACGGCGAGGCGCTGCTCGGGCTCCGCCACGCCCTCGCCTCCGGTGCCGACCCGGTACCGATCGTCGCCGCGTTCGCGAGCAAGCTGCGGACCATGGCGAAGGTCGCCGGCTCGCGCGAGGGCTCGGGCCAGGTCGCCTCGCGTCTGGGCCTCGCTCCGTGGCAGGTGGACCGGGCCCGGCGCGACCTGCAGGGCTGGACCGGCGAGGGGCTCGGCACCGCGATCCTGACGGTCGCCGACGCCGACGCGAACGTGAAGGGCGCCACCCGCGACCCCGTCTACGCCCTCGAGCGCATGGTCTCCGTCGTCTCCGCCCGGGGCCTCTGACCCGCCCGAAAGGCCCTGCTCCCGCGATCAGCACCGACCTCGTCCCCGGCGGGTCTCGACCCGTTGCTCCGCGGCTACTCGACCAGCAGTGAGGGGATCACCTCCCCTCGCAGGGTCGCACCGCGGCCGACGAAGAGTCGGACGACGACCTCGCAGGGTCACCGGCGACCCGCGTGTCAGCGGATCGTCGTACCCGGAACGGAACCCGCTCCTCCCACCGCGACCACCCCTGTGAGCCGACCGCGCGACGGGCGACGAGGAACGAGGAGCCCGTCGAGATCGGTACGGGTCACCGCCGATCCGCGTGTCAGCGGATCGTCGTACCCGGAACGCAGGACGCTCCTCCCACCGCGACCCTCCGCGGTAGCCGACCGGGCCGCAGCCGATCGAGAGCCGGACGATGCCCTCGCAGGGTCACCGGCGATCCGCGTGTCAGCGGATCGACGTACCCGGAACGGAACCCGCTCCTCCCACCGCAACCAAGCGCGGAAGCCGACTGCGCGACGGGCGACGAGGCACGAGGAGCCCGTCGACCGCGAAGCGGAAACGACGAAGGGCCCGGCCAGAGGCCGGACCCTTCGTCGTTGCAGCTTCGCGCAGTATTACAGCGCGGCGACCTGCTTCGCGATGGCCGACTTGCGGTTCGCGGCCTGGTTCTTGTGGATGACGCCCTTGCTGGCGGCCTTGTCGAGCTTCTTGGCGGCGAAGGCGAGGGCGGTGCCGGCCTTCTCGGTGTCGCCGGCGGCGATGGCGGTGTGGACCGAGCGGATGGCGGTCTTCAGCTCGCTCTTGACGGCCTTGTTGCGCTCGTTCGCCTTCTTGTTGGTGAGGTTGCGCTTGATCTGCGACTTGATGTTTGCCACGTGGATTACCTTCTTCTCGGATGTGCGTGTGTGCAGCCGGCTACTCGACGGAGTGCCCCTTCCGCGGGCGTCTGAACGCCCTGCGGTGCGACTGGAGGTCGCCGGCTTCTGATCACTCCACGCCTGCCGGGTGTCCGGAGGGGGAGCGCAAGCCAACAAGGAACTTTAGCGCACCCGTCGTCACCCTTCAACCGCGCCGCGCCCGCGGGTGCGGCGCCGTCCGGGTCGGGGCCGCCGGCGCGACACGCCAGGGGAGGCGGACCGCCGTGGCGTCTCGCGGTCCGGGCCCGCCGGTAACGTGACGCCGGTGCCCCGTCTCGCCGATCACCTCTCCGCGGTGCCGCCCTCGGGCATTCGCCACCTGTTCGAGATCGCGCTGCGGCTCGACGGAGTCACCCTCCTCGCGGTGGGCGAGCCCGACGTGCCGACCGCGCCGCACATCATCGAGGCGGCCCGGGCGGCGTGGGCGGCCGACGACACCCGCTACGGGCCCAACGGCGGAGTCCCCGAGCTCCGGCGCGCCCTCGTGGAGAAGCTGGCGCGAGACAACGGCATCGAGGCGGACGTCGAGCAGGTGTGGGTGACCGTCGGCGCCACGCAGGCGCTGCACCAGGCGATGACGCTCCTGCTCGGGCCCGGCGACGAGGTGCTCATCCCCGACCCGGGCTACACCGTCTTCACGACCAACGCGCGGACCATCGGCGCCGTCCCCGTGCCGTACACGCTGCGCGCCGAGAACGCCTTCCTCCCCGATCCCGAGGAGGTCGAGCGCCTGATCACCGACCGGACCCGCGTCCTGATCGTCAACAGCCCGTCCAACCCGCTCGGCGTGGTGTTCCCGAGGGAGGTCCTCGAGCGCCTGCTCGACATCGCCCGGCGCCACGACCTGTGGGTGCTCAGCGACGAGGTCTACGAGTACTTCACCTACGGGCGCCCGCACGTGAGCCTCGCGGCGATCGCGCAGGAGCGCGGGGACGACGCCGACCGCGTCCTCAGCGTCTTCTCCTTCTCGAAGACCTACGCGATGACCGGCGTCCGCGTCGGCTACCTCGTGGCGCCTCCCGGCTTCACGTCGATCATGGTCACGGTGCAGGAGGCGGCGATCAGCTGCGTCGCCACTCCGGACCAGCGCGCCGCCCTCGCCGCTCTGACCGGGCCGCAGGACGCGGTGGCCGCCGCCTCCGACCACTACCTCGCCAACCTGCGGCTCGCGACGGGCGTGCTCGACGAGCGGGGGATCGCCTACCGCGAGCCCGAGGGCGCGTTCTACCTGTGGATCGACATGGCGCACGCGACCGGCGGGGACGTCGCCTCCTGGGTCGAGTCCTTCCTCCTCGAGACCCTCGTCGCCGTCGCGCCCGGCAGCGCCTTCGGCCGCACCGGCGAGGGCTGGATCCGCGTCTGCCTCGCCGCTGACCCCGCGGCGCTGGAGCACGGGCTGCGCGCTCTCCCGGCCCCGGTGCGCGGATGAGCGCCGCCGAGGTGCTGGTCCGGCGCGTCCGGGCGGAGGAGTACGACGAGGTCTCGCGCCTGCGGCTCGCCGCCTACGCCCACGACTACGAGCTGGGGGAGGAGTACGCCGCCGACGTCGCCGCGGTCGCCCGGCACGACGTCGAGGGCGAGGTCTGGGTCGCCGTCGAGGGCGACGGGCGGATCCTCGCGACGGTCACCACTGCGCGCCCGGGCGCGAACCTGTACGAGCTCGGCCGCCCCGGCGAGCTGGACTGGCGGCTGCTCGCCGTCGCCCCGGAGGCACGCGGGCGGGGTCTCGGGCGGCTGCTCACCGAGTTCGTCGTGATGCTCGCCGCCGAGCGGGGCCTCCAGCGGGTCGTGATGAACAGCGGCACGCTGATGACGACCGCGCACGCCCTCTACGAGAGCATGGGCTTCGTCCGCCTCGGCGAGCGGGAGAACCCGCCCGGCGTCGAGCCCACCCGCACCTACGGACTCGATCTGTAGCCGCCGGTCCCGGCCTCCGCCGCCGGGCATGGGACACTGGTCCCACGATGTCTCCACGTGCACACTCCGGGCTCGAGCCCGCCGCGACCGATCCGGCGTCCATCCGCAACTTCTGCATCATCGCCCACATCGACCACGGCAAGTCCACCCTCGCCGACCGGATGCTCGGCATCACGGGTGTCGTCGAGGACCGGGCGATGCGCGCGCAGTACCTCGACCGCATGGACATCGAGCGCGAGCGCGGCATCACGATCAAGTCGCAGGCCGTGCGGATGCCGTGGGAGCGCGACGGGCGCACGTTCGCCCTGAACATGATCGACACTCCGGGCCACGTCGACTTCTCCTACGAGGTCAGCCGCTCGCTGGCGGCCTGCGAGGGCGCGATCCTCCTGGTCGACGCGGCGCAGGGCATCGAGGCCCAGACGCTCGCGAACCTCTACCTCGCGCTCGAGAACGACCTCACGATCATCCCTGTCCTGAACAAGATCGACCTGCCGGCCGCGGACCCCGAGAAGTACGCGAAGGAGCTCGCGAGCCTCATCGGCGGCGACCCGGACGACGTCCTCCGCGTCTCCGGCAAGACCGGCATGGGCGTCGAGGCGCTGCTCGACCGCGTCACCGAGCTCATCCCGCCGCCCGTCGGCGACCCCTCCGCCCCTGCGCGCGCCATGATCTTCGACTCCGTGTACGACGCCTACCGCGGGGTGGTCACCTACGTTCGGATGATCGACGGCAAGCTCTCGCCGCGCGAGAAGATCCAGATGATGTCGACCCGCGCCACGCACGAGATCCTCGAGATCGGCGTGTCGAGCCCCGAGCCCGTCGCGACGCAGGGTCTTGCGGTCGGCGAGGTGGGCTACCTGATCACCGGTGTGAAGGACGTGCGCCAGTCGAAGGTCGGCGACACCGTCACCACGGCGTCCAAGCCCGCGACGCAGGCGCTGCCCGGCTACACCGAGCCGCTCCCGATGGTCTTCTCGGGCCTGTACCCGATCGACGGCAGCGACTACCCGGACCTGCGCGAGGCCCTCGACAAGCTCAAGCTCTCGGACGCGGCGCTCGTCTACGAGCCCGAGACGTCGGTGGCGCTCGGCTTCGGCTTCCGCTGCGGCTTCCTCGGCCTCCTGCACCTCGAGATCATCACCGAGCGCCTGCAGCGCGAGTTCGGTCTCGACCTCATCACCACGGCGCCCTCGGTCATCTACGAGGTCTCGACGGAGGACAAGAAGACCGTCACCGTCACGAACCCGAGCGAGTTCCCCGTCGGGAAGATCGCCGCTGTCACGGAGCCGATCGTCAAGGCCGCGATCCTCGCGCCGAAGGACTACGTCGGCACGATCATGGAGCTCTGCCAGAGCCGCCGCGGGACCCTGATCGGCATGGAGTACCTGGGCGAGGACCGGGTCGAGATCCGCTACCACATGCCCCTCGGCGAGATCGTCTTCGACTTCTTCGACAACCTCAAGTCCAAGACCGCCGGCTACGCCTCGCTCGACTACGAGCCCGCCGGCTCGCAGGAGGCCGACCTCGTGAAGGTCGACATCCTGCTGCAGGGCGAGCAGGTCGACGCGTTCAGCGCGATCGTGCACCGGGAGAAGGCCTACGCCTACGGCGTGCTGATGACGGGGCGCCTGCGCAAGCTGATCCCGCGTCAGCAGTTCGAGGTGCCGATCCAGGCCGCCATCGGCGCCCGGATCATCGCCCGCGAGTCGATCAGCGCGATGCGCAAGGACGTCCTGGCCAAGTGCTACGGCGGCGACATCACCCGCAAGCGCAAGCTCCTCGAGAAGCAGAAGGAGGGCAAGAAGCGGATGAAGATGGTCGGCCGCGTCGAGGTCCCCCAGGAGGCGTTCATCGCCGCGCTCTCGGGTGACGTCGAGACCAAGGACAAGAAGTAGGACTCCTCCAGCGGAGGCGCACCCCCCGAGAGGGGACCTGCGGTGAGGGGCCATTGCGGCGCCGATCACTTCCCAGGTAGCTTTCGAGCGCTGGACGCGGCTGCGGATCGAGGACGATCCGCTCGGGGGCTGGAGCGTCGACGGTCGGCCCTCTCATCACGATCAAGGGGGAAGCCCGTGGACTCTGCACGCACGAGGAAGCACTGGATCAGATCGGGGGCGGCGCTGCTGGGCGTCGCAGCGGTGACGGCGGGATCGCTCGTCGCCGCCGCACCCGCATCAGCCGCGAGCCGTGAGGTGCAGGCGTCGCCCGCGCCCTTCGTCTGGGAGGACATCGACCAGTTCGGCGTCGCGAAGGGCCTGTCCGTCTCCTCCGACGCGGAGACCATCACCGTCGAGCTCCCGGCCGCGAGCGCGTCCGCCGGGTTCACGGAGTGGTCGCACCCGGGGTACGAGACCGTGGACTGGCGCCTCAGCACCAGCGATGCCGACTTCGTGTCGGGCTCCTCGGCTGTAGACGCCGCCGCCAACACCATCGAGATCCCGCTCGAGCGCACGGTGGGCTCGTTCGAGCAGCCCGCGGTGAGGCTCGACCTCACCGCGGAGGCGCCGCAGGCGGACGACGCCTACGTCCCCCCGGCGCTCGAGTCCACGACGGGATTCGACCTCAGCGTCACCGCCGGCCTGACCGTCGCTCCGGCGAGCGGCGAGGACGCGGCCGTGGTCGACCTGTCCGCGACCACTCCGAGCTCGACCCGCCACGACGGCGTCTTCTGGGCCGGCGGCGGCAGCCTGACCGACGCGGGCGCCGGCGACGTCGTCGTCGTCGAGACGGGCGTGCCCGGCTTCTTCGGCACCTCCGTCCGGGCCACCGTCGGAACGGACGGCACCCCGGCGCTCACCGCCCCCGCTAGGGTCCTCGACGACGGCTCGTCGGTCGCGGTGAAGCCGAACCAGGACTTCTACGACCGGTACCAGAACTTCGGCGACACTTCGCTCACGGGCGCTCCCTCCATCCGCGTCACGGGAGCCGGCCGCGGTGTCGAGCAGCCGGCGGGCTCCGCCTTCGTCGTCCGGGTGCCCCTCAGGGTCGTCGCGTCGACGACTCCGCCGACCACCGGGCCGACCCCTGGCAACGGTCCGACGGTGACCCGCCTCGCGGGCACCGATCGCCAGGGCACCGCCGTCGAGATCTCGAAGGCGACCTTCGCCACCCCCGGCGTGCCCGTCGTCTACATCGCCACCGGCGCGAACTTCCCCGACGCGCTCAGCGCCGGTCCCGCCGCCGCGAAGCAGGGCGGCCCGCTCCTCCTGGTCGACCGCGACTCGGTGAGCCAGGTCGTGCGCGACGAGCTCACCCGTCTCAAGCCCCAGCGGATCGTCGTCGTCGGCTCCGACCTCAGCGTCAGCGACGCCCTCGCGACCGACCTCGGCCAGTACGCGAACGGGAGGGTCTTCCGCCTGGGAGGCACCGACCGCTACGACACGTCGCGGAAGATCATCGAGAGCGCCTTCGAAGGCACCTCGCCGAAGGGGGCCTGGCTCGCGACCGGCGAGAAGTTCCCCGACGCGCTCAGCGCCACCGCCGCCGCGGGCAAGAACTCGGCCCCCGTCGTCCTCGTGAACGGCGGCCTCCCGGCGGCCGACCCGACCACTGTCGGGATCCTGACGCGGCTCCGGCCGCCGGTGCTCACCATCGCGGGATCCGAGCTGTCGGTCAGCGCCGGCATCCAGAACTCCCTCACGGTGCCGGCCGGACCGGTCGTCAACCGCATCGGCGGGGTCGACCGCTACGACACCTCGGAGCAGCTCAACCGGGCGGCCTTCCCCCGCGGGTCGAAGACCGTGTTCCTGGCCACCGGAGAGAACTTCCCCGACGCCCTGGCGGGAGCCGCGGCCGCCGGGCGCACGGGGAGCCCCCTCTTCGCCGTGCCCCCGACCTGCGTGCCGGTCAAGGTGCTGCAGGACATCAAGGCCGGCGGAGCGACGAGCGTCGTCCTCCTCGGCGGCACCGGCACCCTGTCCGACGCCGTCGCGAAGCTGACTCCCTGCAGCTGACCCGACCCGCACCACGACGAGGGCCCTCCTCCCGCTCCGGCGGGGGAGGGCCCTCGGTCGTTCCCGGCTCGGGACGCCGACGGTCGGATACGCTGGGTCGGATGGACAGCACCACCCGGCACGCGGACTCGACGCGCGCCGCGCTCGAGGAGTCCGGGAAGAAGGTCGGGACGTGAGCATCCGCCGCTCCAACTTCGAGGGCCAGCCGCAGGTCACCTACGCGGCCGTCGGCGGCACTCTGGCACCCGACCTGCTCGAGTACCCGCCGGACGGCTTCACGGCCGAGCGCTTCGAGGCCCGTCTCGGCTCGGGCGACGAGCGCTTCGCCATCACCACCGCCTCCCTGATGACCTGGGGCGTGCAGCGCGGCAGCGGCATCGAGGTGACCGACATCACCAGCGGGAGCGGCGTGCAGTACACCGGCGTCAACTTCGACGCGGCGGGCACCCCGATCGACCTCGTCAGCCGGCCGACGGAGGAGCATTTCGCTCCCGACGGCACCCCCTACATCACCGCCGGCGTGACCGCCGTGCTCCGCGTGACCCTGCTCGGCCGCGTCTTCGACGCCCCGGTCCGCGTGGTCTACGTCGTCGACGAGCCCGACCAGGTCGGCTTCGCCTACGGCACCCTCGAGGGCCACCCCGAGAGCGGCGAGGAGTCCTTCGTCGTCGAGAAGCGCGCGGACGACTCGGTCTGGCTCGTCATCCGGGTCTTCTCGCGTCCCTCCACCCGCCTCTACCGCCTGGGCGCGCCGGTGCTGCGCGCCGTGCAGAAGCGCCAGGTCGCCAAGTACCTGCGCGCGCTGCTGCCGGCGCGCGTCACCTGACGTGGGGAGCGCCCTCCCGATCGCCGATCCTGCTCCGCTCGACGGCGGACTGCCCGCGTCCGTCGTCGACGGCGTGGAGCAGCGCGACCTCGGCCTCTACGTGCACGTGCCGTTCTGCCGGGTCCGCTGCGGGTACTGCGACTTCAACACCTACACGGCGACCGAGCTCCGCGGGGCGAAGCAGCAGGACTACGCCGACGAGGCGATCACCGAGATGGCTCTCGGTGCCGAGGTGCTCGAGCGCGCGGGCCTGCCCCGGCGCCCCGCCCGCACGGTCTTCTTCGGCGGCGGGACGCCCACCCTCCTGCCCGCCGGCGACCTGGTGCGGATGCTGGACGGTCTCCGCACCCACTTCGGGGTCGCGCCCGACGCCGAGATCACCACCGAGGCGAACCCGGACTCCGTCGACGCCGCCTACCTCCGCGCGCTGGCCGAGGCGGGCTTCACCCGCGTCAGCTTCGGGATGCAGTCGGCCGTGCCGCACGTCCTCGCCACGCTCGAGCGCACCCACGACCCGGAGCGGGTCCCGCTCGTGGTCGAGTGGGCGCGGGAGGCCGGCCTGCAGGTCAGCCTCGACCTCATCTACGGCACGCCGGGGGAGTCCCTCGCGGACTGGGAGCGGTCGCTCGACTCCGCGCTCGCCAACCGGCCGGACCACCTCTCGGCCTACGCCCTGATCGTGGAGGACGGCACGAAGCTCGCCCGGCAGATCCGCCGCGGCGAGGTCGCGACCCCGGACGACGACCTCACGGCCGACATGTACGAACTCGCCGACGCGCGCCTGGCCGCTGCCGGGTACTCCTGGTACGAGGTCAGCAACTGGGCGCGCGACGACGCCCACCGCTCCCGGCACAACCTCTCGTACTGGCTCGGCCACGACTGGTGGGGCGTCGGTCCCGGCGCCCACAGCCACGTCGGAGGCGTGCGCTGGTGGAACGTGAAGCACCCGGCGGCCTACGCCGACCGGCTGAGCACCGGGGCCTCGCCCGCTGCCGGGCGGGAGACGCTCGACGCGGGGACGCGGCGGGTGGAGGACGTGCTGCTGCGCTCGCGCCTGGCGGACGGGCTGCCCATCGACGCGATCGACGCCGGTCGGCGCAGCGAGGTGGCGGGGCTCATCGCCGACGGCCTCGTCGACGGCCGGGCGGCGCTCGGCGGCCGGATCGTGCTGACCCTGCGCGGCCGTCTGCTGGCCGACGCGGTCGTGCGCCGCCTCACCGACGGCTGAGGCCGGATCCCGGGGCGGCCGACGCACGGCCGCCCCGGTTCCGCGGCTACTTGAAGAACGGGATGCTGAGCGGATAGGTGTAGTACTCGCCCGCGCTGGCGCGCACCGAGGCGATGATCGCGAAGACGATCACCAGGATCGGCACGACCAGGAACACGATGAAGCCGACGAGGACGAAGGACAGGATCGTCCCGGCGACGTAGGCGATCAGCGTCGTCAGGTGGAAGTTGAGGGCCGTCTTGGCGTGCGCCTCGAGGAACGGTCCGCGCCCCTTGAAGACCAGGAAGACGATCAGCGAGGGCAGGAAGCTGAAGAAGATGCCGGTCACGTGCGTGACGATCGCCCAGGTCTTCTCGTCCGCCGGGTTCAGCGGCGGAGCCGGGGTCCCGTAGACGGGGGGCGGGGGAGGGGTGGCCGACATGATGGTCTCCGTTCCGGCGGCGGCGACGGGCGTCCCCCGTGCGCTCGGCGTCCATCGTGGCATGCGGCGACTCTCTCCGCACCGGGCCGCGCGGGACCTCCTCCTCGGGGATGACGGGGCTCCTCCCCGCGGCCCTGCAGGAGTGCACCCCGGCCGATCCCCGCGCAACCCCGCCGGGCGGTCCGCCTCCCGGTTATGATTGGCACTCAGAGTTGCGGAGTGCCAGGCTCCGCGCGGCGTCAGCGCCGCAGACGGTCGTGCCCGCGGGCACTCGGAGTCCGGCGGGAGGTCGGTCGTATGGTCACGGAGCGCGGTCTCCAGGTCCTGCGCGTGATCGTGCAGGACTACGTGGCGAACCGGGAGCCGGTGGGCTCCAAGTCGATCGTCGAGCGCCACGCGTTCGGCGTCTCGGCCGCCACCATCCGCAACGAGATGGCCCAGCTGGAGGAGGAGGAGCTGATCGCGGCTCCGCACACGTCCTCCGGACGCGTGCCGACCGACAAGGGCTACCGCCTCTTCGTCGACCAGCTCGCCGACCTCCGCCCGCTGACCTCCGCGCAGCGCCAGGCGATCGAGACGTTCCTCGGGCAGAGCCCGGACCTCGACGAGGTGCTGGTCAAGACCGTCCGCCTGCTCTCGCAGCTCACCAACAGCGTCGCGCTCGTGCAGTACCCGTCGTTCGGAGCCGCGCGGCTGCGCCACGTGGAGCTCGTCGCCCTCGCTCCCCGCCGCCTCCTGTCGGTGCTGATCACCGACACCGGCAGGGTTGACCAGCGCGTGCTCGAGACCCCGGAGGACGTGGACGACGCGCTCCTCGGCGAGATCCGCGCGAAGCTCAACACGGCCGTGCTGGGCCTCGGGCTCCAGCAGGCGGCCGAGACGCTCGGCTCCGTCGCGGAGCGCTTCAGCCCCGAGCGGCGCCACGTGCTGACGCCGATCGTGCAGACCCTGCTCGAGCAGGTCGGCGCCAACCGGCAGGACCGCCTGGTCATGGCCGGCGCCGCGAACCTCGTCCGCACCGAGGAGGACTTCTCGGGCAGCATCTATCCCGTGCTCGAGGCGATAGAGGAGCAGGTGGAGCTGCTGCGCCTCTTCGCCGAGATGACGCCGGACCCCCGGGGCATCTCGGTGCGCATCGGCCGCGAGAACGCGCCGTTCGGGCTGCAGGAGACCTCGGTGCTCACGAGCGGGTACAACACCGCGGGCGGCCAGGTCTCGCGCCTGGGCGTGCTCGGCCCGATCCGGATGGACTACTCCGGCAACATCACCGCGGTGCGCGCCGTCGCCCGCTACCTCTCCCGCCTCCTCGGCGAGGAGTAGGCCCGACCTCCCGGCCCCCGCCGGATCCCCCCGGTGCGCCGTGCCCGGCCCACCGACCCACGAACGAAGGACGAAGCCACCTGTGGCCGATCACTACGAAGTGCTGGGCGTCGACCGCGACGCCTCCGCCGACGAGATCAAGAAGGCGTACCGCCGACTCGCCCGCGAGCTGCACCCCGACGTCAACCCGAGCGCGGACGCCTCCGAGCGCTTCAAGCTCGTCACGCACGCCTACGACGTCCTGAGCGACGCCCAGCAGCGGGCGCAGTACGACCGCGGGCCCCAGGAGGGCTTCGGCGGCGGCGGCCAGGGCTTCGGCGGGTTCGGCGACATCTTCGAGACCTTCTTCGGGCAGGGCGCGCAGGGCTCGTCCCGCGGGCCGCGCTCCCGCCGCGAGCGCGGCCAGGACGCCCTGCTGCGCGTGGAGGTCTCGCTCGACGAGGTCATCTTCGGCACCCACCGCGACCTCGAGGTCGACACGGCGGTGCTCTGCGAGACGTGCCAGGGCTCGTGCTGCCAGCCCGGCACCTCGCCGGTGACCTGCGACATCTGCCACGGCTCCGGCCAGATCCAGCGCACGGTCCGCTCGCTCCTGGGCAACGTGATGACGGCGAGCCCCTGCGGCACCTGCCGCGGCTACGGCACCGTCATCGCGACCCCCTGCTCCACCTGCCAGGGCCAGGGACGCGTCCGCGCCCGCCGCACCATCCCCGTCGACGTCCCCGCGGGAGTCGACACGGGCCTTCGCCTGCAGATGCCCGGCAGCGGCGAGGTCGGCCCGGCCGGCGGCCCCAACGGCGACCTGTACCTCGAGATCAAGGTCAAGCACCACGACGTCTTCAGCCGCAACGGCGACGACCTGCTCTGCACCCTCGAGGTGCAGATGACGGACGCGATCCTCGGCTCCACGGCGTCGCTCAAGGCGCTCGACGGAGACATCGAGATCGAGATCAAGCCGGGCACGCAGAGCACCGAGATCGTCACGATCAAGGGCCGCGGAGTCACGCGCCTGCGCGGCAGCGGACGCGGCGACCTCCGCATCGGCATCCAGGTCGTCACCCCGACGAAGCTGGGCCACCGCGAGCGGGAGCTGGTCCAGGAGCTCGCGAAGCACTACAAGCCGCAGAAGCCCGCGCTGACCCACTTCCAGCAGGGCCTGTTCTCCAAGCTCCGCGACCGCTTCCTGGGCTGAGCCCGTGGCGCACCACTACATCGACGAGTCGCTGGACTCCGGCGGCTTCGTCGTCGGGGGCCGGCTCGCGCTCACCGGCGCGGAGGCGCGGCACGCCGCGACCGTCAGCCGGATCCGCGCGGGCGAGAGCGTTCGGGTCGGTGACGGGCGCGGACTCGTCGCGACCGCGGTCGTCGAGAGCGCGGAGCCGGCGCGAGTGGTGCTCGTCGTGGAGTCGGTGCAGGAGTCCCCGGTTCCGTCCCCGCGTCTTGTCCTCGTGCAGGCCCTCGCGAAGGGCGACCGCGACGAGCTCGCCGTGCAGGCGGCGACCGAGCTCGGGGTGGACGAGGTCGTCCCGTGGCAGGCCGCGCGGTCGATCTCGCGGTGGTCCGGCCCGAAGGAGGAGAAGGGGCGCGAGCGCTGGCGCGCCATCGTGCGCGAGGCGAGCAAGCAGTCGCTGCGCCCCCGGGTGCCCGAGGTCGCGCCGCTCGAGCAGGTGCGCGGTCTCGTCGCGCGCGCTGCGACGTCCCGCGTGCTGGTCCTCGAGCCCTCGGCGCAGGCGCGGCTCTCCCAGGTGGTCCCGGACGGACGCGACCTGGTGCTCGTCGTCGGGCCCGAGGGCGGCATCGCTCCGGAGGAGCTGCGGCTGCTCGCGGAGGCGGGCGCCGAGGCCGTCGCGCTCGGCGACTCCGTCCTGCGCACCTCGACCGCAGGTCCCGCTGCCATCGCCGTCCTCTCGGCCCGCCTGGGCCGCTGGTGACGCTCCTCCACAGCCGCCTCGGGGCGCCGGAGCAGGGTGCCGTGGGCGAACGCGGCGCCCGTCGCGCACGGGCCCCGTTTAAGATGAGTGCATGAGCGAACCCACCGTCTTCACGCGCATCGTCCAGGGCGAGATCCCGGCCGATGTGGTGTTCGAGAACGAGCGCATCCTCGCGATCACCGACATCGAGCCGAAGGCGCCCGTCCACCTCCTCGTCTTCCCGAAGACCCAGGAGCACGCCACGGTCGCCGCCCTCGCCGCCGCCGATCCCGCCCTGCTCGCCGAGATGGTGCAGGTCGCCCAGTCGCTCGCCGACGCCCACAGCAACGGTCAGTTCCGCCTCGTCTTCAACTCCGGCGAAGAGGCGGGCCAGACCGTGTTCCACGTGCACGCCCACGTCCTGGGCGGCCACCAGACGGAAGGCTCCCTTGCCACCGGTTGAGAACACGGGCGCGAGCCCCGACGAGCGTCCCGCCCCCGGCGCGGACGCGTCCGAGACGACGCGGCGCGTCGTCGCCGTCGACGGAGTCGCGATGGTGCGCCTCCTCGGACCCCAGGACCGCCTCATCCGAGCGGTCGAAGGACGATTCCCCGATGTCCGGGTGCACGTGCGCGGCAACGAGGTGACGCTCGACGGCGAGCGCGAGCCCGTCGCCGCTGCGACGCGCCTGGTGGAAGAACTGGTGCGCATGACCGCGAGCGGGCACGATCTCGATCCGGAGGGCGTGCGCGAGTCCGCCCGCATCCTGCAGAACGGCGGGCCGGTGAGCCCGGCCGAGGCGTTCGGCCAGGCCATCCTCACGGCGCGCGGACGGAGCGTGAGGCCCAAGACGCTCGGGCAGCGCGAGTACGTCGACGCGGTCGATCAGAACACCATCGTCTTCGGCATCGGCCCGGCCGGAACCGGCAAGACCTACCTGGCGATGGCGAAGGCCGTGCAGTCGCTGCAGCGCAAGGAGGTCGAGCGGATCATCCTGACCCGCCCGGCGGTCGAGGCGGGGGAGCGGCTGGGCTACCTGCCCGGCTCGCTCACCGACAAGATCGACCCGTACCTGCGCCCGCTCTACGACGCGCTGAACGAGATGATGGACCCCGAGATCGTCCCGAAGCTGCTCGCGGCCGGCACGATCGAGGTCGCTCCGCTCGCCTACATGCGCGGGCGCACGCTCAACAACTCGTTCGTCGTGCTCGACGAGGCGCAGAACACGACGCCCGAGCAGATGAAGATGTTCCTCACCCGCCTCGGCTTCGGCTCCAAGATGGTCGTCACCGGCGACATCACCCAGGTCGACCTGCCGACCGGCGCGAGCGGACTCCGCCTCGTGACGCGCGTGCTCGACGGCATCGACGACATCCACTTCTCGCGCCTGACCAGCGAGGACGTGGTGCGCCACAGCCTGGTCGGCCGCATCGTGGACGCGTACACCGAGTACGACCAGCAGAAGCAGGCGCAGCACTTCGAGCGCGAGCAGGCCCGGGAGTTCGCGAACCGCGCCGAGCGCCGCGGCCAGGCCGCCCTGCTGCGCCTCGCCGGCTACGCGCTCGACTCGCTCCACGTGCACCCCGACGCCGAGCTCGCGATCGTGCTGGTCGACGAGGGCGCGATGGAGCAGCTGCACGTGCAGTGGATGGACGAGCCGGGACCGACCGACGTGCTCAGCTTCCCGATGGACGAGCTGCGTCCCGGGACCGAGGACGAGCAGACCCCCGCGGGGCTCCTCGGTGACATCGTGCTCTGCCCGCAGGTCGCGCAGTCCCAGGCCGAGTCGGCCGGCCACTCCGTGCTCGACGAGCTGCAGCTGCTGACCGCCCACGGGCTCCTTCACCTGCTCGGCTTCGATCACGCCGAGCCGGAGGAGGAGCGCGAGATGTTCGGCATCCAGCGCGACATCCTGGTCGGCTTCCACATCAGCGAGCGACGCCGCTAGAGCGCGCCGTGCCCACTCTCCAGCTCCTCATCGCCGCCCTCGCGCTCGTCGCCGTCGGCGGCTGGTTCGCCGCGACCGACGCCGCACTCGGCGTCGTCTCGCGCAGCGACCTGCTCGACATGGCCCAGCACTCCCGCAGCGCCCGCGCTCTCCGCGCGATCGCGGGCGACATGAGCGCCCACGTCAACGTCGTCAACTTCTCGCGGATCGCGGCCGAGACGACGGCCGCGGTGTTCGTCACCACGGTGCTGGTCGTCGAGGTCCCGCAGCTCTGGCTCGCGCTCCTGCTGGCGGTCCTGATCATGGCGGCGGTCTCGTTCGTCCTGGTCGGCTCCAGCCCCCGCAGCGTCGGGCGCGCGAACGCCCGCGCGGTCCTGTCCACCAGCGCCTCGCTCGTGCACGTGCTCCGGCTCGCGCTGGGCCCGGTCGCGCACGGGCTCGTGGCCCTCGGCAACCGGGTGACGCCGGGGACCGGGCGCTCGGCGGGGTTCTCCTCCGAGGAGCAGCTGCTCAGCATGGTCGACGAGGCGACCGAGCAGGACGTGCTCGAGCAGGACGACCGCGAGCTGATCCACTCGATCTTCGAATTCAACGACACCTTCGTCCGCGAGGTGATGGTGCCCCGCACCGACATGGTGACGATCGAGGCGACCTCCTCCGTCGGCGCCGGCATGGGGCTCCTGCTGAGCCGCGGCATCTCCCGGCTCCCCGTCATCGGCGACGGCGTCGACGACGTCCTCGGCGTGCTCTACCTGCGCGACGTGGCCCGGCACACCTACGAGCGGCCGGACGACGACGACACGGTCGCCGATCTCGCGCGCCCCGCGCTGTTCGTGCCCGAGTCGAAGAAGGCCGACGAGCTGCTCCGCCAGATGCAGCTCGAGTCCAACCACCTCGCGATGGTGGTCGACGAGTACGGCGGCATCGCGGGCCTGGTGACGCTCGAGGACCTGATCGAGGAGCTCGTCGGCGACATCTCCGACGAGTACGACCGCGAGGTCGACCTCTTCGAGGAGACGGCGCCAGGGGTCTACCGCGTCTCGGCGCGCCTGCCGGTGGACGAGCTCGGCGAGCTGTTCGAGCTCGACCTCGAGGACGACGACGTCGACTCGGTCGGCGGACTGCTGACCAAGGCCTACGGGCGCCTCCCCGAGCGCGGCGCGACGGCGCGGATCGGCGGAGTGCTGCTCGAGGCCGAGCAGGCGGACCCGCGCCGTGGGACCATCTCCACGGTGATCGTCCGCCGCGATCCCGATCTGGACACCGCCGGCGAGCCCGGCACCGGCCCCGTCGCGATCATCGCGGACGGCGGCACCACCACCCCCAGCCCGAGCACGGCTCCCACCCGCGGAGCCACGGGCGATCAGCACGAGGACGCACGATGACCGACACCACTCCCGCCGCCGCTCCCTACCGGGCGGGCTTCGTGTCCTTCGTCGGCCGCCCGAACGTGGGCAAGTCGACGCTCACGAACGCCCTCGTCGGCGAGAAGATCGCCATCACGAGCTCGAAGCCCCAGACCACGCGGCGCGCTATCCGCGGAGTGGTGCACCGCACCGACGGCCAGCTGATCGTCGTCGACACCCCCGGCATCCACCGGCCGCGCACGCTCCTCGGCGAGCGGCTGAACTCGCTCGTCACCTCGACCCTCGGCGACGTCGACGTCATCGGGATGCTGTTCCCGGCGGACGAGCCGATCGGCCCCGGAGACCGCTTCATCAACGAGCAGCTCGACTCCTTCCCGCGCGCCCGAAAGGTCGCGATCGTCTCGAAGGTGGACCTCTCCTCGAAGAAGTCCGTGGCGAAGCAGCTGCTCGCCGTCTCGGAGCTGCGCGAGTGGGACACGATCGTGCCGATCTCGGCCGTGACCGAGGAGCAGCTGGACGTCCTGGCCGTCGAGCTCCTGCGCCTGATGCCCGTCTCGCCCGCCCTCTACCCGGAGGAAGCGGTGACCGACGAGGACCTGTCCTCGCGGATCGCCGAGTTCATCCGCGAGGCCGCCCTCGAGGGCGTCTCGGACGAGCTGCCGCACTCCCTCGCCGTGACGCTCGACGACATGGTCGAGCGCGAGGACGGCTCGCTGATCGACATCTACGCCAACGTCTTCGTGGAGCGCGACAGCCAGAAGGGCATCATCATCGGCAAGGGCGGCCAGCGCCTGCGCGAGGTGGGAGCCGTCTCCCGCGAGCAGATCGAGCGCCTGCTGGGCCGTCGCGTGTTCCTCTCCATCCGGGTGAAGGTCGCCAAGGAGTGGCAGCGCGACCCGAAGCTGCTCGGGCGCCTGGGCTTCTGACGCCGGAGGGACGACGGCGGTCACCCTCGCGGACGACGCCCCCGGGCGCGCGGACCCGTAGCGTGGTCCTCATGCGCGCCCTCCTCGACCGACCGGCGGCCCTGCCGATCGCCGGGGCGCTGCTCGCCGCCCTCCACCTGCTGCTCGGGCTCACCGGGGTCACTCCGACCGAGCGGATCGCCGGCGGCCTCGTGCTCGCGCTGGCCCTCGCGGTCGCGGGATTCCTGCCCGCGCTCGCCCCCTCGCTCGTCGCGGTCGGCGCGCTCGCCGACGGAGGCGTCCTGCTCGGCGGCGTCCCCGTCGACGGGGTGCTCGTCGGCCTGGTCGTCCTCTGGCAGACGACCCGCCGGGTGGGCCCCTGGACCCGTGCCCTGGCGCTCGCGGGCGGCCTGATCCTCGCCGGGATCGGCGGCGTCACCGTCGCGCTCGGCCTCTCCGGCCCGCTCGATCCGGCCGGGCTCCCGGCGCGCGTGGAGTTCGTGGTCCTCGCCCTGGTCGCCCTCGCGGTCGCCTCCGTGCTCGGTGCGGCGAAGGTCCTCGTGTACCTCAACGCGCTGCGGGCGCCGGTCCTCGCGGGCGATTGGATCGACGCGCTGCTGACCAGGGTCGCCGGTCCGCAGGACCCCTTCGCGGTGGGGGTCGCCGGTGGTCAGGCGCTGGTGCTCCTCCTCGTCGCCGGCCTCCCGTTCGCCGGGGTGGAGGGCGCGATGCAGCTGCTGGTCGCGGGCGTGCTCGCGGTCGCGCTGGTGCTGCACCGGCGGTCCCCGGTCCTCGCCCTCTCGATCGCCTGGGCCGGTGCCGCCCTGCAGATGAGCGCGAGCCTCGCTCCCGGACCCGCGGATCTGGCCATCCTGGCCGTCCTCTTCGGCGCCGGCGCGTCGGAGTCGCGGCGGATGCGGATCGCGGGAGCGGTGTCGGCCGTCCTCGGCGCCGTGGTCGCCGTCGTCTACCTCGTCCTCGTCTTCGACCTCGTCGCTAGCGCCTACGACGGCCTCCTGTCGGCCGGAGCCACCTTCGGCGGGATCCTCGCGACGCTCGGCCTCTCCTGGACCATCGGACTGCTCTCCCGCTCGGTCCGCCGGGCGCGTGAGGGCCAGACCCTGCGCGCGCAGGCCGAGCAGGAGCGCGCCCGGGCGCAGCGCGAGCTCGACACCGTGGAGGAGCGCAACCGGATCGCCCGCGACATGCACGACGTCGTCGCCCACTCCCTCGCCGTCGTGATCGCGCAGGCGGACGGCGCGCGCTACCTCGGCGCCACCAGCCCCGAGCAGACCGACGCCGCGCTGCTGACCATCTCCTCCGTCGCCCGGGACGCCCTCGGCGACGTGCGCGTGCTCCTCGCCCAGCTGCGGCACTCGCAGAGCGACGGCCCGCAGCCCGGCGCCCGCGACCTGCCGGCCCTCCTCGACAGCGTGGGCGGAGCCGGAGCCCCCGTCCGCGCCGAGCTCGCCGTCGACCTGGAGGCGGTGCCGCGCGCCGTCGGTCTGGCCCTGTACCGGATCGCCCAGGAGGCGACCACGAACGCTCTCCGCCACGGCCGCCCGGGCTCGCCGCTCGACATCGCCCTGCGCCAGGACGGCGGCGAGCTCGCCCTGACCGTGCGCAACGCCCGGTGCGCCGACGTCGAGCGCGACTCCCTGCCGGGCGAGGGCCACGGATTGGTCGGCATGCGCGAGCGCGCCGCGCTCGTCGGGGGAGTGCTCGCCGCCGGCCCGGTCGGGGACGACTTCGTCGTCGACGCGCGCCTGCCCTCCTCCCCGTCCCTCGCCCGCACCGCCCCACCCCTCGCCTCCGGAGGCAGCCCCGCATGACCGACACCATCCGCCTCGTCCTCGTCGACGACCAGGCCCTCTTCCGCGCCGGCATCCGCATGCTGCTCGGCTCGCAGCCCGACCTCGAGGTGGTCGGCGAGGCCTCGGACGGGGCGGAGGGCGCGGAGCTGGTCGCGCGGCTGGCCCCCGACGTCGTGCTGATGGACATCCGGATGCCCGGCGTCGATGGGATCGAGTCGACCCGGCGGATCCTCGCGGACGCGCAGGAGCGGCGGGTCGAGCCTCCGCGCATCCTCGTGCTGACCACCTTCGACCTCGACGAGGCGGCCGCGCGCGCCATCCGGGCGGGCGCGAGCGGCTTCCTCCTGAAGGACACGGAGCCCGGCTTCCTCCTCGCCTCCGTCCGCACCGTGCACGCGGGGACCGCCGTGGTCGCCGCCTCCGCGACCCGCGAGCTCTTCGAGCACTTCGGAGCGGCGGGCAGCGGACGCGAGACCCCGCCCGCCTTCGCGACCCTCACCGACCGCGAGCGCGAGATCTTCCACCTGGCCGCGCGGGGGATGAGCAACACCGAGATCGCCCGCGCCGAGTTCCTGAGCGAGGCGACGGTGAAGACGCACATCAGCCGCACCCTCGGCAAGCTCGGCCTGCGCGACCGCGTGCAGCTGGTGGTCTACGCCTACGAGAACGGCCTGGTCTCCTAGAGCGGGACGCCGGGGTGACGCGCCGCGGGGGCGGTGCTACCCTGACCGGGTGCGCTTCGGACAGCTCCTCCTTCTCCGCCGCGACGAGATCTGATCCTCAGGCCATCCTCGTCGCGGAGTCCGTCGTCGGCTGAACCATCCCTCGCCCGCGAGGTCGATCCGCATCCGGATCCCCGCGAGACCGCCCGACCGGCACCGCCCACCAGCGGAGCCGCATGCGAGCGGGATCGGTCACGAGCGAGAACAGACACGTGCGCACCACTGCGCCGGGAGAGCACCTCATGCTGAACAACCAGAAGCCGTCGCCCATGCCGATCGGCAAGTACCGTCCCTTCCACGAGCTGATCGCCGTGGACCTGCCCGACCGCACCTGGCCGTCGAAGCGCATCACGACCGCGCCCCGCTGGTGCGCCGTGGACCTCCGCGACGGCAACCAGGCGCTCATCGACCCGATGAGCCCCGAGCGCAAGCGCATCATGTTCGATCTGCTGGTCCGGATGGGTTACAAGGAGATCGAGGTCGGGTTCCCGAGCGCGAGCCAGACCGACTTCGACTTCGTGCGCAGCCTCATCGAGGAGGGCGCGATCCCCGAGGACGTCACCATCCAGGTGCTGACCCAGGCCCGCGACCACCTGATCGAGCGCACGTACGAGTCGATCCGCGGCGCGCGCCAGGCGATCGTGCACCTCTACAACTCCACGAGCGTGCTGCAGCGCGAGGTCGTGTTCCGCAAGGACCGTCAGGGCATCATCGACATCGCGCTGGCCGGCGCCCGCAAGTGCCGCGAGATGGAGTCGACCGTCCCCGGCACGGCCGTCTACTACGAGTACTCGCCCGAGAGCTACACCGGCACCGAGCTCGACTTCGCCCGCGAGATCTGCGACCGGGTCGTCGAGGTCTTCGAGCCGACTCCCGAGCGCAAGGTCATCCTGAACCTGCCCGCCACCGTCGAGATGGCCACCCCGAACGTTTACGCAGACTCGATCGAGTGGATGAGCCGCAACCTCGCGCAGCGCGAGAACATCGTGCTGTCGCTGCACCCCCACAACGACCGCGGCACGGCCGTGGCGGCGGCCGAGCTGGGCTACCTGGCCGGTGCCGACCGGATCGAGGGCTGCCTCTTCGGCAACGGCGAGCGCACCGGCAACGTCGATCTGGTCGCGCTGGGCGTGAACCTGTTCACCCAGGGGATCGACCCGCAGATCGACTTCAGCGACATGGACGGCATCAAGCGCACCGCGGAGTACTGCAACCAGCTGCCCGTGCCCGAGCGCAGCCCCTGGGCGGGCGACCTGGTCTTCACCGCCTTCAGCGGCTCGCACCAGGACGCCATCAAGAAGGGCTTCGAGGCGATGCAGGCCGAGGCCGAGCGGACCGGCCGCAGCGTCGACGAGCTCACCTGGGCCGTGCCCTACCTGCCGGTGGACCCGAAGGACCTGGGCCGCTCCTACGAGGCGGTCATCCGCGTCAACTCGCAGTCCGGCAAGGGCGGAGTAGCGTACCTGCTGAAGACGGACCACGCGCTCGACCTGCCGCGCCGGCTGCAGATCGAGTTCTCGGGCGTCGTGCAGGCCAAGACCGACGCCGAGGGCGGCGAGGTCACGAGCGAGCAGATCTGGACGGTGTTCCAGGACGAGTACCTGCCGGCGCCCGCCGAGCGCGCCGACGAGAAGTGGGGCCGCTTCGAGCTGCTGCGCACGAACACGTCGAGCGATCTGGGCGGCAGCATCGCGCTGGACGCGGTCCTCCGGGTGGGCGACGAGCGCGTGTCGGCCAGCTCGCGGGGCAACGGCCCGATCAACGCCTTCGAGGCCGTGCTGGAGCAGCAGGGCGTCGAGGTCCGGGTCCTCGACTACGTCGAGCACGCGCTCAGCGCCGGCGGCGACGCGCTGGCCGCCTCGTACGTCGAGTGCACGGTGAACGGTCGGACGCTGTGGGGCGTGGGCGTGGACGCCGACATCTCGACGGCCTCGCTCAAGGCCATCGTCTCGGCCGTCAACCGCGCCCTGCGCGAGGAGGTCCCGGTCCGCGAGCTGGCCGGCGCCTCCGCCTGATCGGGCCCGATCCCCGCCGGGGGAGCCGTGACGGGTCGCGGCTCCCTCGGCGTTCTGGTGCGCGGACCGCGCGGAACGCCGCTCCCTGCGGCCGAGTCGGGCGCCGCTAGGTCCGGCGGCGCCAGCGCAGGCGCGGCACGCCGCTGAGCGCGCGCTGCTCCGGCAGGCTCCAGCCGTAGCGGACCGCGAGCAGCCGGATGACCGTGGTCACGCCCACCGCGAGCGGCGCGGCGAAGTCGATCGTCACTCCGAAGCGCAGCGTGAGGACCAGGACGCCGGTGCCCACCGAGGCGGCGACCGCATAGAGCGAGCCGACGTGCATCAGCGCGATCGGCCGGTTCAGCAGGATGTCTCGGACGACGGATCCGCCGACGGCCGAGACGGTGCCGACGAACACGGCCGGCACCTCCGGCACGCCGAGCGACAGGGCCTTCGTGGTGCCGATCGCGCCGAAGAGCCCGAGGGTCAGCGCGTCGAGGGCGGTGATCGTCCCGTCGACCCGGTTCAGCAGGTGCTGGAGCAGCATCCCGAGCAGGGAGGCGGTCACCGCGACGATCAGGTACGCGTCGGTGTGCAGGGCCACCAGAGGCGTCTGGAGCAGCAGATCGCGGAGCACGCCGCCGCCGAGGCCGGTGGCCGTGCCGATGATCGTGACGCCGAGCAGGTCGATCCGGCGGTCGCGGAACTCGCCCGCGAACATCGCGCCCTGGAGGCAGCCGATGGCGATCGCGAGCAGGTCGGCCCAGGCCGGGATCTCGAAGAGGGAGGCTGCCACCCGGACATCGTTCCACGGCGCGGGCCCTGCTCCGGCCGGGCTGCCAGCCGGGTGTCGGGGGTCGGGGGGATAATCGGAGGATGCCCACCTATCGCGACGAAGCCGTGGTGCTCCGCACGCACAAGCTGGGCGAGGCCGACCGCATCGTGACGCTGCTCTCGCGCAGCCACGGCAAGATCCGCGCGGTGGCGAAGGGCGTGCGCAAGACCGGCTCCAAGTTCGGCTCGCGGCTCGAGCCGTTCATGGTCGCCGACCTCCAGCTCTACGAGGGCCGGAGCCTCGACATCGTCACGCAGGCCGAGTCGCTCGGCGCCTACGGTGCGCTGATCGCCGCCGACTACGACAGCTACACGGCGGCGAGCGCGATGGTCGAGACGGCGGACCGCCTCACCGACGCGGACGCCTCCCTGCAGCAGTACCTGCTGCTCGTCGGGGCCCTGCGCTCGCTCTCGAAGCACGAGCACGAGCCGGTGCTGACGCTCGACTCCTACCTCCTGCGGGCGCTCTCGATCGCGGGCTGGGCGCCCAGCTTCGAGGACTGCGCGCGCTGCGGCGCCCCCGGGCCCCACGGCGCGGTCGTGGTGCAGCTCGGAGGCGTCGTCTGCGCCGACTGCACGCCGCCCGGAGCACCGCGGGTCGCTCCGGAGGTCGTGGTCCTGCTGGGTGCGCTGCTCACGGGAGACTGGGCCCACGCCGAGACCACCGAGCCGACCACGCGGTCGCGGGCGAGTGGAGTGGTCGCCGCCTACACGCAGTTCCACCTCGAACGCGGTCTGAGATCCCTGGAGCACGTCACCCGATGAAGCCCTTCACCCACAAGGACGCCGAGCCGTACCGCCCTCTCGACTGGACCGGGATCCACCCGCCCGCGATCCCGCGGAAGGCCGTTCCGGGGCACGTCGCCATCGTGATGGACGGGAACGGCCGCTGGGCGAACTCCCGCGGCCTGACGAGGATCGAGGGGCACAAGCGCGGCGAGACGGCGCTGCTGGACGTCGTGGCCGGAGCGATCCAGATCGGCGTGAAGCACCTCAGCGTCTACGCGTTCTCGACCGAGAACTGGAAGCGCTCGCCCGAGGAGGTGCGCTTCCTGATGGGCTTCAACCGCGACGTGCTGCACCGCCGCCGCGATCAGCTCAACGAGTGGGGCGTGCGCATCCGCTGGGCCGGGCGGAAGCCGCGCCTGTGGGCGTCGGTGATCAACGAGCTGCAGTTCGCCGAGCGGATGACCGCGGACAACGACGCGCTCACCCTCACCATGTGCGTCAACTACGGCGGGCGCACCGAGATCGCCGACGCGGTGCAGCGGCTCGCCGCCGAGGTCCAGGCGGGGCGGCTCAAGCCCTCCGGCATCTCCGAGAAGACGATCGCCAAGGCGCTGTACGTGCCGGAGATGCCGGACGTCGACCTCTTCGTGCGCTCCTCCGGCGAGCAGCGCACCAGCAACTTCCTGCTCTGGCAGAGCGCCTACGCCGAGATGGTGTTCCTCGACCGGCTCTGGCCGGACTTCACGCGGACCGACCTCTGGGACGCGATCGAGCACTACTCCGGCCGCTCCCGCCGCTTCGGCGGCGCGGTCGACGTGCCGGGGGCCTCCTCGTGATCCGGGCCGGAATCGTCGGCTTCGGGCTCGCGGGCAGCGTCTTCCACGGTCCGTTCCTCGCGGCGGATCCCGCTTTCGAGGTCGTCGCCGTCTCCACCCGCGACGCCGGTCGGAGGGCCGCGGCCTCCGCCGCGCATCCCGAGGCCCGGATCGTGCCCGACCTCGACGCGGTGCTCGCCGAGCGGCCGGAGCTGGTCGTGCTCGCCTCGCCGCCGTCGGTGCACCGGGAGCAGGCCGTCCGAGTGCTCGAGGCCGGAGTCGCCGTCGTGATCGACAAGCCCTTCGCACCGAGCACGGCCGACGCGGACGCGATCATCGCCGCCTCCGAGCGGAGCGGTGCGCCCGTCTTCGTCTTCCAGAACCGGCGCTGGGACGCCGATCTGCTCACCCTCCGCCGCCTCCTGGGCGAAGGGGTCCTCGGCGAGGTCCTCCGCTTCGAGTCGACCTTCGAGCGCTGGAGCGCGCCGAAGACGGGCCGGTGGCAGAGCGAGACGGGTCCGGCCGAGGGTGGCGGGATCCTCTTCGATCTCGGCAGCCACCTGGTCGACCAGGCGCTGCTGCTGTTCGGCCCGGCGGTCGTCACGGCGGCCGAGACCCGGACCGTCCACGAGGGCTCCGCGAGCGAGGACGACGCGTTCGTCTCGCTCCTGCATCACAGCGGCGTCCGCTCCCACCTCACCATGAGCCGCGTCGCCCGGGCGACCGGCCCCCGCTTCCGCGTGCTCGGCACCCGCGCCGCCTTCAGCGTCGACGGTCTCGATCCGCAGGAGACCGCGCTCCGCACCGGCGGCGCCCGACCGGACGACGACGGCTTCGGCGAGGTCGCGCCGGAGGGATGGGGCGTCCTCGTCGACGACTCCGGCGCACACCCCGTGCCGAGTGAGCGGGGACGATACGCCGCGTTCCTCGAGCAGGTCGCGCGGTCCCTCCAGGACGGCGCTCCCTCGCCGGTCGACGTCCGCGAGGCCCGCGAGGTCGTCGCCGTGCTCGAGCAGGCGCACGCCCTCGCCGCCCGCTGACCGGGCCCGCCGCCGGCGCGCCCGGTCGCTCCCCGGTCTTGGCGATCCGGCTCCGGAGCGTCATCCTCGAGAGGTGAGCACCGCACTGCCGAACTCCGCCGACCTGCGCGCGCGCTTCGCCGGTGCCCGCGGCTACCACAACGCCTGCACCCTCGGCCTGCCGCCGCGGGAGACCGTCGAGGCGCTGCGGGCGGACCTCGACGGCTGGTCGTCCGGGGAGAGCACGGCCGCCGCCTACGGCGCTGTCGCCGAGCGCGCGCGTGCCTCGTTCGCCGCGATCGCCGGCGTCCCGGTCGACCGTGTCGCGATCGGCTCGCAGACCTCCGCCATGGCCGCCGTGCTCGCCGCCTCGCTGCCCGACGGGGCCCGCGTGCTCTGCGTGGACGGCGACTTCTCCTCCATCGTGTTCCCCTTCCTCGCCCAGGCGCACCGCGGAGTGACCGTGCGCTCCGTCGCGCTCGAGGCGCTGGCCGACTCCGTCGAGGACGGGGACGACCTCGTCGTCTTCTCCGCCGTGCAGTCCAGCAGCGGAGCGCTCGCCGATCTCGACGCCGTCCTCGAGGCGGCCGCGCGCCACCGAGTGCGGACCGCGTGCGACCTCACGCAGGCGGCCGGCGTCCTGCCGGTCGACGCCTCCCGCTTCGACGCGACCCTCACCCACGCCTACAAATGGCTGTGCTCGCCGCGCGGAGTGGCGTTCCTCACCGTCTCGCCCGCCTACGCGGCCGAGCTCGTCCCCGTGCAGGCGGGCTGGTACTCGGGGGAGGACGTGTGGTCGTCCTGCTACGGACCGGCCATGCACCTGGCCGAGAACGCCCGCCGCTTCGACGTCTCGCCGGCCTGGCAGGCGTTCGCCGGCGCCGAGGCGTCGCTCGCTCTGTTCCGCTCGCTCGACCTCGACGCGGTCTGGGCGCACGCCTCCGGCCTCGGCGACCTGCTGTGCGAGCGGCTGGACCGGGAGCCTCAGCACCGGGCGCTCGTGTCCTGGCCGGACGAGGGGGGAGCGGACCTGGAGCTGCTGCAGGCCGCGGGTCTGCGCGTCTCGGGCCGCGGCGGCCGGCTCCGCATCGCCTTCCACCTCTGGAACGACGAGTCCGACGTGGACGAGCTCGTCCGCGTGCTGCGGGAATAGCGGGGCGCCCCCTCCGTTGTCCTGGGGGTGAGTGCTGAGCCGAGCCCCCTGTCCGTCGACGTCTGGTCCGACATCGCCTGCCCCTGGTGCTACATCGGGAAGCGCCGGTTCGAGCGCGGGCTCGAGGCCTTCCGCGCCGCGCACCCCGAGGCTCCGGAGGTCGTCGTGGAGTACCGTAGCTTCGAGCTCTCGCCGGACACGCCGGAGGACTACCGCGGGGGAGAGGCGGCGTTCCTCGCCGAGCACAAGGGCATCCCGGAGGCGCAGGCGCAGCAGATGCTCGACTCCGTCACGGCGATCGCGGCGAGCGTCGGCCTCGACTACCACTTCGAGTCGGTGCGCCACGTCAAGACGGTCACCGCCCACCAGGCGCTCCACCACGCCAAGGAGAACGGACTGCAGCTCGAGCTCGTCGAGCGTCTCCTGAGCGCGTACTTCGTCGAGGGCCGCGACCTGGCCGATCCGGAGGTGCTCGCCTCGCTCGCCGGCGAGGTCGGGCTCGACCCGGCGGAGACGCGCCGCGCTCTCGAGGACCGGCGCTACCTCGGGCGGGTGCAGTCCGACATCGCGCAGGCCCGCGAGTACGGGATCTCGGGGGTGCCGTTCTTCGTCCTCGACGGGCGCTTCGGCGTCTCCGGCGCCCAGGAGCCGGCGGCGTTCACCGAGGTCCTCGAGCACGTGCTGGAGCAGCGGGCGGCCGTCGCGTGAGCGGGCCGTTCGAGATGCTCGGCGACTCCGGCGGGCCGCTGTGCGAGGACGGCGTCTGCGCCGTGCCGCAGGCCGCGGAACCGCAGGCCGAGGTGCCGCCGATCAGCGCGGAGGCTCCTCCACGGTGATGTCGGCCACGGTCGCGCCGTAGGCGGCCACGAGGGCGTCCGCGTCGACGAAGGCGCTGCGCCCGTCGGCGCCGGCTCCCATCGCCACGCGGCGGCCGAGGATCCGCTCGTCGGCGTAGACCGGCCAGGCCGTCGTGGAGCCGATCGGGGTGATGGTGCCGCGCCGGTAGCCGGTCGCCTCGAGGGCGGCCGTCTCGTCCGGGAGGCGGAGCTTGTTCACTCCGACCACCGCGCGCAGCTTCGGCCACGCGATCTGCCGCCCGCCGGGGACCAGGGCGAACAGGTAGCCGCCGTCGTGGCGCTTCACCACGAGCGACTTCACGATGTCGCCGGGCTCGATGCCGAGCAGCGCGGCCGCCTCGTGCAGGCTGCCGGCAGCGGGCCTCTCCACGATCTCGACCGCAAGGCCGCGGGCGGACGCGTCCGCCTCCAGCCGCTGCGAACCGTCCTCCACAGGTGTGCTCCCGTTCATCTCTCCACCTCTCCGCTCGTCACTCCGCCTTCCCCAACACAGGATCTGGGAGAATCGATACCGATGTCCTCCACTCTCACGGCCGCCCCGCCCGCGCGCACCGCGCCGGCGCTCCGGATCGGCCCCCTCGAACTCGACGCGCCGGTGGTGCTCGCCCCCATGGCGGGCATCACCAACACGGCGTTCCGCCGCCTCTGCCGCGAGTTCGGCAACGGCCTCTACGTGAGCGAGATGATCACCTCCCGCGCGCTCGTCGAGCGCACGCCGGAATCGATGCGCCTCATCCGCCACCACCCCAGCGAGTCGGTGCGCTCGATCCAGCTCTACGGAGTGGACCCGGTCACGGTCGCCGAGGCGGTCACCATGCTCGTCGCCGAGGACCGGGCCGACCACATCGACCTCAACTTCGGCTGCCCCGTGCCCAAGGTCACCCGGAAGGGCGGGGGAGCGGCCCTGCCGTGGAAGCTCCCGCTGTTCCGGCAGATCGTCGAGGGCGCCGTGAAGGCCGCCGGCGACGTCCCGCTCACCGTCAAGATGCGCAAGGGCATCGACCCGGACCACCTCACCTACCTCGAGGCCGCCCGTGCCGCCGAGGGCGCCGGAGTCGCGTCGATCGCGCTGCACGCGCGCACCGCCTCCGAGTTCTACAGCGGGCACGCCGACTGGTCGGCGATCGCCACGCTCAAGGAGACGGTCACGAGCGTGCCCGTGCTGGGCAACGGCGACATCTGGTCGGCCGAGGACGCGCTGCGGATGATGGCCGAGACGGGCTGCGACGGAGTCGTCGTCGGTCGCGGCTGCCTCGGGCGCCCCTGGCTCTTCGGCGACCTCGCCGCCGCGTTCGCCGGCTCCGACGAGCGGTTCCGCCCTTCGCTCGGACAGGTCGCCGAGGCGTTCCGCCGCCACGCGGAGCTGCTCGTCGACTTCTTCGAGAGCGAGGAGCGCGGCTGCCGCGACATCCGCAAGCACGTCGCCTGGTACTTCAAGGGCTACGCCGTCGGCGGCGACCTCCGCGCCCGCCTGGCCACGGTCGAGTCGCTCGCGCAGCTCGACGAGCTCCTGGCGACGCTCGACTGGACGCAGCCCTACCCGGGCGAGGCGGCCGAGGGGCAGCGGGGCCGCGCCGGCTCGCCCAAGGTCCCCTCCCTCCCGGACCGCTGGCTCGAGTCCCGCGAGCTCGACGCCGGGCAGCGCGACGCGGTCTCGGCCGCCGAGATCCACAACAGCGGTGGATGACCGCGCGCTCTGGGGGTACTCGCTCGTCGACACCGAGCGATTCCTGCCGGAGGACCACTCGACCCGCCGCTCCGACTTCGCCCGCGACCGCGCCCGGCTCTTCCACTCCAGCGCGCTCCGCCGCCTGGCCGCGAAGACCCAGGTGCTCAGCCCCACGGCGGGCGTCGACTTCGCGCGCAACCGCCTGACACACTCGCTCGAGGTGGCGCAGATCGGCCGGGAGCTCGCCACGAGCCTCGACCTCGACCCCGACGTCGTCGACACGGCCTGCCTCGCGCACGACATCGGGCATCCGCCGTTCGGGCACAACGGCGAGCGCGCGCTCAACACCTGGGCCGAGGGGATCGGCGGCTTCGAAGGCAACGCGCAGACCTTCCGGCTGCTCACGCGGCTCGAGCCGAAGGTGTTCGGCGACGACGCCCGCCCCTACGGGCTGAACCTCACCCGCGCCAGCATCGACGCGAGCTGCAAGTACCCCTGGCCCGACACGCGCTCGGTCGCGGACCCGTCGGGGCGCGCCAAGTTCGGCTTCTACGCCGACGACGCCCCCGCGTTCGCCTGGATGCGCGAGGGCGCCCCCGAGGGGGTGCGCTGCATCGAGGCCGAGGTGATGGACCTCTCGGACGACATCGCCTACTCCGTGCACGACTTCGAGGACGCGGTGGTCTCCGGCTACATCGACGTCGAAGCACTCGGCTCCCGCGCCGACCACGAGGACCTCGTGCAGTCGATGCACTCCTGGGTCGGCGGGGAGGTCGGACACGACGAGCTCGTCGCCGCCTTCGACCGTCTCGACTCGCTCGACGTGTGGGTCTCCTCCTGGGACGGCTCCCGCCGCGACCAGGCCCGGCTCAAGAACCTCACCAGCCAGCTCATCGGCCGCTTCGCCGCCGCCGCCACCGAGGCCACCCGCGAGGCGTACCAGCACCCCGACCTCGTCCGCTTCGGCGGCCACGTCGTCGTCCCCCGCGAGCAGCAGGCCGAGATCGCCGTGCTCAAGGGGATCGTCGCGACGTTCGTGATGTCGCGGAACACCCGCCAGCCCATCTACGCCCAGCAGCGCGAAGTCCTCACCCGCCTCGCCGACACCCTCCTCGACCGCGGCCCGGGAACCCTCGAGCCCGGCTTCGCCGAGGACTGGCACGCCGCCCCCGACGACGACGCCCGCCGCCGCGTCGTCGTCGACCAGGTCGCCAACCTCACCGACCAGAGCGCCCTCGCCTGGTTCGAGAGGCTGTGCTGATGCGCTGAGCCGGGCGGCGCCCGGCTCAGCTGTGCCGCCGGTCCCTGCCCGGCGTCACCGCGGTCGGCTTGTCGAGGTGGTGCGTTCCAGGGAGCGGGGTGCGTCCGCCTGAGGCGATCCGCTGTTACGCGGATCGTCCGTTCGGCGGTGCTCGATTGCACGCCGGTCCTCGCCCGGCGTGGCGCGGTCGGCTTCTCGGGGTGGTGCGGTTCGTGGAGCGGGGTGCGTCCGCCTAGGGCGATCCGCTGGCACGCGGATCGGCCGTTCGGCGGTGCCGGTGCACGCCGGTCACCGCCAGGCGTCGCCGCGGTCGGCTTGTCGGGGTAGTGCGATTCGTGGAGCGGGGTGCGTCCGCCTGGGGCGATCCGCTGGCACGCGGATCGGCCGTTCAGCGGTGCCGGGGCACGCCGGTCACCGCCAGGCGTCACCGCGGTCGGCTTGTCGGGGTGGTGGGTTCCAGGGAGACGGGTGCGTCCGTCTGAGGCGATGCGCTGGCGTGCGGGTCGGCGGGTACGGTGAGGGCGTGGGAGCGGAGCGGACACGGCAGCGGATCCTCGAGGCGGCGACGGAGGAGTTCGCGGCGCACGGGCTGGCGGGAGCGCGGGTCGACCGCATCGCGGCACGGTCGGGGATGAGCAAGCCGATGCTGTACTCGCACCGGCCGACGGCGCGCGAGGCCGTCGCCGCCGTCGTCCGCGTCAGCGCGGAGGGGTACTCCGCGCCCGGCACTCCTGCCGGCTGCTTCGTGCTGAGCGAGCCGCGGCTCGAGGCCCGTCGCCGCGAGATGGAGGCGCTCGTCGCTGCCCGGGTCGAACGCGGGATCGAGGAGGGCGACGTGCCGCCGGAGACGGACGCCGGATCCGTCGCCGCCTTCGTCGTCGCCGTGCTCAGCGGGATGTCGACGCAGGCCCGCGACGGAGCACCGGCGGACCGCATCGCGGTGATCGGCGAGCTCGCACTCGGCGCGCTGCCGGCGGCCACGGGCGTGCGAGCCGCAGGGCGCACGCCGGGAGCTCCCGGATGAGGCCGCGTCGGCCCCGTCTCGGCCTCCTCGCCCTGGTCGTCGCGGGGCTGCTGCTGGTCCAGCCCGCCGCGGCCTCGGCGGCACCGCTGCTCCCTCCCGCGAACGGCGTCCTCGACTACCAGCTGGGAGGCGCCTACGCTCCGGCGTCGAGCGTCACCATCGTCGACCGCGACCGCACGGACGCGCCCGCCGCCGGTCGCTACAGCATCTGCTACGTGAACGCCTTCCAGACCCAGCCCGGCGAGAGCGCCGCCTTCGCGAAGCGGCACCCCGAGCTCCTGGTGAGGCGAGCGGACGGGAAGCCCCTCGCCGATCCGGGCTGGCCGGACGAGTACCTCTTCGACGTCTCGACCTCCGCGAAGCGGACCGCTCTGCTCGCGATCGTCGGCGCCTGGATCGACGGCTGCGCCGAGGACGGCTTCGACGCCGTCGAGGCCGACAACCTGGACAGCTACACCCGCTCGGGCGGGAGGCTGACGAAGTCGCAGGCTCTGGCGTTCGCCACCCTCCTGGCGGCGCGCGCTCACCGCTCCGGCCTGGCGATCGGCCAGAAGAACGGAGCCGACCTCGCCGCTGCCGGGAAGAGGACGGTCGGCTTCGACTTCGCCGTCGTCGAGGAGTGCCAGGTCTACGACGAGTGCGCGGGATACACGGACGTCTACGGGCGCCAGGTCTACGAGATCGAGTACACCGACAACGGCCGGTCCGCCTACTCCGAGGCCTGCGCCGCGCAGGGCCGGAGCATCTCGGTCACCCTCCGCGACCGCGACGTCGTCCCCCGTGGCGCACCGGGCTACGTGAACCGGCACTGCTGACGCCGGGCGGACGCTACCGCAGGGCTCCCAGCACGACGGCCGCGGCGCGGGCGACCAGCGCGACGTCGTAGTCCGCCTCGGGGTCGTTGCGCGTCGAGAGGATCGACAGCACGACCGCGTCCCGCCCGGGAGGCGTCACCACGGCGACGTCGTTGCGGATCCCGCCGGCGCCCCCGGACTTGTCCGCGACGCTCCAGCCGGCCGGAGCGCCCGCACGGACGAGAGTGTCGCCGGTCGCGTTGCCGCTCATCCAGTCGAGCAGGAGCGCCCGGTCCTCCGCGGACAGCACGTCACCTGTGGCGACCGCGGCGAGGTCCGCCGTGAACGCGGCCGGGGTGGTGGTGTCCTCGGTGCTGCCGGGCTCGATCGTGTTCAGCGCGGGCTCCTCGTTCACCACCTCGGTGGTGGTGTCGCCGAGAGCCTCGAGTCCACGGTCGAGGGCGGAGGGTCCGCCGAGGCGCCGGAGCACGAGATTCAGCGCTGTGTTGTCGCTCCGGCGGACGGCCGCCTCGGCGAGCTGCGACAGCGGCAGGCCGGTGGCGGTGGTCTCCTCCGTGACGGGGGAGTAGCCCGCCGCCTCGACGTCGGCCACGGTCCAGGTGACCACCTCGTCCCGCTCGGCGGCGGGGACGGTGCGCAGGAACTCCGCTGCGGCGAGGGCTTTGAGGCTCGAGGCGAAGCCGAAGCGCTCGTCGGCCCGGTGATGGACCCGGCGGCCCGAGCCGGTGTCGACGGCGCTGACGCCGATCCGGGCGTCGAACTCGTTCTCGAGCGCGGCCAGCTCGGCGGAGACGTCGATCGGAGGAGGGGTGGCGGAGGACACCGACGACGGCACCGAGGCGGACGACGGCGGCGCGACCG
Source organism: Rathayibacter sp. AY1F6 (assembly GCF_002932035.1). NCBI lineage: Bacteria > Bacillati > Actinomycetota > Actinomycetes > Micrococcales > Microbacteriaceae > Rathayibacter > Rathayibacter sp. AY1F6. The sequence continues at coordinate 74,801 of NZ_PSVD01000001.1, read as the reverse complement.
GGGTGTCCGCCGTGGTGGTGCACCCTGCGAGGGCCAGGAGGAGGGCGGAACCCGCGAGTGCGCGGAGGGTCAGCGACGACCCTCTCGAACGGTTCACAGCGCGGAGTAGACGACGAAGAAGGCGACGGCGGCCGCCGCGGTGACGCCGAGCGCCGCGAGCGAGACGAGTGCGCGCGGCCTCCTCCGCACGACGGCCAGGACGAGGAAGCCCGCGCCCAGGACGATCTGGAGCCACCAGTACACCGGACTCGTGGTGTCGGCGACCGCGCCCAGCGCCCAGACGCCCTCGCCGATCAGCACGCCCGAGAGCGGCGCGACAGCCAGGACGCGCCACGTCCTCGAGCCGTAGAGGGTGAGTGCGGCGGCGGCGCCCAGGATCGGCCCGGCGGGGACGGCGAGCAGCCAGAAGACGTCCGTGAAGGGAGGCGAGTAGCCGAAGCCGCGCGCCGCGGTCACCAGGTCGTAGCCCTCGAGCAGCGCCCAGAAGCTCAGCAGGCCGAGAGCGGTCGCCGCCGCCGGTCGGGCGCCGCCGAGGCGTACGAGCGCGAACACGAGCATGGACCAGCCCCCGGAGGAGTTGGCGAACGAGCTCACCGACGGCGGGAGGGAGCCCTGCAGCAGGCTGGTGAGCCCGCCCAGGACGAGACCGCCGAGCAGGGCGACGAGCAGAGCACGCAGGAGAGGCGGGCGGGAGGCGGCAGGGGGCATGGGTCGATTCTCGGAGACGGCGGGCGGGTGCGGATCAGGGATGACCCTGATCTCGGGGTGCGGGTGGATCACAGGTCTCGGGGTGATCCGCGCCGCCCTGGTGCAGTTCTCCCCACCCCGGCTCGGCGGCCCCGGCGGCCGATACGATGGACCCCATGCCTCGGATCCGACAGTCAGATGTCGAGGAGGTCAAGGCGCGGGTGAACATCGGCGACGTGATCGGCGAGTACGTCACGCTGAAGTCGGCCGGCATCGGCTCGCTGAAGGGCCTCTGCCCCTTCCACGACGAGCGCAGCCCCAGCTTCCACGTCCGCCCGCAGGCCGGCTTCTACCACTGCTTCGGCTGCCAGGAGTCGGGCGACGTCTACAGCTTCATCATGAAGATGGACCACAGCTCGTTCAGCGAGACCGTCGAGCGCCTCGCCGGGCGGATCGGCTTCCCGCTGCAGTACGAGGACGGCGACGGCCGCGCGCCCGAGACCGGCGGGCGAGCGCGCCTCCTCGCCGCGAACGACGCCGCGGAGGAGTACTTCCGCGAGCAGCTCGCGACCCCGGGCGCCGACGTCGGTCGGCGCTTCCTCGGCGAGCGGGGCTTCGACCGCGCCGCCGCCGACCGCTTCGGCGTCGGCTTCGCACCCGACGGCTGGGACGGGCTCACGACCGCGCTCAAGCGCCGCGGCTTCTCGGAGGAGGAGCTGACCACGGCCGGCCTGGTCAGCAGCAACAACCGCGGCGGCGTCTACGACCGCTTCCGCGGCCGCCTCGTCTGGCCGATCCGCGACGTGACCGGCCAGACCGTCGGCTTCGGCGCCCGCCGCCTCCTCGAGGAGGACAAGGGCCCCAAGTACCTCAACACCCCCGAGACGCCCGTCTACCACAAGTCCCAGGTGCTCTACGGGCTCGACCTCGCCAAGCGGGACATCTCCCGCGGGCACCGGGTGGTCGTCGTCGAGGGCTACACGGACGTCATGGCCTGCCACCTCGCCGGCGTCACCACCGCGGTCGCCACCTGCGGCACCTCCTTCGGCGTCGACCACATCAAGGTGCTGCGCCGGGTGCTGGGCGACGACAGCGGCGTCGGCGAGGTCGTCTTCACCTTCGACCCCGACGCGGCGGGCCAGAAGGCGGCGATGCGCGCGTTCCAGGAGGAGCACCGCTTCGCCGCGCAGACCTTCGTCGCCGTCGCGCCCGAGGGCCTGGACCCCTGCGACCTCCGCCTGAACCGCGGAGACGACGCCGTCCGCCGCCTCATCGACGACAAGAAGCCGATGTTCGAGTTCGTGATCCGGCAGTTGCTGGACCGCTACGACCTCGAGACGGTCGAGGGCCGGATCGCGGCCCTGCGCGCGGCCGCCCCGGTCGTCGCCGAGATCCGCGACCCGGCGCTGCGACCCGGCTACTCCCGCGAGCTCGCCCGGATGCTCGGCCTGGACATGGCCGAGGTCAACTCCGCCGTGCGCTCCGCCGGATCCCGGCCCCGCTCCTCCGGACCCGAGGGCCGCGACCAGCAGGGCGGGCGGGGCGGCGGCGAATCGTCCGCGGCCGAGGCGCCCCTCGGCGCGCGCATCGCCGACCTCCCCGTCGACGTCGTCACGCGCATCGAGCGCGAGGCGCTGATGGCGATGCTCCAGCTGCCGCAGGCGATGGGTCCGGAGCTCCTGGCCCGGGCGGCGCACGCGGCGGTCACCAACGAGACCCTCCGCGTGGTCCGCGACGCCGTGGTCGCGAACCTCGAGCGGGCGGAGGACCGCGACTGGGTCGAGCACGTCGCCGACGACGTCCCCGGCCCCTTCGCCTCGCTGGTGCGCCAGCTCGCGGTGGCGCCGATCCCGGCCGCCGACGAGGAGGGGCTCGCCCGCTACTCCCGCGACGTGGCGATCTCGCTCATCGAGCGCGACCTGCTCCGCGAGATCGCCGAGCTGCGCGGGGCGCTCCAGCGCGCGTCCGCCGATCCGGTGATGGCGCGCGCAGTGCAGGTGCGACTGGTCGAGCTCGAGCGCGAGAAGCGGGCGCTGCGCACGGAGTGAGCGTGTTGCGGTCGTGTGAAGAATTCGGCCGCACGCCCGTGCCGGTTCGGAGAGCGCTTCCAACTGTGTTACCCATGAGGAACAGCAATGCGGGCGTCCAGTGTCGTGACGCCACAGCCCACAGGAGATCTGTGTGCCGAGAGTCCGCGCGCCCGGAGCGCGCCCGCATCCCATCCTTGACAGGAAGAGGCAGACGGAGATGAATTCCGCATCCACTCGCGGCACCCGTGCACTGGCCGCCGCCGCAGGCTTCGCCGCGGTCGCGCTCGTGCTGACGGGCTGCGCCGCCGGCGGGAACGACTCGTCCGGCGGCAGCGCCGGAGGGGCCCTGACCATCGGCACCACCGACAAGATCACGACGCTCGACCCCGCGGGCTCCTACGACAACGGCTCGTTCGCCGTGATGAACCAGGTGTTCCCGTTCCTGATGAACACCCCGTACGGCAGCCCGGACGTCGAGCCCGACATCGCCGAGTCGGCGGAGTTCACCGCTCCCACGGAGTACACCGTGAAGCTGAAGGAGGGACTGAAGTGGGCCAACGGCCACGACCTCACCTCCTCCGACGTGAAGTTCTCCTTCGACCGCCAGGTCGGCATCGCGGCCGAGAACGGCCCGTCCTCGCTCCTGGCGAACCTCGACAGCGTCGCGGCTCCGGACGACACGACCGTGGTCTTCACGCTGAAGTCCGAGAACGACCAGACCTTCCCGCAGATCCTCTCGAGCCCCGCCGGCCCGATCGTGGACGAGGAGGTCTTCTCGGCCGACGAGCTGACCGCGGACGCCGACATCGTCTCGGGCGACGCCTTCGCCGGCCAGTACACGATCGCGAACTACGACGTGAACAACCTCATCCAGTACAAGGCGTACCCGGACTACCAGGGCGTTCTCGGCGAGGCGAAGACGGACACCGTCAACGTCAAGTACTACGCGGACTCGTCCAACCTCAAGCTGGACATCCAGGAGGGGAACATCGACGTCGCGTTCCGCAGCCTCTCGGCGACGGACATCGACGACCTCCGCGGCAACGACACGGTCAAGGTCGTGGACGGCCCCGGCGGCGAGATCCGCTACATCGTCTTCAACTTCGACACCCAGCCCTTCGGCGCGACGACCGGTGAGGCCGACAGCGCCAAGGCCCTTGCCGTGCGCCAGGCCGTCGCCGACCTGATCGACCGCGACGAGATCGCCGACCAGGTCTACAAGGGCACCTACACCCCCCTCTACTCCTACGTCCCCGCCGGCCTGACCGGCGCGGTCGAGCCGCTCAAGTCGCTCTACGGCGACGGCAACGGCGCGCCCGACGCCGACAAGGCGAAGGCGACCCTCGAGGCCGCCGGCGTCACCGCTCCGGTCACCCTGAACCTGCAGTACTCGAACGACCACTACGGTCCGTCCTCGGGCGACGAGTACGCGCTGATCAAGGACCAGCTGGAGTCGACCGGCCTCTTCACCGTGAACCTGCAGACCACGGAGTGGGTGCAGTACTCGAAGGACCGCTCGAGCGACGTCTACCCGGCGTACCAGCTCGGCTGGTTCCCCGACTACTCCGACGCCGACAACTACCTCTCGCCGTTCTTCATCAAGGAGAACTTCCTCGCGAACCACTTCGACGACGCCGAGGTGCAGAGCCTGATCGCACAGCAGGTCTCGACCACCGACGCCGACGCGCGCACCGCGCTGATCGAGCAGATCCAGGAGAAGGTCGCGGCGCAGCTCTCGACCGTCCCCTACCTGCAGGGCTCGCAGGTCGCGGTCGTCGGCAGCACCGTGAGCGGAGCCGAGGACACCCTCGACGCCTCGTTCAAGTTCCGCTACGCGGCACTCAGCAAGGGCTGATCCACCCCCTCGCGGCCGGCGCCTCCCCGACAGGAGGCGCCGGCCGTTCTCCACGAAAGGCATCACGTGACGACAGCCACGACGGCTGCGGCGACGGCGCCCACCCGGCGACCGCGCGGCTCCGGGGGCGGACTCGGGCGCTACCTGCTCGTCCGCTTCCTGCTCATCATCCCCACCGTCTTCATCCTCGTGACGCTGGTGTTCCTCCTCATGCGCTCCACGGGCGACCCGATCACGGCGGCCCTCGGCGGCCGCCTGACCGCGGACCAGCTCGCCGAGCGTGTGGCCGCCGCCGGCTACGACCGGCCGCTGATCGTGCAGTACCTCGAGTACCTCGGCAAGCTGCTGACCGGCGACTTCGGCACCACTCTGAGCGACAACCGCCCCGTGACCGAGGTGCTCCTCACCTACGGCGCTGCGACGGTCGAGCTCGCCTTCTACGCCCTGATCGTGGCGTTCCTGGTCGGCATCCCGCTCGGGATGCTCGCCGCCTACCACCGCGACCGCACCCCCGACGCGGTGCTGCGCATCTTCGCGATCCTCTGCTACGCGACTCCGGTGTTCTTCGCGGGCCTGCTGCTGAAGCTGGTGTTCTCCGTCTGGCTGAAGTGGTTCCCCGTCGCCGGGCGCGCCTCGACGAGCACCGAGCTCTCGCTCCAGTTCCTCGAGAACAAGACCGGCATCTACCTGATCGACGCGATCCAGACCGGCGACCCGGCCGCGATCTCGGACGTGCTCTCGCACGCGGTGCTCCCCGCCGTCGCACTGGGACTGCTCACCGCGGGCATCTTCCTGCGCCTGGTGCGCACCAACGTGATCGGCACGCTCGGCACCGATTACGTGGATGCGGCGCGCTCGCGCGGCGTCAGCGAGTTCCGGCTCGTCCGCACCCACGCCTACCGGCCCGCGCTCATCCCGATCATCACCGTGATCGGCCTGCAGATCGCCCTGCTGCTCGGCGGCGCCGTCCTCACCGAGACCACCTTCGAGTGGAAGGGCCTCGGCTTCCAGCTCGCCGAGTACCTCCAGGCCCGCGACTTCGTGGCCGTGCAGGGCATCGTCGCCCTGCTCGCCGTCATCGTGGCGCTGACCAACTTCATCGTCGACGTCATCGCGGCGCTCATCGACCCGCGAGTGAGGTACTGAGCATGAGCACCACCTCCCCGGCGCGTCCGCGCCGTCGTCTCGTCGACCGTCTGCCGGTCGTCCACCAGCTCCGGCAGAGCGTCGGCCTCCAGCGGGGGATGCTCGTCACCGGCCTGATCATCACCGGCGCGTTCCTGCTGGTGGCCCTGTTCGCGCCCCTCATCGCGCCCTACGGATACTCGCAGCTGCGCTCGGGCGGCGAGTCGTTCGGCGCGCAGGAGCCGCCGAGCGCGGAGCATCTGCTCGGCACCACCGTGGGCGGCTACGACGTCCTCTCGCGAGTGTTCTGGGGAGCGCAGACCGCGTTCCTCGTGATCGTCGTCGCCGTGGTCCTGTCGATCTTCCTCGGCGTCTTCCTCGGCCTCGTCTCCGGCTACCTCGGCGGCTGGCTCGACCGCGTGCTCGTCGTGATCTGCGACGCGATCTACGCGTTCCCGACCCTGCTGCTGGCGATCGTGATGTCGATCGTCATCTCCGGCGGGCAGTCGAACCTCTGGGCCGGCATCTTCGCCGCGGCGGTCTCGATCACCGTGGTCTACATTCCGCAGTACTTCCGCGTGATCCGGGCCGAGACCGTGCGGATCAAGGGCGACGCCTTCGTCGAGTCGGCGAAGGTCATCGGAGCGTCGACGCCGCGGATCATGTTCCGCCACGTCCTGCGGAACGCGACGCGCACGCTGCCGCTGATCTTCACGCTGAACTCCTCCGAGGCGATCCTGACCCTCGCGGGCCTGGGCTTCCTCGGCTTCGGCATCGAGCCGACGTCGGCCGCGGAGTGGGGCTACGACCTCAACAAGGCGCTGTCGGACGTCACGAGCGGCATCTGGTGGACCTCGGTCTTCCCGGGCCTGGCGATCGTGCTCGTGGTGCTGGGCATCACCCTCGTGGGCGAGAGCCTGAACGACCTCGCCGACCCGCGCCTGCGCGGTCGGCGCGCGGTGGCCGCCGGTGCCGGCGACGTCGCCGCGACGTCCGTCGTGCCGGGCGGCGTCCTCGCCGCCGACGGCCTGGAGACGCCGGGGCACGACCCCGTCGCCGGAGTGGAGGAGACGCGATGAGCGACCAGCGCATCGTCCGGGACGCCTCAGCGCGTCCGATCGTGGACATCACCGACCTCGAGGTCGCGTTCGCGAGCGACCGCGGCGCCGTCCGCGCCGTCGCCGGGGTGAGCCTGCGCGTCGAGCGCGGCGAGGTCCTGGCGATCGTCGGCGAGTCCGGCAGCGGCAAGACCGTGACCGCGAAGACCATCCTCGGCCTCCTGCCCGAGACGGCCACCGCCTCCGGAGTGGTCCTGCTCTCGAAGAAGGACGGCAGCGCGGCGACCGACGTCGTCTCCGTGCCCAAGGCCCGCCTCCGGGAGCTGCGCGGCACCGACGTCGCCATGGTCTTCCAGGAGCCGGGCACCGCCCTCAACCCGGTCTTCACGGTGGGCTGGCAGATCGCGGAGGGACTGCGCGCTCACGGCTCTGTCTCGAAGAAGGAGGCGCGCAAGCGCGCGGTCGACGTCCTGCGCACCGTCGGCATCCCGGAGCCGGAGAAGCGGGTCGACTACTACCCGCACCAGTTCTCGGGCGGCCAGAAGCAGCGCGTCGTCATCGCGATGGCCCTGGTCCTGGATCCCGGCCTGATCGTCGCGGACGAGCCGACCACCGCGCTCGACGTGACCGTGCAGGCCGAGATCCTCGACCTGCTCCGCCGGTGCCGCGACGAGTTCGGCACCTCGATCGTGCTGATCACCCACAACATGGGCGTCGTCGCCGATCTGGCCGACCGCGTCGCCGTGATGTACCAGGGCGAGCTGGTCGAGGAGGCGACGGTCTCCGAGCTGTTCTCGGCGCCGAAGGCCGAGTACACGAGGAAGCTCCTCGCCGCCGTCCCGCACGTGGGCCAGGGCGTCGAGCGCGCCCGCGTCCGCGCCGTCGAGCGCGCCGAGGCCCCCGAGGCCGAGACGCTCGTCGCCGCCGAGGGCCTGCGGATCCAGTACCCCGGCCGGCTCGGCCGTCCCGGCTTCGTCGCGGTCGACGGCGTCTCGCTGCGCATCCGAGCCGGCGAGGTGCTGGGCCTAGTCGGCGAGAGCGGCTCGGGCAAGACCACCATCGGGCGCGCCATCGCGGGCCTGACGCCGGTGACCGGCGGGTCGCTGAAGGTCCTCGGCAAGGAGATGCGCGGCATCCGCGAGCGCGCCTTCCGGCCGGTCCGCGGCGACATCGGCTTCGTGTTCCAGGACCCGGCGTCGAGCTTCAACCCGCTGCTCACCATCGCGGAGTGCGTGGCCGAGCCGCTGATCGTGCACGGGCGGGCCGGCGACGCCGCCGGGGCGCGCTCGCGCGTCGACGAGCTCCTGGAGGCGGTGCAGCTGCCGCGCTCCTACGGCGACCGCTACCCGCACGAGCTCTCCGGCGGCCAGCGCCAGCGCGCCAGCCTCGCCCGGGCCCTCGCCCTCGAGCCGAAGCTGCTGATCGCCGACGAGCCGACCTCGGCGCTCGACGTGTCGGTGCAGGCCCGCGTGCTCGAGCTGTTCGCCGAGCTGCAGCGCGAGTTCGGCTTCGCCTCGCTGTTCATCAGCCACGACCTCGCCGTGGTCGACCTGCTCGCCGACCGCATCGCGGTGCTCTACCGCGGCGAGCTGGTCGAGGAGGGGACGGGGGCCGAGGTGCTCGCCGCGCCGAAGCACCCCTACACGCAGCGCCTGCTCGCCTCCCTGCCCGTGCCCGACCCGGTCGAGCAGGCCTCGAGGCGCGAGCTCCTGCGCAGCATCGTCGAGGCGGAGCGCCGGGCGTGAGCCGGACCGCCGAGGATCAGGCCCCCATCGTCGTCGACGACCTCAGCGTCGAGTACCCGCCGCGCGGCATCAGCCGCCGGTGGACGGCGCTGCGGGGAGTGAGCCTCCGCGTGGAGCCGGGGGAGGTGCTCGGGATCCTCGGAGGCAGCGGCTCGGGCAAGTCCACGCTCGCGCGCGTGCTCGGCGGCGACGGCCTGGGGCACGACGGAGGCCGCACGCGCCCGGTGATCATCGGAGGGGACGCGACGGTCGCGGGGCACCGCCTCCGCTCGCTCCCCGCCCGCGAGCTCAAGCGCTTCACCGTCGACGTCGCGCATCTCGCGCAGGACGCCGGAGCGGCCCTCCGCCCCGAGCTGACCGTCTCGGAGCTGATCGCCGAGCCGATCTTCCTCCGCGACCGCCACTACGACCCGAAGGCCGCGGCGGTGCGGGTGGCGACGCTGCTCGACTCCGTGCACCTGCCGCTGTTCCTGCTCGACCGCTACCCCTACGAGCTCTCCAGCGGCCAGCGCCAGCGCGTGGCCGTGGCCCGCTCGCTCGTGCTCGGGCCGAAGGTGCTGATCGCCGACGAGCCGACCTCGGGCATCGACGCGACGGTGCGCGAGTCGATCGTCGACCTCCTCGCCGACCTGCGGCGCCGGGAGGGATTCGCGGCCGTCGTGGTCAGCCACGACATCGACGTGCTGAGCCGGGCGACCGACCGGATCGCCGTGCTCGTCGGCGGCGAGGTCGTCGCGTACGGGCCGCTGCTGGACGTGCTGATCGAGGCCCGGCACCCCTACGTGCGCGAGCTCGGAGCGGCCTTCGCCGAGTACGAGCGCTTCGACGCCTCCCGAGCGCAGCGCGTCGAGGCGGCCGACCAGTGACCGTCCCGCGCGTCGCGGTGCTCCCGCGGCCGAAGCCGGTGTTCGCCGAGGCGGTCGAGTCGGGCGGGGGAGTGGTCGTCGGACTCGACGGGAGTCCGGACGCGCTGCTCTGGCTGTCCTACGGCCGCACGGACGAGCTGGCCGCTGTGCTGGAGGAGCACCCGTCGATCCGCTGGGTGCAGCTGCCCTGGGCCGGCGTCGACGTCTTCGCGCCCGTGCTCGCCGCGTCTCGCGCGGACGTGGTCTGGACCAGCGCCAAGGGCGCCTACGCGGAGCCGGTGGCGGAGCACGCGCTCGCGCTGGTGCTCGCCCTCCTGCGCTCGCTGCCGGAGCGGGCGCGCGCCGCGTCGTGGGGGCCGAAGAAGGCGGTCACGCTGCACCGCGCCTCCGTGGTGATCGTCGGAGCAGGAGGGATCGCTCGCGAGCTCCTGCGGCTGCTCGCCGTCTTCGACTGCCGGGTGACGATCGTCCGCCGCGGAGACGAGCCGGTGGAGGGCGCGGCCCGCACCCTGCCGGCGTCGCGGCTCGCCGAGGCCGCGGCGGACGCCGACGTGCTGGTCCTTGCCGCCGCCGCCACCGCGGGCACGGAGCGGATGGTCGACGCGGGTCTGCTCGCGCGGCTCCCCGCCCACGCCGTGCTCGTCAACGTCGCCCGGGGGAGCCTCGTCGACACGGACGCGCTCGTCGCGGCCCTCGCCGAAGGCCGTCTCGCGGGCGCCGCGCTCGACGTGACGGACCCCGAGCCGCTGCCGGACGGGCATCCGCTCTGGAGCGAGCCCCGGTGCCTGATCACGCCCCACAGCGCGGACACCCCCGAGATCACCGCGCCGCTCCTGGCCGAGCGCGTGCGCGCCAACGTGGCCGCCTGTGCCGCCGGCGGGCCGTTCGTCGGCCGCGTCGACCCGGGCTCCGGCTACTGAGTGCGCGCCCGATTTTGCGTTCGCGGAGAGTTTGCTAAAGTAGTACCGCGCTGATCGCCTCCGGGCGGTCGGATGATCCTCGATAGCTCAATTGGCAGAGCAATCGGCTGTTAACCGGTAGGTTCTTGGTTCGAGTCCAAGTCGGGGAGCGAAGGGTCCGGGACTCCACTCTCGGGCCCTTTTTTCGTGCCCGCGAGCGGTCGCCCTCGAGGGCCCACCCGCTCGGACCGACGATCGGAGGGGCGATGCGCGAGGACGTGCTCGCTCTCCTGCGCCGCCGCCCCGACGTCGAGGCGCCGGATCTCGTCGCCGTCGACGCCAGTGACCGTCTGCTGCTCGACCTCGCCGCCGATCGCGGCCGCCTCGCCGTGATCGGGGACGCCTACGGGGCACTGAGCCTCGGCCTCGCCGCCGACGGCCGTGCCGTGCGCGTCGTGCAGGACTCGATCACCGCCGAGCGCGCTCTCGCGCAGAACCTCGAGACGGTGCGGGGGTCGGGCGTCGATCTCGCGCCGATCGAGATCGTCGACTCCGTCGCGGAGGCCGTCCGCGACGCCGACGCGGTGCTCCTGCGCCTGCCGCGCTCGCTCGACGCGCTGGCCGCCGTCGCGGCCGGGACCGCACTCGCGAACCCGGCGGCGACCCTGATCGGCGCCGGCCGCATCAAGCACATGACCCGCACGATGAACGACGTGCTCGCCGTGCGCTACGAGCGGATCGACGTCTCCCTCGCCCGGCAGAAGTCGCGCGCCCTGCTCGCGAGCGGCGCGCTCCCCGACCAGCCGCCCGCGCCAGGGCCCGAGCGGCGCCGTCTGGACGAGCTCGACCTCGAGGTCGTCGCACTGCCGGGAGCCTTCGCAGGTGCACGACTGGACCTCGGCACCCGCGCCCTCCTCGCCGCCCTCGATCTCGACTCCCTCCCCGCGGGCACCGCACTCGACCTCGGCTGCGGAACCGGCGTGCTCGCCGCCGTGGTGGCCCGGGCCCGCCCCGACCTCGCCGTGACCGCGACGGACACCTCGCGTGCCGCGGTCGAGTCCGCCCGGGCGACTGCGGCGGCCAATGGGCTGGCCGTCCGCGTCCTCCGCGACGACAACGCCTCGACTCTGGAGGCGTCCTCCGTCGACGTCGTGCTCTGCAATCCGCCGTTCCACTCCGACGGAGCCGTCACCGACCTCGTCGCCCGGCGCATGCTGCGCGCGGCCGGCCGCGTGCTGCGCCCCGGAGGCGTGCTGTGGACGGTCTTCAACTCCCACCTCGCGCATCCGGCCGAGCTGCGCCGCGCGGTCGGGCCGACCACGGTGGTGGCGCGCGACCGCCGCTTCACCGTCACCCGCTCCGTGCGCTCCGACGGCTGAGTACGGCTCCGCAACCCCCTCCGCGGCCTCAGGTCCGCTGTCCGCGGCGCGGGTACGATCTCTCTCCGGCGCTCCTGTGCCGAACCCGTCCCGTCCCCCCGGAGGCCGTCGTGCTCGAAGTCGTCCTCGTCCTCGCCCTGATCGCCCTGGTCGCGGTCGTCGTGCTGTGGCGCCGCGCCGTCGGCGCCGAGCGCCGTGCCGCCGAGAGCCGTGCGGAGGAGGCGGCGCGCGTCGTCCGCCTCGAGCTGGCGGTCGGCGAGCAGGAGGCGAGGCTCCGCATCGTCGGCGAGCTCGAGCAGCTCGCGGTCCGCAGCGCCGCGCACGTCGTCGAGGAGGCCGAGAGCGTCCGTCTCACGATCGACCGCGACCCCGCCGCAGCCGCGCGGTCGGCGCAGCGTGCCGTGCGGGCGGCCGAGGCCTCGCTGGCGCAGCTGCGCCGCATCGCGACCGTCGCCTCCGTCGATCCGGGGGAGCTGCCGCGCACCGGCGGCTCCGTCCCCCTGATCGAGGGCGCCCGCGAGCGAGGCCTGAGCGTCCGCGAGGAGTCGTTCGGCGAGCCGTTCCCGCTGCAGGACGGCGCCGAGGTGGCCGTGCTCCGGGTGCTCGAGTACGCCTTCGACTCGGCGCTGGAGACCGGCGGCGCGGGGACCGAGGTCCGCATCAGCTCCCGATGGACGACCACCGGCCTCCGGGTGGAGGTCGACGACGACCGCGAGCAGCACGGCGCTGCGGAGCAGGACGCCAGCGCTCTCGAGGCGGATCTGCGCTCGCTCACCGAGCGCATCGACAGCCCCGCGCTCGCCGAGCTGCGCGAGCGGGCCGCCCTCTTCGGCGGTGACGTGACCGAGAAGCGGACGCCCGGCGTCGGCCGGAGCGTCACCGCCTCGTTCCCCGCGATCCGCCACCACAACGGCGTGCACGGGGTCGACCTGGCCTGAGTCAGTCCTCGAGGTGCTCCACGCCGGGCAGCCACGAGACGCCGGGGCCGCCCCAGCCGCGCTTCCGGGTGATCTTCGCGACCGGCTTGTGGTAGTCGTGCTCGAGGCGGTCGATGTAGAGCACGCCGTCGAGGTGGTCGAACTCGTGCTGGAACACGCGGGCGAACCAGCCGTCCGCGACGATCTCGAACGGCTCCTGCTCGAGGTCGACCGCGCGGAGGATCGCGCGCTCGGAGCGGCGGAGCGGGAAGCGCTCGCCGGGGAAGGAGAGGCACCCCTCCGACTCCGTGTCCTCGTCCGCCTCGCCGAGCGGGGTCGGCGTGACGAACAGCTCGGGGTTGATCGCGACGCCGCGGCGGGGGGTGCCGTCGTCGTCGGCGTAGTCGTAGACGAACAGGCGCAGCGGGACGCCGACCTGCGGGCCGGCGAGGCCGACTCCGGGGGCGGTGTCCATCGTCTCGAACATGTCGGCGACGAGGGTGCGCAGCGCATCGTCGAACTCGGTGACGGGGGCGGCGGGGGAGTGCAGGACGGGGTCGCCGGCGATGCGGATGGGGAGGACGGCCATGGTGGACAGGGTACCGCGGGGCCGCCGACCGGGTCCGCGAGGATCATCCGCTGGGCTCAGCCCCTCACCCGTGCGTCGGAGGACTCCCGGAGGCGTTCTGGGTAGGGTCGACCCATGCCCGCCGATCTCGCCGAACTCCTCAACGACCCGGCGAAGTTCATCGGCATCCCGATCGCTCTCGTGGGCGCGGTGTTCCTCTCCCTCGGCGCGCAGTTCCAGCACCGGGGAGTGGCGAAGGTGGAGCGGTTCTCGAAGCGCTCCGGCTCCTCCGGGCTCAGCGGCGGCCAGCTGGTCGCGCTGCTCTCGCGCCCCTCGTGGGTGATCGGCACCCTGCTCCTGGGTCTCGCGATCGTCTTCCAGCTGACGAGCCTCGGCTTCTCCCCGCTCATCGTGGTGCAGCCGCTCGGAGCGGTGGCGCTCGTGATCACCGCGGTCGTCAACGCGCGGGTCAGCCGGGTGCGCCTGAACGCGGCGTCGATCCGGGCGATCGTGCTCTGCGTCGGAGGCGTCGGCACGTTCGTCCTCGTAGCGGCGTTCAACGCGGTCGACAAGTCCATCCAGACGCCCGAGCTCATCACGATCCTCGTGATCCTCGCCGTGGTGCTCACGGTCTTCGTCGTCGCCTTCCGCGTCTTCCGCCGCGGAGCGAAGGCGATCTTCTACATCGTGGGCGCCGGAGTGGTCTACGGCTTCGTCGCGACTCTCGCGAAGGTCGTGCTCAACCGCATCAAGTACGGCGAGTTCGACCCGCTGACGGTGGTCTGCATCGTGGCGCTCCTGGCCGCGACCGCGCTCGGCGGGTACTTCGTTCAGAACGCCTACTCCTCCGGCCCGCCGGACCTCGTCGTGGCGGGCCTCACCGTCATCGACCCGCTGGTCGCCGTCGCGATCGGCATCGTCGTGCTCGGAGAGGCGCAGTACGCGGCCCCGTGGGCGATCCCGCTCTTCATCGCGGCCGGTGCCGTCGCCATCTACGGCGTCTTCCTCCTCGCCAAGCACCACCCGCAGGCGCGCTGACGGCGCGGGATCCCGAGTGGTGAGGACTCCTCTGCCTACAATGGGTCCGCGCCGAGAGCCACGAAACCGACCGACCTCCGCCGATCGCTCCCTTCTCTCCCCGAGCGGCACGACACCGATAGGACCTCCCGTGTCAGATCCCCGCGACGCGTCCCGACCGGGATCGCCCGACTCCCGACCGCTGACGGTCGTGATCGGCTGCGACACCTTCGCTCCCGACGTGAACGGAGCCGCGAAGTTCGCCGAGCGCCTCGCCGCCGGTCTCGCGCAGCGCGGCCACGAGGTCCACGTCGTCGCCCCCTCGGCCGACGGCTGGAGCGGCACCCGGGTCGAGACGCACGAGGGCCAGCGGATCATCGTGCACCGGCTCTACAGCTGGCGCTGGTACCCGCACGACTGGCTGCGCTTCGCGATGCCGTGGCGCATCCGGCAGAACAGCGCGCGCATCCTCGACGAGGTGAAGCCCGACGTCGTGCACTTCCAGTCGCACATCATCGTCGGCCGCGGCCTCGGGATCGAGGCGGCCAAGCGCGGCATCCGCATCGTCGGCACGAACCACTTCATGCCCGAGAACATGCTCGAGTTCACCCTCCTGCCGAAGGCCGTGCAGGCCAAGGCCGTGGCGATGGCGTGGCGGGCCGCGCGCCGCACCTTCGGCCGGGCGGAGGCGGTCACCACGCCGACCCGCAAGGCCGCGCAGTTCCTCGAGAAGTACACGGGCCTCCGGGGCGTCCACGCCATCTCCTGCGGCATCGACGCCGACAACTACACGCCCGACTTCACGGCGCGCGCCGGCGACTCGATCCTCTTCGTCGGCCGCGTGACCGGCGAGAAGCACATCGACGTCCTGCTCCGCGCCGTCGCCCTGCTCGATCCGGCGCTCGACGCGAAGCTCGAGATCGTCGGCGGCGGCGACCAGATGCGCAACCTCCAGCAGCTCGCCGCGACCCTCGGCATCGCCGACCGCGTCCGCTTCACGGGCTACGTCTCGGACGCCGAGCTCAAGGAGGCGTACACGCGCGCCACCGTGTTCGCCATGCCGTCCATCGCCGAGCTGCAGAGCATCGCGACCATGGAGGCGATGGCCTCGGCCCTCCCCGTCGTCGCCGCCGACGCGATGGCCCTCCCGCACCTCGTGCACGACGGCGAGAACGGCTACCTCTTCGCTCCGGGCAGCGCACAGGCCCTCGCCGAGCGCCTCACCGCCGTGCTCACGGCCGACCAGGAGGACCTCGAGGCGATGAAGCGCGCGTCCCTCCGCATCGTCGCCTCGCACGACATCAACCGCACGATCAGCACCTTCGAGAGCCTGTATCGTGGGGAGCCGGTGGCCGATCTGGCCTCCGACGCAGCGTCCGCACCCGCCGCCACCTGACGGCCGCTCGAACGGCCGCCGCGGGGCGTTAGCTCAGCCGGTCAGAGCAGCGGACTCATAATCCGTCGGTCACGGGTTCAAGTCCCGTACGCCCTACTCCGCTCCACCCGCGGTGGTTCCTCCTCTCCAGCGCCGGGTCGGGCATCCACCTGCTGTCGGTCTCGTCGGAGCGGGCGCTCCGGCCCTGTCGGACCGGCGTGCCGTGCCTCAGGACGCCGCCGACGCGGTCCTCGCCGGCACGCCGACCGCGGACGAGTCGGAGGCGACGTCGCGGACGACGACGGCGCCGGCTCCGACCCGCACACGGTCGCCGACGGTCACGTCCCCGACGATCGTCGCGCGGGCGCCGATGTAGACGTCGTCGCCGATCACGGGCGTCCGACCCTTCGACTCGCCGATGGTGACGCCGTGGTAGATGAACGCGTTCCTCCCGATGCCCGTGCGCGGGTGCAGGATCACACCGCGGCCCCAGTGGGGGAGACGCAGGCCGGGCCCGACCTGAGCGGCCGGCGGCAGCTCGGCTCCGACGATCATGCGGGTCCAGACGAGATCGACGAGGCGGTAGACGAGGTGGAGGGGGAGCCGGGTCCTCCGAGAGCTCGAGTACTGCCCGAGTCGGAGGACGAGGACGGTGAGCCGGTCGGAGGCGTGGCCCTTGGCGGCCAGGTCCGCGCGGACGACGGCTCGGAGGTCAGTGAGATCCATGCTCCCAGTCTGAGTGGGAGCCTCGAGGGTGAGGCCGGGCCGTCGGAGATCGTCCGGGGCGTGGCGAGCATCCGCGAGCGGACGACACGGTGGCGCGATGCGCTAGCACGTCCCGACGCGCCGCGCCCGTACTGGCCGCTCTCCGCTCGACGTGATTGCCTGATCCCGTGCCTGATCTTCCGATGTTCCCGCTCGGCTCCGTGCTCCTGCCGCACATGCCGCTCCCGCTCCGGCTGTTCGAGCCGCGGTACCTGCGGATGCTCGGCGACGTCCTCGAGGACGAGACCCTCGCGTTCGGCGTCGTGCTCATCGAGCGCGGCCAGGAGGTGGGCGGCGGCGACCAGCGGTTCGCGGTCGGCGCCCGCGCGCGCATCCTGAACATCGACGGGGCGGAGTCGTTCGTCACGCTCGACTCCGTGGGCGAGGAGCGCTTCGAGGTCGTCCGCTGGTACGAGGACGACCCGTACCCGCGCGCCGAGGTCCGCCTGCTGCCCGATCTGGAGTGGGACGAGAAGCACGCCCCCGCGCTGGCTGCGGCGGAGTCGGCGGTCCGCACGGCACTGGCGGTCGCGAGCGAGTTCGTCGAGCAGCGCTACGGCGCGGTCGTCGAGCTCGCCGAGGATCCGGCCGCGCACGCTTGGCAGCTCGCCGGCGTCGCACCGGTCACCGAGCTCGACCGCCTCGCGTTCCTCCGCAGCTCCACCATGGAGGAGCTGCTGGAGTCGGTCCGGGAGCGCTCCGCCGAGGCGACCGAGTCGTTCCGCGCCGGCTGGGCCTGAGCCCCGTCCCGGCGTCCCACGACGAGCCCGTCAGTCCTCGAGGCTGACGCCGCGCTCCTCCGCCAGCTTGACCAGGTCGTCGACGACCACGAGCGCCATCCGCACCGAGCGGTCGCGGCGGTACTCCTCGTCGTCCGGGTCGATCCGCGAGGTGCGGTCGAGGGTCTCCTCGATCGACTGCGCGAGCTCGCGCCACGCGTCCTGACGGGCGTCGTCGACGAGCGTCGCGAGGTACTCCTCGTCCTGCGCCCGCCTGTGGAGGGAGTCGGCGACCAGGAGCGAGAGCCGCTCGCGGTGGTCGAGGTTGTCGACGTCGGCCGAGCGGTAGTCGTGCACGTGGTCGGAGCGGCCGCCCACCGAGGTCACGTCGGCGGCGATGCCGCGCAGGCGCTCGGCGGCTGCCTCGGACTCGCGCGCCAGCTTCTCGAGCTCCTCCGCGGCGACGACGGAGTAGCGGCCCGAGTCGAAGGGGACGTCAGCACCGAGGCCGTCCATCAGCACACGGTTCTTCACGGCCATCCGGCTCGCGTACTGCGCGAGCATCAGGCCCTCCTCGGCGGCCTCCTCGACGGAGGCGGGCTCGCGCGACGGGTTCTCATCGGGGTCGTACGGCTCCATCTTGAACCTGCGTCGACGCCGGAACCACACGTGCGTCACCTACATCCCGGAGCAGGCGCCCCGCCCGCCGGAGCACCTCTTCGAGAGTACCCGGCGGGCGGGCGCCGTGGTCGGCGGCTCAGGCCTCGCGCCAGTCGTCCTGCCGGAGGTGGGAGCCGGCCTGCGGCCCCATCTGCAGCATCCCGCCGTCCACGACGTACGAGGATCCGGTGATGTAGGAGGCGGCGGGAGAGGCCAGGAAGGCGACCACCGCCGCGATCTCGCGGGCGTCGCCGGGGCGGCCGAGGGGGATGCCGGGGCGGTCGATCGTGACGGGGTCCACATCCTCGGCGTCGTTCATCGGCGTCGCGATCTCCCCGGGGGCGACGGCGTTGACGGTGATGCCGAGGGAGCCGAGCTCGAGTGCGGCCACCTTCAGCAGGCCGCCCAGCCCGTGCTTGGCAGCGGTGTAGGCGACGGAGCCGACCCGCGGCTGGTGCTCGTGGACACTGGTGACCGCGATGATCCTGCCGCCCGTGCCCTGGGCCGCCATGCGCCGCGCGGCGCGCTGGAGGCAGACGAACGCTCCGTCGAGGTTCAGGGCGACGGTCGAGCGCCAGCTGTCGAGGCTCTGCTCGAGGAAGGGCTCGCCTCCGCCTCCGCCCGCATTGCTGACGGCGACGTCGAGCCCGCCCAGTCGATCCGCGAGGTCGTCGATCACGTCGCCCGCGCCCTCCAGATCCGTCGTGTCGAGGCGCGCGATCTCGGCGCGCCGGCCGAGGGAGCGCACCTCCTCCGCCGTGCCCTGCGCGCCCTCCTCGTCGCTGTGCCAGGTGATGCCGACGTCCATGCCCGCCTCGGCCAGTGCCACCGCGGTCGCCCGGCCGATGCCGGAGTCAGAAGCGGTCACCAGTGCACGGGTGGGCTGGAAGTCTCGAGGTCCCTGGGTCATGTCGTCTCCTGTCTCGATCGGGCCGCCGATCCGGCGGACACGGGTCGATCCCATCAGCGGATCCGGCGCGCTCGGGAGCCGGTTGACAGGTCCGGGCTTGCGCGAGACGCGTGGCGGTGTCCCCGCTGAGCGCCCCGATCGCGTTGACTGGGCGGATGGATCACCGGCGCATCTCGGTCGTCGTCCCCGTGAAGGACGACGCCCGCCACCTCGAGCAGCTGCTCGAGCTCCTCCGCGAGCAGACGCTCGCTCCGTTCGAGATCGTCGTCGTCGACGACGGGAGCACCGACGACAGCGCCGCCGTCGCGCGAGCGGCGGGCGCGCGGGTGGTGCGGCACGACGGAGCCGGGATCCCGGCGAGCACGGCGCACGGCTTCGACGAGGCGCACGGCGACGTCCTCGCACGGCTCGACGCCGACTCCCGCCCGGGACCCGACTGGCTGGCGCGCCTGGCCGGCCACTTCGCCGATCCCGAGGTCGGAGCGGTGACCGGTCCCGGACGCTTCGACGAGCTCGGCCCGATCGCCCGGGTGATCGCGCGGGTCGCCTACATGGACGCCTACTTCGTGCTGATGGGGTCGGCGCTGGCCAACTGGCCGCTCTTCGGCTCCAACTGCGCCGTCCGCCGGTCGGCGTGGGAGGAGATCGCGGAGGAGATGCACCGGCACGACGCCTACGTGCACGACGACGTCGAGATCAGCGTGCACCTGGGACTCCGGCACCGGATCGTGCTCGACCGCCACCTCGAGGTCGGCATCTCGGCCCGCCCCTTCGGCGCCTTCGCCGACATGCTCCGCCGGTTCGACCGCGCTTTGCACACGCTGGCGCGGCACCCCGGGATGGGGTCGTCCCTGCAGCGCTGGACGCACCGGGTGCGCCGCACCCACCGCGACCGCCTGCGAGCGACGGCCGCGGCGCGCCGCTCCGGCTGACGACGAGAACCGACGGCGCCGCCTGACGGCTAGGGCTGGGCCGCGTCCGGCCGGGCCGCGTCGGGCTCGGCCTCCGCCGCCCGATCCTCTCCGGGCGCGGTGCGCCCCTCCTTCGGCATCGCCCAGACCGCGGCGAGCATGCCCACGGCGAGGACCGTGAGCGCGATGCAGACGAAGCGGGTGCCCTCGGCGAGGTCCGCCGGTGCGGGGACGCCGCCGCCCGCCTTCGCGTTTACGATCGCGCCGAACACGGCCACGGCGACGGCGCTGCCGATGTTGCGGGCGAAGAAGTTGGTCGAGGAGACCACTCCGCGCTCGTTCCAGTCGACGCTCGACTGCGCCCGGATCAGCGTCGGAGTCGCCACGAGCCCCATGCCGGCGCCGATCAGCACGCAGAAGCCGGCGATCTCCCACAGCGTCGAGGAGGCGCCGAGCAGGATGGTCAGCGCCGTGCCGATCACGACGAGCCCCGCTCCGAGGAAGCCCGTGTTGCGGAAGCCGATGCGCAGGTAGAGCCGGCCCGACAGGCTCGCCGCGACCGGCCAGCCGAGCGTCATCGCCGCGACGGCGAAGCCCGCGCCGAGGGCGGAGCTGCCGAGCACGCCCTGCGCGAAGGTCGGGAAGTACGAGGTGACGCCGAGCGTGATCGCGCCGACGGTCACCGAGACCAGGCTGGTCGAGATCAGCACGCGCCGCGTGAGGACCCAGAGGGGGAGCACCGGGGCGGCAGCTCGCCGCTCGATCGCGACGAAGCCGGCGAACGCGAGGGCCGAGACGACGAACACGCCGACTCCGGCGGGGGAGAGCCACGGCCAGGCGCTGCCGCCCTCGAGCAGCCCGAGGATGAGCAGCGCGGTGCCCACGGCGAGCACGGAGGCGCCCGCCACGTCGATCCGCTGCTTCTCGCCCCGCGTGGTCTCGCGGAAGCTGCGGATCAGGAGGAACGCCGCCAGGAGGCACAGGGGGATGTTGACGAGGAAGATGCCGCGCCAGGCGCCCAGGTCCGAGAGCACGCCGCCGAGGGTCGGCCCGACGACAGAAGAGATGCCCCAGACGCTCGCGAGGTAGCCCTGGGTCTTCGCACGCTCGGCGACCGTGTAGATGTCGCCGGCGATGGTGATGCCCATCGGCTGGATCGCTCCGGCCCCCAGGCCCTGCAGGGCTCGGAACGCGATCAGCGCGGGCATGCTCCAGGCGAGGCCGCACAGGAGCGAGCCGACCAGGAACAGGGCGATGCCGATCAGCATGATGGGCTTGCGCCCGATCACGTCGGCGAGCTTGCCGTAGAGGGGGACCGAGACCGCCTGGGCCAGCAGGTAGATCGAGAACAGCCAGGGGAACTGCTCGAAGCCCCCCAGGTCGGCGACGATGGACGGCACGGCCGTCGAGAGGATCGTGGCGTCGAGGGCGACCAGAGCGGTCGAGATCATCAGGGACAGCAGGATCGGGCCGCGCTCCGAGCGCAGTCCGACACTCGCGCGGGTGGGGGCGTCGGTCACTCTGCCCAGGCTATTCCATAGCCGGGGGATGGAAGCGGGGCGGAGAGGATCCGCTCCGGGGCTCGGTAGACTGGCGGCATGGAACTCGTTCTCTGGCTCGTCGTGTCCGCCATCGCCGGTGTCGGCCTCGTCTCCGGAGTCGCGGCTCTCATCGCCATGACGCGGGCGCCCTGGTCGGCCGACAAGTAGCCGCCCGGCCGGCCTCGCGCCGGCACTACTCGTAGATCCGCACCACGCTCCACTGCGGCTCCGTCGACGCGACCACGTCGAGCACGAACGCTCCGCCGGTCGCGAGGTCCGTCGCCTGGAAGCGCCAGCCGCCGATGCTCACCGGTGTGCGCCCGAACGTCGGCGGGAACCCCTCGAGGGGCGCCCACCACTCGCTCGTGCAGGTCCACACCGTCGGCCGGTCGGTCACCCGGTAGCTCCCGCCCCGCCACTCGAGCGCGATCGGCACTCCCTCGCCGTCGGTCGAGACCAGCGCCGTCTCGTCGATCACCGCCATCGTCGTGCTCCCGTTCACTCGCCGGACCCGGTTGGCCGTTCGAACATGTGTTCGATAGTCTGCGAGTGTACGCCGCGGCGCTCGTGCTCGCCACGGCCGCGGATCGACCGGTGGGAGGCGCGATGATCGAGTGGAGTCCGCTCCAGATGCTGCGCAGCAGCGGGCAGGACGAGTGGGTGATGGTCGACGCCCTGCGCACCGGCCGGATCGGCCTGGTGCGCCGCATCGAGACCGGCCCGTACCGCGAGACCTGGTTCCGCGCGGTGACCTGGGCGGCCGAGCCGGAGAGGCGGACGCTCGTGGGCTACTCCCGCTCGATGGACACCATCGCGGCCGCCCTGTGGGCCCATCAGCCGCCGACGGCGCAGGAGAAGCCCTTCCCCGGCTACCCGCCCTCGCGGCCGTCGGCGTGACTCCTTCAGCGAGAGGGGGCCCTGCCGTCCCCGCGACGGCGGCCTCCGTGTCCGCCACGGGGGAGAATGGCCCGATGCTCCTCGCACTCGTCGGCGGCCCCACGGGGGCGTGGCGGGCGGTCGACCCCGTCGGCGGCGCCGAGGCCGGGAGCGGCAGGGGGCCGGCCGAGCTGGCGGCGTTCGTCCGGGAGCGGGAGCCGGAGCGCCCGCGCTGGGTCTGGGACGACACCGCGCGCTGGTACCCCGCACTGCTGTCGGCCGGGGTGGTCGTCGCCCGGTGCCACGACCTCCGGCTGGCCCGCGCGATCCTCCGCCGCTCGGTCTCCGCCGCCTCATCGGCTCTCGCGCGCTCGCCCCTCGACCCGTGGGACGCGGGAGCCGCGGCCCCCGCCGCGCAGGACACGCTGATCGGGTTCGAGGAGGCGGCGGGCGGCTCCGACGAGCTCGACCCCGTCCTCGAGCTGGCCCTGCAGGAGGAGGCGCTCTCCGGCGCCGCCGAGGCCGGCCGGCTCCGCCTGCTGCTCGCCGCCGAATCCGTCGGCGCCCTGATCGCTCGCGAGATCGCCCACGCGGGGCTGCCGTGGCGCGCCGATGTGCACGACCGGGTGCTCACCGGGATGCTCGGCCCCCGCCCGCTCTTCGGCGGCCGCCCGGCCCTGCTGGAGGCGCTGGCCGTCCGTCTGCGCGACGAGCTCGGCGCGCCCGAGCTCAATCCCGACTCGCCGGCCGAGCTCCTCAAGGCGCTGCGGCGCGCGGGGCTGCCGGTCGAGTCGACGCGCTCCTGGGAGCTGCAGTCCCTCGAGCATCCCGCGGTGCCGCCCCTCCTGGAGTACAAGAAGCTCTCCCGGCTGCTCACCGCCAACGGCTGGGCATGGCTCGACGCGTGGGTGCGCGACGGACGGTTCCGGCCGGAGTACGTGGTGGGCGGCGTCGTCACCGGCCGCTGGGCGACCTCGGGCGGAGGGGCGCTGCAGCTGCCGCGGCAGATCCGCGCCGCGGTCACCGCGGATCCGGGCTGGAGCCTCGTGGTCGCGGATGCCGCGCAGCTCGAGCCGCGCATCCTCGCCGCGCTCTCGGGCGACTCGGCCATGGCCGCCGCCGGGCGGGGCCGCGACCTCTACCAGGGCATCGTCGACGCCGGCGTGGTCCCCGACCGGCCGAGGGCGAAGGTCGCGATGCTGGGGGCGATGTACGGGGCGACGAGCGGCGAGGCCGGGCGGCTGCTCCCGAGGCTCGCCCGTGCCTACCCGCGCTCGGTCGCGCACGTCGAGGCGGCGGCTCGGGCGGGCGAGCGCGGCGTGAGCGTCTCGACGTGGCTCGGGCGCAGCTCGCCTCCCGGACCCGAGGGGCTCTCGGCGGATGCGGCGCGAGCGCGCGAATGGGGACGCTTCACCCGCAACTTCGTGGTGCAGGGGACCGCGGCCGAGTGGGCGCTCTGCTGGATGGGCGAGCTGCGGGCGCGACTGCGCGCCGAGGGCGGCGCGGTCGGCCGGGCGCACCTCGTCTACTTCCTGCACGACGAGGTGATCGTGCACGCTCCCGCCGACGTCGGCGAGCGGGTCGCCGCGATCGTCCGCGAGGCGGCGGTGCGCGCCGGACGCTCGCTCTTCGGAGAGGGCGAGGTCGACTTCCCGGTCACCGTCGCCGTCGTCGACTCCTACGACCAGGCGAAGTGAGACGCGGGATCAGTACCAGTGCGGCGAGCGGTTGTTCCAGCTCGACCACGCGTTGCAGGGCGAGCCGTAGGCGCTCTTGATGTACGAGAGACCCCAGTCGACCTGCGTCGCCGCGTTCGTCTGGTAGTCGGCTCCCGAGTTGGCCATCTTGCTCGCCGGGAGGGCCTGCGGGATGCCGTAGGCGCCGGAGGAGCGGTTCAGCGCGTTCCAGCGCCACCCCGACTCGCCGTTCCACAGCGGGATGAGGCACCGGTCGACCTGGTCGGCGCCCCAGCCGAAGCGGCCGACAGCGGTGCGGGCGTAGGCCTGGGCCTGCGCGGGGGAGAGGCCGTCCGTGCGTCCGGCGTAGGTGCCGAGGGCGGCGATGGTCTTGGCGGAGCTGTTGCGTGCGCCGGTCGGGTCGTCGTCGCCGAGCTCGACCGGGCCGCCTCCTCCGCCGCCTCCACTGTTGGACGGCGCTGCCGGAGCCGCGACCGCGGCGGGAGCCGACGCGGCGCGCTGGCGGGCGGCCTCGGCCTCGGCGGCGAGGCGGGAGAGGCGCTGCTGCTCCTCGAACGCCGACTTCGCGTCCTGGCCGTCGGCGTACTCCCGCTCGATCTCGGCGGTGGTGTTCTTGAGCGAGGCGAGCTGGGTGTAGAGCTCCTGGCTGTACTTCTCCTGGTCGGCGACCTTGGCGTCGGCCTCGGCCTGCGCGGAGCGGGCGGCCGAGAGCGCGTCGGCCGCGGCGGTGGCGAGGGAGACGCGCTCGCCCCGGGCCTGCTCGGCCTGCGCGGCGAGGGAGACGGCCTGGTTCTCGGTCGACTGCGCCGCGGTCTGGAGCCGGCTGGTCTGCTGGGTGAGCTGCGTCATGGTGCCGAGGCGGTAGAGCAGCTCGCTCGACTCGTCGCCGCCGATGAGGAGGTTGAGCGTCGCATCGGTCCCGCCGTTGCGGTAGAGCTGCGCGGCGAGACGGCCGGCCTGCTCCTTCGCGGCGTCGGCGTCCGAGCGGGCGGCGGAGGCGCGCTCCTCCAGGGCGCTCACGCGCTGAGTCGCCTCGTCGAGAGCGCTCTGCGCGGCGTCCGCCTCGGCGGCCCGGCTGATGGCGGCGTCGGTGAGGGCGGCGGCCTGGTCGCGCAGGTCGGCGAGGAAGGCGGTGATGCGGTCGACTTCGGCGGCGGTGGCGCTCTCGCTCGACTTCGCGGCCTCCACATCGGACCACGAGGGGTAGTCGGACGGGTCGTAGGCGGCGGACGCGGAGAGCGGAGCGGCGAGGGCGGCGCACAGGACGAGGACCGTGCCCGCTCCGGCGGCGACGAGGCGCCGGCGCGTCCGGGAGGGGACGCGGAGACCGAGGGGGGTGCGGGACATGCGAACCACCCTAGGCGACGGCACCCGCGCCTGTCTCGTCCTAGCTCGAGGCTCGACGGCCCCGACGGGGACGCTCGAGAGCGTATCCGCGGACGCCCCGTCCCGGCCCGTCGCCCGTGAGCTCGTCGCGGGCCGCCTCGAGGAGGCGCCTCAGGGCCTCCTCCCGCACGCGGGCGGCGATCGCGGCGAGGCGGCGCTGCGGGTGCGCGTCCTCCTCCTCCTCCGCCTGCTCGTCGGCGGTGGCGGGCAGCGAGCTCTCGTACGCGTCGAGGACGGCGGCGAGGTCGGCGCCGGACAGGCTCGAGGCCAGCAGCACCCGGTCGAGGACGTCGTCCCAGTCCTCCTCCGGGGACGCTCCGTCACCCGTCAGCCAGGCGGCCGCCTCCGCGCGGCCCTCGTCGGTGAGCGCGTGCAGGGGGAGGCCGTCGTCGGTGGACCCGGCCGAGACGACGAGGCCCCGCTCGCGCAGGCGGTCGAGCGTCGAGTAGATCTGGCCGACGTTGACCCGGGGCCGGTGCGCGGCACGGTCGAGGAGCTCGGCGTGCAGCTGGAGGCCGTAGGCGGGGCCGAGCGTGAGCAGGGCGAGCAGGCCGTCGCGGACGGACACGGTGCTCCTCCCGGCGGGCGTCTGGCGGTGTGCGGCGTCCGGCGGCGCGGACGACCTGAGTATAGGCAGGAGCCGCCCACGGCCGGTCGAGCAGGCGCGGCGAGCCGCCTTGACGGAGGTCCGCCGCTCCTGCATGATCGGGCGTGGTGGCACGTCCACCGTCATAATCGAAGAAGGCGCACCGCAGAGTGTTCCGTGGTCCGGGTCGTTGGGGAAGACGCACCGGGACGAACGGAGGACACCATGGTGGCGCAGCAGACTCGGGGTGTGCTCTTCGTGCACTCCGCCCCCCGCGCGCTCTGCCCCCACCTCGAGTGGGGGACAGGTCGCGCCCTTGGTCGTGCCGTGAACTTCGCCTGGATCGAGCAGCCCGTGCTCCGCAGCACACTGCGCGCCGAGTTCGCCTGGGAGGGCCCGGTCGGAACCGGTGCCGTCATCGCGTCCGCTCTCCGCGGCTGGGCCGACGTCCGCTACGAGGTCACCGAGGAGCCCTCGCCCGGCGTCGACGGAGGCCGCTGGATGCACACGCCCGAGCTCGGCATCTTCTACGCGCAGACCGACAGCGCGGGCAACACCGTCGTGCCCGAGGACCGCATCCGCTCCGCCATGGAGCTCGCCGGCGCCGACCCCATCGAGCTGCACCGCGAGCTGCGCCTCGCCCTCGGCCAGGCCTGGGAGGACGAGCTCGAGCCCTTCCGCTACGGCGGCGACTTCGCCCCCGTCGTCTGGATGCACGGGGTCGGCTGAGTTCGTTCGACGCCGCTCCTCGCGCGGCGTCGCGCAGTCGGCTCGGGGAGGTGGTCGGGTTCCGTGGAGCGGCTTGCGTCCGGCGACGCCGATCCGCTGGCACGCGGATCGGCGGATACGCCTCGCGGGGGCCGCTCGCTCCCGCCTCCCTGAACCAGGCGGCCAGCGGACCCTCGTTCCGGCAGAGGCCCGCCTCGAAGTCGCGCCGTCGCCTCGCGGTTGCCGCTCGCTGGCACGTCGACCAGACGGTCGGCGGAGCACCGCGTTCCGGCGGAGGGCGTCGGAAGACTCGTGGACCCGCCCGCACCTCTGTCGCGCACGACGCCGACGGCCCGAGTAATGGCGAGTCGCACGCTCCCCACGAGCGCAGCCGCCCTGATCCGAGCATCCGACCCGAGTCGCGGCGAAGCCCGCGCTCCCCTCGAGCACAGCTGCTTGAACCGAAGCTTTCGACCCGAGTCGCGGCGAAGCCCGCGCTCCCACCCGGACAGCTTCCGCGATCGGAGTATCCGACGCGAGTCGCGGCGAAGCCCGCGCTCCCCACCAGCACGGCGTGCTCACCAGCCCGCACCAGACGGCGGCGCAGATCCCTCGCGGCACGAGGCGTATCCGGGGATCCGCGTTCCAGCGGATCACCGTCGCCGCACCGCACCGGCCCTCGGAAACCCCGCCCCCCTCCCCAGCGGACGCGCCTGCGCCGCGCAAGGAGCGGCGCAGCCCGCTTTCCGCACGGTGGAGCGGGGCTACGCCCCGCTACACCGTCCGGAAAGCGGCAACAGCATTGTGCCCCCCGAACCCGAACGAGTTCGAGATGGCGACCAGCGGTCCGTCGCCGAGGGCGCGGGGGCTGGTGACGACGTCGAGGGGGATCTGGGGGTCCTGCTCGAAGAGGTTGATGGTGGGGGGTGCGGTGCGCTCGTGGAGGGCGAGCACGGTGAAGATGGCCTCGAGCGCGCCGGTGCCGCCGAGGAGGTGGCCGGTGGACGCCTTGGTCGCGGAGACGGCGATGTTCGGGAGGTGGTCGCCGAAGACGCGCAGCAGGGCGCGGTATTCGGCGATGTCGCCGACCGGGGTGCTCGTCGCGTGGGCGTTGACGTGGGTGACGTCGGTGAGCGCGGCTCCGGCCTGCTCGAGGGCGCCGATCATGGCGCGGGCGGCGGCGGAGCCCTCGGGGTCCGGCGCCGTGATGTGGTACGAGTCGCTGGTGACGGCGCCGCCGGCGAGCTCCGCGTAGATGCGGGCTCCGCGGGCGAGGGCGTGCTCCTCGGTCTCGAGGATGAGCGTCGCGGCGCCTTCTCCGAGGACGAAGCCGTCGCGGGAGACGTCGTAGGGGCGTGAGGCGGTCGCCGGGTCGTCGTTGCGGCGCGAGAGGGCCTGCATCGACGCGAAGGCGGCGATCGGGAGCGGGTGGACGACCGACTCCGTGCCGCCGGCGACGACCACGTCGGCGAGGCCGAGCTGCATGTGCTCGTAGGCGTTCGCGAGGGCCTCGGTGCTGGAGGCGCAGGCCGACACGTCGGTGCGGGCGTAGGCGCGGGAGGGGATGGCCATGCTGATGGCGGCGGCGGCCGCGTTGGGCATGAGCATCGGGATGGTCATCGGGAGGACCCGGCGGGGACCGCGCTCGCGGAGGGTGTCCCACGCGTCGACGAGGGTCCAGAGGCCGCCGATGCCGGTCGAGTAGTCGACGCCCACGCGGAGCGGGTCGACGTCGGTCATGCCGGAGTCGGCCCAGGCCTCGCGGGCCGAGATGAGCGCGAACTGGCTGGAGGGGTCGAGGCGCTTCGCCTCGGGGCGGGAGAGCACCTCCTCCGGGCGGACCTTGGCCTGGGCGGCGAAGGTGACCGGGATGTCGTACTGGGCGACCCAGTCCTGCTCGAGGGAGCGGACGCCTGATTCGCCGGCGAGGAGTGCGTTCCAGGACTCCCGGGCGGTCCCGCCGAGGGGAGTGCTGGCACCGATTCCGGTGACGACGATCTTCTTGGTCATGACGAGCTTCTCTGTTCCGTGTGGGTGGGTGCCGGGCTCACCCCGGCCGACGGTCGCCGGCCGGGGTGTCCGCCACGAGGACGGGGTGCGCGGGCGACGACTACTCGGACGCCTTGACGATGAAGCGGACCGCGTCGCCGACCGTCTTGAGGTTCTTGACCTCGTCGTCGGGGATCTTCACGTCGAACTTCTCCTCGGCGTTGACGACGATGGTCATCATCGAGATGGAGTCGATGTCGAGGTCGTCGGTGAACGACTTGTCCATCTCGACGGAGTCGGTGGCGATGCCCGTCTCGTCGTTGACAAGCTCGGCCAGGCCGGCGAGGACTTCTTCGTTGGACAGTGCCATGGTTCTCTCCTTGGGGGTTCTTCGGGTGTTCGTCAGTGACCGTAGGTCAGTTTAGGGGTGGGGTCGCGCCGGTCACGGGAGCACCACGACCTGCGCGCCGAACACCAGTCCGGCGCCGAAGCCGATCTGCAGCGCGAGTCCGCCGTGCAGCTCCGGGTGCTCCTCGAGCAGGCGGTGGGTGGCGAGCGGGATCGACGCGGCGGAGGTGTTGCCGGTGGTCTCGATGTCGCGGCCGATGGCGACGGTCTCGGGGAGCTTCAGCTGCTTCGCGAGCTCGTCGATGATGCGCATGTTCGCCTGGTGGGGGATGAACGCGGCGAGGTCCTCGGGCTGGACGCCCGCCTCCGCGAGCGCCTGCTTGGCGACCTTGGCCATCTCCCAGACCGCCCAGCGGAAGACCGACGGGCCGTCCTGGCGGAGGGTGGGCCATTCGGCGGTGCCGTCGCGGTAGGCCGCGAGCGGGTTGTCCATGCCGACGGTGTCCCACTTGGAGCCGTCGGATCCCCAGACGGTCTTCGAGATGCCGGCGGTGTCGCTGGGGCCGACGACCGCGGCGCCCGCGCCGTCGCCCAGGAGGAAGGAGATGCTGCGGTCGGTCGACTTGACCAGCTCGGACAGCTTCTCGGCTCCGACGACGAGCACGTACTCGGCCAGGCCGGAGCGGATGAAGGAGTCGGCCTGGGCGATGCCGTAGGTGTAGCCGGCGCAGGCGGCCGAGATGTCGTACGCCGGGGCGGGGTTCGCGCCGATGCGGTCCGCGAGGAGCGCGGCCAGCGACGGGGTCTGCACGGTGTTGCTGATCGTGGAGACGAGCACGACGCCGATCTGGTCCGGGCGGATGCCCGCCTTCTCGATCGCCTCGAGGGAGGCGGTGGTCGCGAGGTCGACCGCGTGGATGTCGGCGGAGGCGCGGCGGCGCTCGATGATGCCGGTGCGCTGGCGGATCCACTCGTCGGAGGAGTTGATCGGCTCGATCAGGTCGTCGTTCGGGACGACGAGGTCGCCGCGTGCCGCGCCGATGCCGAGGATCCGGGTGTACGCGCTGCCGCTGGACTGGGTGAGGGAAGGGGTCGTCATGGGGTCTCTCCTGCTAGGCGGCGTGCTCGTCGAGGAAGGCGCGGGCGGCGTCCACGTCGTCGGGGGTCGTGATGGCGATGCTCGGCACGCCCTTGAGGCCGCGCTTGGCGAGGCCGACCAGCGCGCCGGCGGGTGCCAGCTCGATGATCCCGGTGACGCCCGCGTCGGCGAAGGCCGCCATGCAGAGGTCCCAGCGGACGGGGGAGGCGACCTGGCCGACGAGCAGCTCGAGGAACGCGGCGCCGGAGTCGACGACCGACCCGTCGCGGTTCGTCCAGAGCCGGAGCGTCGGGTCGGAGGGGGTCAGCCCGGCTGCGACGCCGGCGAGGGAGTCGCGGGCGGGCGCCATGTAGCGGGTGTGGAAGGCGCCGGCCACCTGCAGGGGGATCACGCGGGTCCCGCGGAGCGGCTCCGCCTTGAGCGCCTCGAGCGCGTCGACCGCGCCGGCGACGACGATCTGCCCGCCGCCGTTGTAGTTGGCCGGCTCGAGGCCGAGCTCGTCGAGACGGGCGATCAGGGCCTGCTCGTCGCCGCCGAGGACCGCGCTCATCGCGGTCGGCTCGGCGGCGGCCGCAGCGGCCATGGCACGGGCGCGCTCGCGGACGAACACCAGCGCGTCGGCCTCGGTGAGGACTCCGGCTCCGGCGGCCGCGGTGATCTCGCCGACGGAGTGGCCGGCGATGCCCGCGATGCGATCGCGCCGTCCACCCTCGAGGAGGGCGGCGAGGCTCACGAGTCCCGCGGAGACGATCAGGGGCTGGGCGACCGCGGTGTCGCGGATGGTGTCCGCGTCCGAGACGGTGCCGTGCGCGGCGAGGTCGATGCCGACCGCCTCCGAGTGCGCGGCGACCTGCTCGGCCACGGAGGGGATCTCGAGCCATGGGGCGAGGAATCCGGGGGTCTGGGAGCCCTGACCCGGGGCGACGACGACGATCACGGTATCCAGTCTTCCGATCTGCGCTCGCACGTGCGGCGCGTGGAGCCACTGACAAAGCACAAAGAGCTTGTCGCGGGTCTACAAGTGTTCAGGGGCGGGAGGGGTTCGGCGAGCGGAGGGCCTCAGCGGCGGGACGGCTTCCGGCGGACGGCGCCGTCCGGGTCGCTCATGGAGCCGAGGATGAGGGCGGACTGGAGGATGAGCGCCTCGCGGGCGCCCGTCGCGTCCCAGCCGATCACCTCGGCGACCCGCTTGAGGCGGTACCGCACCGTGTTCGGGTGCACGAACAGCTCGCGAGCGGTCGCCTCGAGGGAGCGGCCGTTGTCGAGGTAGGCCCACAGCGTGGTCAGAAGCTCGGTCGAGTGCTTCTGCAGGGGCCGGTAGATCTGCGTGATGAGGCTCTGGCGGGCGAGCGGGTCGCCGGCGAGGGCGCGCTCGGGAAGGAGGTCGTCGGCGTTGACCGGTCGCGGCGCGTTCCGCCAGGAGCGGGCGACCGCGAAGCCGGCGAGGGCCGCGCGGGCGCTGCGGGACGCCTCGACCAGGGTCGGCACCTCGTGGCCGAGGACGAGGTGGCCCGTCCCGAAGCCGGGCTCGAGCGCCTCCGCGATCTCGAGGAACGCGACCGGCGGGCCGGTCTCCTCCGTGGCGTTCTCGCTCGGCTCGGCGCGGCCGATGACCAGGACGAGCCGGCTGCCCTGCACGCCGATCAGCACGTCGGCGTCCATGTGCCGGGCCGTGCGGCGCAGCTGGTCGACGTCGAGCATCTTGGGGGCGGTGCCCACCAGGACGGCGACCTCGCCGTGGCCGTGCCAGCCGAGGGCGGCGATCCGGCTGGGCAGCTCGTCGTCGGCCTCGCCCGTGAGGATCGAGTCGACGACCAGCGCCTCCAGGCGCGCGTCCCAGAGACCTCGGGCCTCGGCGGCGCGCGCGTAGACGTCGGCCGCGGCGAAGGCGATCTCGCGCGAGTAGAGGAGGATCGCCTCGCGGAGGTCCTCCCCGCCGTTCTTGATCCGGTCCTCGACGACCTCGACCGTCACCTTGATCAGCTGCAGCGTCTGCGTCAGCGAGACGGAGCGCAGCAGCTCGCGGGGAGCGGCTCCGAACACGTCCGCCGCGATCCACGGCGTGGCCGACGGGTCGTCGAACCACGAGATGAACGAGGTGATGCCGGCCTGGGCGACGAGGCCGACCGCCGAGCGCCGACCGGGGGGCATGCTGCCGTACCAGGGCAGCGTGTCCTCGAGTCGCTTGATCGTCTGCGTCGAGAGCTCACCGGCGAGGGTGCGCAGCCAGGCAAGGGTCTGCTCCTTCGTGCGGGGAGCGCCCGGCCGGGTGGCCGGACGCTCCGCCGCAGGAGCAGGACCCCGCGCACTCGACGGTGCGGGTTCCTGCGAGAGCACGGACTCGTCCGTCAGCTCTCGCCGCCCGCGTTGCCGGTGGTGCCGGCGTTGACGTCGAGGAGGCGGTACTTCTCGATCGCCTGGACGGCGAGCGAGGGGTCGACCTCGCCGCGCTTGGCGAGCAGCTGCAGCGTCCGCACGACGACCGAGGGGCCGTCGATCTGGAAGTAGCGCCGCGCCGCCGCACGGGTGTCCGAGAAGCCGAAGTCGTCCGCGCCGAGCGTCGCGAAGTCGCCCGGGATGAACTGGCGCAGCTGGTCGGGGACCTGGTGCGAGAAGTCCGAGACGGCGACGAAGGGGCCCTTCGCGTCGGCCAGCTTCTGCGTCACGTACGGCACCTGCTCGGCGTCCTCGGGGTGGAGGAAGTTGTGCTGCTCGGCCTTGATGCCGTCGCGGCGCAGCTCGTTCCACGAGGTGACCGACCAGACGTCCGCCGAGACGCCCCAGTCCTCGGCGAGGAGCTTCTGCGCCTCGATCGCCCACGGCACCGCGACGCCCGAGGCGAGGAGCTGGGCCTTCGGCCCGTCCCACTGGCCCCAGGAGATGCGGTGGATGCCGCGGACGATGCCCTCGACGTCGACGTCCTCCGGCTCCTTCGGCTGCACGATCGGCTCGTTGTAGACCGTGATGTAGTACATGACGTTCGGGTCGGTGTGCTTCCCGCCGTACATGCGCTCGAGACCGGACTGCACGATGTGCGCGATCTCGTACCCGTAGGCCGGGTCGTAGCTCACGACGGCGGGGTTGGTCGCCGCGAGGATCGGGGAGTGCCCGTCCGCGTGCTGGAGGCCCTCGCCGGTCAGCGTGGTGCGTCCTGCGGTGGCGCCGATCATGAAGCCGCGCGACATCATGTCGCCGGCCGCCCAGATCGCGTCGCCCGTGCGCTGGAACCCGAACATCGAGTAGAAGACGTAGACCGGGATGAGCGGCTCGCCCTGCGTCGAGTACGAGGTGCCGATCGCGGTGAACGCCGCGAGGGCGCCCGCCTCGTTGATGCCGACGTGGAGGATCTGACCCTGCGGGCTCTCCTTGTAGGCCAGGAGGAGCTCGCGGTCGACCGACGTGTAGTGCTGGCCGCGCGGGTTGTAGATCTTCGCGTTCGGGAAGAACGCGTCCATGCCGAAGGTGCGCGCCTCGTCCGGGATGATCGGGACGACGCGGTTGCCGAAGTCCTTCGACCGGAGGATGTCCTTGAGGATGCGGACGAACGCCATGGTGGTGGCGATCTCCTGCGTCCCGGAGCCCTTCTTGCCGACCGCGTACGCCGAGTCCTCGGGGAGGTTCAGCTGCGTGTACTTCGAGCGGCGCTCGGGGAGGTAGCCGCCGAGCGCGCGGCGGCGCTCCTGCAGGTACTCGATCGCCTCGTCGTTCTGACCGGGGTGGTAGTACGGCGGGAGGTAGGGGTTCTCCTCGAGCTGCGCGTCCGTGATCGGGATGCGCATGGTGTCGCGGAACGACTTGAGGTTGTCCAGCGTCATCTTCTTCATCTGGTGGGTCGCGTTGCGGCCCTCGAAGCTGCGGCCGAGACCGTAGCCCTTGATGGTGTGGGCGAGGATGACGGTGGGCTGGCCCTTGTGCTCCGTCGCGGCCTTCATGGCCGCGTAGATCTTGCGGTAGTCGTGGCCGCCGCGGCGCAGGCCCCAGATCTGCTCGTCGGAGTAGCCCTCGACGAGCTTCTTGGCGCGCGGGTCGCGGCCGAAGAAGTTCTCGCGGACGTAGGCGCCGTCCTCCGTCTTGTAGGTCTGGAAGTCGCCGTCGGGCGTCTTGTTCATCAGGTCGAGCAGCGCGCCCTCGGTGTCGCGGGCGAGCAGGTCGTCCCACTCGCGGCCCCAGATGAGCTTGATGACGTTCCAGCCCGCGCCGCGGAAGTACGACTCGAGCTCCTGCACGATCTTGCCGTTGCCGCGGACGGGTCCGTCGAGGCGCTGGAGGTTGCAGTTGACGATGAAGTTCAGGTTGTCGAGGCCGTCGTTCGCGGCGACCTGGAGCTGACCGCGCGACTCGACCTCGTCCATCTCGCCGTCGCCGAGGAACGCCCAGACCTGCTGGTCGGAGGCGTCCTTGATGCCGCGGTTGGTGAGGTACTTGTTCGCCTGCGCCTGGTAGATCGCGTTGATCGGGCCGAGGCCCATCGAGACGGTCGGGAACTGCCAGAATTCCGGCATGAGCCGCGGGTGCGGGTAGCTGGAGAGCCCGCCGCCCCGGTGCGACTTCTCCTGGCGGAATCCGTCGAGCTGGTGCTCGCTCAGGCGTCCCTCGAGGAAGGCGCGCGCGTACGGGCCGGGGGAGGCGTGGCCCTGGATGAAGACCTGGTCGCCGCCGCCCGGGTGGTCCTGACCGCGGAAGAAGTGGTTGAAGCCGACCTCGTACAGCGAGGCGCTCGACGCGTACGTCGAGATGTGGCCGCCGACCCCGATGCCGGGACGCTGCGCGCGGTGCACGAGGATGGCCGCGTTCCAGCGGATCCACGCGCGGTAGCGGCGCTCGACGTCCTCGTCGCCCGGGAAGTCGGGCTCGTTCTCGGGCGCGATGGTGTTGATGTAGTCCGTGGTGGGCACCATCGGCACGCCGAGGTGGAGCTCCTTGGAGCGCTTGAGGAGGCTGAGCATGACGTCGCGCCCGCGACCCCGGCCCCGCTCCTCGACGAGCGCATCGAGCGACTCGTTCCACTCCGACGTTTCCTCGGGGTCCGAGTCCACGTGACCGACGGAATACGGGTCCTGATCGTTAACAGTCACCCTCGACCTCTCTCTGGGGGCAGATCGTGCCCGAGACATCACTCTCATGAAGCGGTGCGGATCCGCGGATCCGGGGCTCGGATGACGAGCCGCGCGCGGGCACCTCCGTCAGCCTAGCGATTCCCGTGCCCCGAACCTGGAATCGCACTGTGGTGATCCACGAGGGATGTGCGCCGACGACTGTAGGAGAGCGCCAGACGGGACGCGTCGACCGGCCCGTGATCGGGGGAGACGGGCCGTTCCTTGGAGTCTGCGCGGAGCGGGTCTAGCATTGCCCCTCGTGCTCGCGCGACTCTCGTGCGCACGGAAGGACATCGGACCGATGGCTCTCGAGAAGCTGACCCTGGCTCCCGACTTCGAACTCGCGAACCAGTACGGCGAGCGCATCCAGCTGGGCGACTTCCACGGGCGGCGCAACGTCGCCCTGGTGTTCTTCCCCCTCGCCTTCTCCGGCACCTGCACGGGCGAGTTCTGCGCGCTGCGCGAGAACCTCTCCCTCTTCGAGCACGCCGACGTGGAGCTGATCGGCATCTCGGTCGACTCCAAGCACACGCTGCGCGCCTGGGGCGAGAAGCAGGGCTACGACTTCACGCTCCTCTCCGACTTCTGGCCGCACGGCGACGTCGCCAAGCAGTACGGCGTGTTCACCGAGGCGAAGGGCTACGCGACCCGCGCGACCTTCCTGATCGACAAGGCCGGCGTCATCCGGGACACGTTCATGACCGCCCCGGGCGAGGCGCGCTCGATCGACGCCTACCGCGCCGCGATCGACGCGCTCGCCCCCGCGCACGTCTGACCCTCCGGAGGCGGACCGCCCCGGTCGTCAGCTGAGGATGTTGACGGCCCGCGAGATCACGAGAGCCAGCAGGACGAATCCGGTGAACGCCTCGGCGATCATCAGGAGCTTCATCCGGCTCGACAGCGGCATCGTGTCGGTCGGGCTGAACGCCATGGTGTTCGTCGTCGAGACCGAGAGGTAGTCGACGAAGCCGGGCCGCCAGTCGGCGCGCTCGGAGGAGGTCGCGGCGACCTCGGGCGCGGTGTCGCGGTAGGTGTCCTGCGGGAAGGCGAAGTCGGCCGCCGGCAGCTCGGTGCGGGGAAGCGTTCCGCGGGCGACCGGACCGCCGCGGTCGAGCTCCCAGAACAGCAGCGCGTACGCGACGACGTTGGTGACCCAGACCTGGAGCGCGGTGAGCAGCAGCGGCGGGCCGTCGGCCGTCCCGTCGACGAGGTCGATCACCACGGCGACCACGTTCACCTGGTTCGCCACGGCGAGCACGACCGCCAGGGCGATGGAGACCCCGCGCGACCAGCGCGTCTCGCTGTCGAGCCGGTGCGGGTTGACGACGAACAGCGGCACGAGCAGCGCGAGCGTGATGCCGGCGGCGACGAGGCGGACCACCGAGGTGTCGGGGCTGTGGCCGGCCACGTTCAGGGCGACGGCCACCAGGATCGCGGCGGAGGCGGGCCAGCGGCTCTCGGCGCGCCGCCTCGCCCGGGAGTCGCTGTCGGCGGTCATGTGCCGAGGCTAGTGCCCGCAGGGGGCCGCTCCGCCTGCCGTAGGATCGAGTCGATCGTCCGCGGGTGCGCCCGCGACGGGGGCCTTTAGCTCAGTTGGTAGAGCGCCACGTTTACACCGTGGATGTCATCGGTTCGAGCCCGGTAGGGCCCACCACCTCCGGCGATCGGACACTGCGCGTCAGCGGGACTGCCGGCGCTTGTAGGGCTTCGGCTGGCCCTTGACGATCGGGGCGCGCCCGGTCCCCTTGGAGGCCTTGGCCTTGCCTCCCGACTTCGGGGCCGCCTCCGGCTCGTCGCCGAGCGCGGCGAGCTCCTCGCGGGCGGAGGCGAGGCGCTGCCGCCCGGCCGCGGTGAGGGTCGTGGCGGCGGCACCGGGCTCGAAGAGCGGCTTGCCGAGGTCGAGCTCGACGGCGGCGACGGAGGAGTCGAGCTTCTGCCGCGAGATGCCGAGGCGCTCGGCGGCGCGCACGAAGTGCAGCTCCTCGGCGACCGCCACGAAGTGGCGCAGCTGGCTGATCTTCATCCCGAACCCTTCACGGCCGCTCCCTGCGGCACGACCACGGTACGCGGTCCGGGAGGGGGCGCCGACCGCCGGGAGCGCCGTCGGGAGCGGCATCGGTCCGTCGATCCGCGCCAGAGGACCCGGCGGACATTGCCGGACGGAGGCGGGAGGCCTACGGTCGCGCCCGTGGGCGGTCCCGAAGCCGGCCACGGAGAGAGGCCGACGTGGGCGCGCTCATCTACAGCTCGATCGCGTCGCTCGACGGCTACGTGAACGACGCGGACGGCGGATTCGCCTGGGCGGAGCCGCGACCCGCCGTGCACCGCTTCATCACGGAGCGTGAGGGGCGGGTGCGCACGTACCTGTACGGGCGGCGCATGTACGAGGTCATGCGCGCGTGGGAGCAGACCTGGGCACTGGCGGAGGAGTTCGCGTTCATCCGCGACTTCCAGGAGATGTGGCGGGCGGCCGACAAGGTCGTGTACTCGACGACGCTGGAGTCGGCCGAGACCCGCCGCACCCGCGTCGAGGGCGGGTTCGACCCGGTCGTCGTCGCCGCGCAGGTCAGCGCCGCCGACCACGACGTCTCGATCGGCGGGCCGACCCTCGCCCGGCACGCGCTGCTCGCCGGGATCGTCGACGACGTGCAGGTCTACACGGTGCCGGTGGCGGTGGGCGGCGGGACCCACTTCCTCCCGTGCGGGTTCCACGCGCGCCTCGACCTGCGCGAGGAGCACCGCTTCGCCGACGGCACGGTCTTCACGCGCTACAGCGTGCGGCGCTGAGACCGGCTACTCGGCGCCGACCAGCGCGGCGATCCGCGAGGCGAGCCGGGCGCCCTGAGCACGTCCGGCGCGGGCGGAGGCGGCGCGGACGGCCGGGTCGAGCGAG
The DNA here is from genome assembly GCF_002932035.1 of Rathayibacter sp. AY1F6. NCBI lineage: Bacteria > Bacillati > Actinomycetota > Actinomycetes > Micrococcales > Microbacteriaceae > Rathayibacter > Rathayibacter sp. AY1F6. The sequence continues at coordinate 37,096 of NZ_PSVD01000001.1, read as the reverse complement.
TTCGGGCCGAAGGCGCGCACCGACTCCTCGTCGGCGTAGAGCACCTCGACCCGCGAGTCCGCGAGGGCGTCGAGCTCGCCGGTCGGTATCAGGCCCGCGCCGGGCGTGCCGACTCCCGGCAGCGGAGTGACGATCAGGACCCAGTCGGCTCCCGCGGCGAGGTCGGCGTTGCTGCCGGAGCGCACGCCGCCGTCCATGTAGCGGACGCCGTCGATGCTGACGGGAGGCCAGACCCCGGGGACGGCGCAGCTGGCGGAGATCGCGTCGACGAGGCCGACACCGCTCTCGCGGTCGAACACGCGCAGCTCACCGGTGGCCGTGTCGACCGCGGTGATGAGCAGACGCTGCTCGGGCCAGTCGGCGTCGCCCACGCGGGCCGAGATGACGGCCCGGCGCGTGTCCTCGGGGAGCGTCTCGGCCTCGAGCGCGAGGGTGCCGATGCGGCGCCGCGCGTCCTGGGGCGAGGTCGCGCCCTCGACGGCCGCGGCGAAGAGGGCCTGGAGGCGCTCACCGTCGACGTCCGCTCCGATCTCGGCGGACTCCTCCTGGAGCTGGGCCTCGTACGACTCGTCGAGGCCGGTGCCGGTGCTCAGCTGCGCGGCGACCGCGGAGCCCGCGGAGGTGCCGATGAAGGTCGTCGACGGATCGAGCAGGAGGCGGGCCGCCTCGGGGGAGGCGTCTGCGAGGCCGCGGAGGACGCCGAGCTCCCAGGCGATTCCGGCGAGGCCGCCGCCGGCGAGGACGAGTGCACCAGGCATGGGGGAGGTCCTTTCGATCAGGATCAGGAGGGGGCGGGCGCTGCGGAGCGCCGCAGCACCAACGCTGTCACATCGTCGTGCGCGTCGTCTGCGAGAGCATGCAGACGCTCGAAGAGAGCGGGGTCGTCGTTGCTCCGCACCAGCTCGGCGAGACGGTCGAGCGCGTCGAGGCGCCCGCCGAAGACGTCGAGCAGGCCGTCGCTGCAGGAGAAGAGCGCGTCGCCGGGGGCGAGCACGCGCTGCTCCTCCTCCCAGGAGACGTCGGCGGCGATGCCGAGCGGGACGCCGGTGGAGGCGAGCCGCTCCGTGGTGCCGTCGGCGCGCAGCAGGAGGGTGAGGCCGTGGCCGCTGTCCACGAACGCGACGGCGCCGCTCGCGAGGTCGACCCGGGCGATCAGCGCGGTCGCGAACATCCCGGTCGCTGTCAGATCGGGCAGGAGCTGGCGGTTGACGGCCTCGACGGCTGCCGCGGGAGGGAGCTCCGGCCGCGCCTGGAACGCGGAGCGGATCGCGGAGGCGACGATCGCCGCCGACACCCCCTTGCCCATCACGTCGACCAGCTCGAGGGAGAGGTCGTCCCCGCTGCGACGCCACGCCGTGTAGTCGCCGGCGACGTCGTGCAGCGGCGTGGTCAGCGAGTCGAGGCTCCACTCGCCGAGGTCGAGGCGCTGGGGCCGGAGCCGCTCCTGCGTCTCGCTCGCGCGTCCGGAGAAGGCGATCTCGCGCAGCTCCCGCTCGGCCCACCGGCCGAGGTCCTCGAGGATCTCGCGCTCCTCCTCCGAGAAGCCGCGCACCTCGCTGTCGATGATGCAGATCGTGCCGACGCGGAGGCCGTCCCCCACGACGAGCGGGCGGCCCGCGTAGAAGCGCACGTGAGGGGATCCGGTGACGACTCCGCGGTCGGCGAACCGCGGATCGGCGGTGGCGTCCTCGACGACGAGGATGTCGCCCTGCTGGACCGTGACGTCGCACATCGAGTCGGCGCGCAGCATCCTGCTCGCCCGCGCCGAGCGCTGGGGCGACTTCGTGAACTGCGTCGACTCCTCGAGGATGTTGATCTCGGCGAGGGGGACGCGCAGGAGCCGGCGGGCGATGCGGGTGATCCTGTCGAAGCGCTCCTGGGGGGTGCTCAGGCCGATCCCGAGCTCGGCGATCGCGGCGAGGCGGGCGCGCTCGGTCGGCTCGCTCACGTGCGGGTCCGGGCGAGTTCCCAGAGGTTCTGCCCGTCGACACGGCGGTAGGAGAACTCGGTGACGAGGGCGTGGATGAACGGGATCCCGCGGCCTGCCTCGTCCCACTCGTCCGGCATGTCGCGGGGGTCGGCGACCTCGGCGGGCGCCTCCTCGGCGGAGTCGTTGAGCGAGGCGCGCAGCTCGGTCGCGTCGACGCGGATCTCGACCAGGCAGATGATGTGCCGGTACGACCGGGCGTGCTGGACGATGTTCGAGGTCAGCTCGACCAGCGCGGTCTCGAACGACATCCGGTCGACCGGCGCGACGCCCGGCTCCTCGAGCCACAGCTCCTCGAGCGCCTCGTGGACGGCGGTGACGCCGTCCTCGGGCGGCGTGCGCACGACGAAGGAGCGCTCAGGCACGGTAGGCCTCCTCGACGGTCTCGGCGCTCCCGAGCAGGCGGTCGAGGTTGGACAGGCCGAGCACCATGGCGGGCTGCTCGCCGGCGGCGGCCACGCGCAGCTCGCCGCCCGCCTTCCGCGCCTCCTTGAGTCCGGCGACGAGGACGCCGAGCCCGGACGAGTCGAGGAACTCGACGGCCGCCAGGTCGACGACCACGCGGACCTCTCCCGCCTCGAGCGCGCGCTGGAGGACCGCTTCGAGCTCCCACGCCGTGGACAGGTCGAGCCGGCCGACGGGGCGGATCACCACGATGTCGGGCTCGATCCGCTCGGTGCTGATCCTCGAGCTGGGCTCCATGGTGTCCTCCTGACGGGACGGCACGCGGTTCCGCAGGGCTCGGAGACGTGGTGAGGACGCGGTCGGGCGCGCGACCGAGGGGCTCCGGATCCGATGCGGGGGTGAATCGGGGAGTTCGTCCGCCTCCGACCGTACAAGGGAACGGGGCGCCCCGTGGGAGGCGTGACCGCATCCGCGCTGCGACACGCGGTGCGCGACCCGGGGGAGGAGGCTCCGATCAGCCCCGCGCGGCGGCGAGAGCGTCGGCGGCGAGCCGCACGGAGGTGTCCCGGCCGGTCAGCCAGAGCGGCACGGAGCGGGCGCGGAGCCCCGCCGACTCGAGCGCCGGGACCGCGTCCGCGTCCTCCTCGCCGACGAGCCAGGCGTCGAGGAGGCCGCCCCCGCTCCGGGCTCCGTAGTGCCGGCCGACGGCCTCGGCGGAGGTCTCGACGCCGATCGCGCCGAGGCAGGCGTCGGCCATGCCGCGCACCACCGCGCCTCCGATGACGGGGGAGACGCCCACGACGGGTGCGGAGGTCCGGCGGAGGGCGTCCGCGATCCCGGGGACGCCGAGGATCGTGCCGATCGAGACGACGGGATTGGAGGGGGCGACGAGCACCGCGTCGGTGTCGGCGATCGCCTCCAGCACGCCCGGGGCGGGGCGGGCGCTCTCCACCCCCTGCTGGACGAACCGGCGGGCGGGCGCGGACGCGCGCAGCCGCACCCACCACTCCTCGAAGTGGAGGAGCCGCACGCCCTCGCCGGGGAGCTCGACCTCGACGTGGGTCTCGACGTCCTGGTCCGACATCGGCAGCAGGCGGACCCCCAGCGGCCAGCGGGCGGTGATCCGGGCGGTCGCCTCCGAGAGGGTGAGGCCGTCGCGCAGCATCGAGCTGCGGGCGATGTGGGTGCCGAGGTCGAGGTCGCCCAGGGTGAACCACGGCCAGCCGACGCCGAAGGCGGTGAGCTCGGCCGAGACCCGCTCGCTCTCGCCGGCCCGCCCCCAGCCGCGCTCCGTGTCGTTCACTCCGCCGAGCGCGTAGGTGATCGAGTCGAGGTCGGGGCAGACCTTGAGGCCGGTGAGCCACATGTCGTCGCCGGTGTTGACGACGACGGTGATCTCGCTCGCCTCGCCGCCGGCGGCCTCGAGATCGCGGAGGTGCTCGCGGACCGCCGAGGTGAAGCGGGCGCCGCCGACGCCTCCGGCCAGGATCGTGATGCGCATCCGCCCACGCTAGCGGCACCGACGGATTCCTCCCCCGGCGAGCCTTAATGCTGCGGATCCGCGCCGGAAACACCGGGGAAACGTCGAACCCCGACGATGAAGCCCTGTCCCCGGAGCCGGACGGTCCGTCATTGCCTTCGGGCCCGGCGGGGACCACAGTGGGTCCACGTCCCCGGCTCCGCACCGCCCGGCGGAGCACGACCGGAGCCGGACAGGGACGCCCGAGCATGGAGGTACCGATGACCATCGTCCGCGCAGCGATCACCCAGACGACCTGGACCGGCGACAAGGAGTCGATGCTCGACAAGCACGAGCGGATGGCCCGGGACGCCGCAGCCGACGGCGCGCAGATCGTCTGCTTCCAGGAGCTGTTCTACGGCCCGTACTTCGGCATCACCCAGGACAAGAAGTACTACCGCTACGCCGAGCCCGCCGACGGGCCGATCGTGCAGCGCTTCGCGGCCCTCGCGAAGGAGCTGGGCGTGGTGATGATCCTCCCGATCTACGAGGAGGAGCAGACCGGCGTCTACTACAACACCGCGGTCGTGGTCGACGCCGACGGGACGATCCTCGGCAAGTACCGCAAGCACCACATCCCGCACCTGGACCGCTTCTGGGAGAAGTTCTACTTCCGGCCCGGGAACCTCGGCTTCCCGGTCTTCGACACCGCGGTCGGCAAGGTCGGCGTCCACATCTGCTACGACCGCCACTTCCCGGAGGGCTGGCGGGAGCTGGGCCTGAACGGCGCCCACCTCGTCTTCAACCCCAACGCCACCAAGCCCGGCCTGTCGAACCGCCTCTGGGAGGTCGAGGGCCCGGCGGCCGCGGTGGCGAACGGCTACTTCGTGCTGCAGCCCAACCGCGTCGGCCGGGAGGACAACGAGTACGGCGACCTCGCGGTCGACTTCTACGGCACCAGCCAGATCATCGATCCGCGCGGGGAGTTCGTCGGCGAGCGGGGCTCGGGCGAGGCCGAGGAGATCCTGATCCGCGACCTGGAGATGGACATGGTGCAGGAGATGCGCGACGACTGGCAGTTCTACCGGGACCGCCGGCCGGAGTCGTACACCAGCATCCCGAAGCCGTGACCGCAGACCGAGACGGGGAAGACCGATGAAGACCCTCATCACCGGCGGGACGGTCGTCAACGCGACCGGCACCGGAGCCGCAGACGTCCTGATCGACGGCGAGACCATCGCCGCCGTCCTCGCCCCCGGCTCCACGCTGCTGGGCTTCGACCTGGCGGCCCACGTCGACCGGGTGATCGACGCGCGCGGCAAGTACGTCATCCCGGGCGGGATCGACGCGCACACGCACATGGAGATGCCGTTCGGCGGCACCTCCGCCTCGGACACCTTCGAGACCGGCACGCGCGCCGCGGCCTGGGGCGGCACGACGTCGATCGTCGACTTCGTGGTGCAGTACCCGGGCGAGAGCGTCGTCGACCGGTTCCAGGCGTGGCAGGAGAAGGCGGCCGGCAACTGCGCGATCGACTACGGCTTCCACCAGATCCTCTCGGACGTGCAGGACTCCTCGCTCGTCGCGATGGACGAGCTGATGCGCGAGGGGGTGACCAGCTTCAAGCTGTTCATGGCCTACAAGGGCGTGTTCCTCTCGGACGACGGGCAGATCCTCCGGGCGTTCCAGAAGGGCGCGGAGAACGGCGCGATGATGATGATGCACGCCGAGAACGGCGCCCTCATCGACGAGCTGGTGAAGCAGACCCTCGCCGCCGGGAACACCGCGCCGTACTTCCACGGCACCTCTCGCCCCTGGCAGGCGGAGGAGGAGGCGACGCACCGCGCGATCATGATCGCCGACCTCACCGGCGCGCCGCTGTACGTGGTGCACGTCTCCGCGAAGCAGGCGGTGGAGCAGATCGCTCAGGCCCGCGACCGCGGCATGAACGTCTTCGGCGAGACCTGCCCGCAGTACCTCTACCTCTCGCTCGAGGAGCAGCTCGGCGCGCCGGGCTTCGAGGGCGCGAAGTGGGTGTGCTCCACGCCGCTGCGCTCGAAGGCGGAGGGGCATCAGCACCACATGTGGCAGTCGCTGCGCACTAACGACATCCAGATGGTCTCGACCGACCACTGCCCCTTCTGCATGAAGGGCCAGAAGGACATGGGGATCGGCGACTTCTCGAAGATCCCCAACGGCATCGGCTCGGTGGAGCACCGGATGGACCTGATGTACCAAGGCGTGGTGTCGGGGCAGATCTCCCTGCCGCGCTGGGTCGAGCTCACCTCGACCACCCCGGCGCGGATGTTCGGGATGTACGGGAGGAAGGGCGTCATCCAGCCCGGGGCCGACGGCGACGTCGTCGTCTACGACCCGAGCGGGCACACCTCGATCGGGATCGGCGAGGGCCGAAGCCACCACATGAACATGGACTACTCGGCCTGGGAGGGCTTCGAGATCGACGGCCACGTCGACACGGTGATCTCCCGCGGCAGGGTCGTCGTCGACGACGGCTCCTACGTCGGCACGAAGGGCGACGGGGCGTACATCCCGCGCGGTCTGAGCCAGTACCTGATCTGAGCCGGCACCCGATCCGAGCCAGCACCTGATCGAGCAGAAGGAACCCCATGGACTTCGGAGTCGTCCTCCAGACCAACCCGCCCGCCTCGCGCACCGTCGCGCTCGCCGTCCTCGCGGAGACGCACGGCTTCGACTACGCGTGGACCTTCGACTCGCACCTGCTCTGGCAGGAGCCCTACGTGATCTACTCGCAGATCCTCGAGAGGACGCACCGGATCACGGTCGGCCCGATGGTCACCAACCCCGCCACGCGCGACTGGACGGTCATCGCCTCGCTGCACGCGACGCTCAACGAGATGTACGGGAACCGCACGGTGTGCGGGATCGGACGCGGCGACTCGGCGGTGAGGGTGACCGGAGGAGCTCCGACGACGCTCAAGACGCTGCGGGAGTCGATCCACGTCATCCGCGAGCTCGCCAACAGCCGTCCGGTCGAGTACAACGGCCAGACGCTGCAGTTCCCGTGGAGCCGGGGCTCGTCCCTGGAGATGTGGGTGGCCGCCTACGGCCCGCTCGCCCTGAAGCTCGCGGGCGAGGTCGGCGACGGCTTCATCCTGCAGCTGGCCGACGTGGACATCGCGCGCTGGATGATCGGCGCCGTCAAGGAGGCGGCGGCGAACGCCGGCCGGGATCCCGAGTCGCTGCAGTTCTGCGTCGCGGCGCCGATGTACATCGGCACCGACCGGGAGCACATGCGCGACCAGTGCCGCTGGTTCGGCGGGATGGTCGGCAACCACGTGGCCGACATCGTGGGCCGCTACGGCGCCTCCGGAGCGGTGCCGCAGGCGCTGACGGACTACATCGCCGGGCGCGAGGGCTACGACTACAACGAGCACGGCCGCGCGGGCAACAGCCACACCGCCTTCGTGCCGAACGAGATCGTGGAGCGCTTCTGCGTGCTGGGCACGGCGGACGAGCACATCGAGAAGCTCCGGGCGCTCGCCGACATCGGCGTGACGCAGTTCGCGGGATACCTCCAGCACGACAACAAGGAGGAGACGCTGCGCGTGTACGGCGAGCGGGTCATCCCGGAGCTGCGCGAGCACATCGTGGCCCGCGCATGAGACCGGCCCTCGCGCGCGGGCTCGTGCTCGGCGCCGCCGGGCTGCTCCTGCTCGCGCTGGTGTGGGAGGGCTGGAAGGTGCTCGGGCCCGAGGCCGGGGTGGTCGTCGGAGGAGTCACGGTGCTCCCGCGCACGAGCGCCATCGCGATGCCCCACCTCTGGGAGATCGCGGCCCGGCTCGGCGAGCCGGTCACCGGAGCGCGGAACGCCCCGGCGCTCTGGTCGGCCGTCCTGGGGGCGAGCGCCTTCTCGCTCGGGATCGCCGCGGTCGGCTGGGTCGTCGGCACGGTCGTGGGGCTGCTCCTGGCTCTCCTGATGCAGCGGTTCCGCACGGCGGAGTCGGCGGTGCTGCCCTGGATCGTGCTGAGCCAGACGGTGCCCCTGATCGCGATCGCGCCACTGGTGCGGCGCTGGGGGTCGCAGCTCGAGCTCGGACCGGTGACCTGGGAGAACTGGATGTCGGTGGCCCTGATCGCCTCCTACCTCGCGTTCTTCCCCGTGTCGATCGGGGCGCTCCGCGGGCTCGGCTCGCCGACGGCGCACCAGGTCGAGCTGATGCACGTGTACGGCGTCGGCTGGTGGAAGACGCTGGTGCGCCTGAGGCTCCCGGCGAGCGTGCCCTACCTGCTGCCGGCCCTCCGGCTCGGAGCGGTCAGCGCCGTCGTCGGCACGATCGTCGCCGAGGTCTCGATCGGCCTGCGCGGCGGGATCGGCCGCATGATCATCGAGTTCGCCTCCGCTGCCGGAGGCGACCCCGCCAAGCCCTGGGCGCCGATCCTCGGGGCGGTGCTGGTGGGCCTCGCGGCCGCCGGCGCCGTCGCTCTGCTCGGCACCCTCCTCCGTCCGTACCGCCGAGGGGAGCAGCCCGCATGAGCACTGCAGGATCCGCGGTCGTCGTCGACTCCGTCACGAGGACCTTCACCACCGCCCGCGCCGCGAGCGTCACGGCGCTCCAGGACGTCGCGCTCGAGGTGGCCGCGGGGGAGTTCGTCTCGCTGATCGGCCCGTCCGGCTGCGGCAAGTCGACGCTGCTGCGGCTGATCGCCGACCTCGACGAGCCGGACTCCGGCTCGATCGCCGTGTTCGGCAAGACGGCCCGGCAGGCGAGGCTCGACCAGGACTACGGGATCGCGTTCCAGCAGGCGGGCCTCCTGCCGTGGCGCACGATCCGGGCGAACATCGCCCTGCCGCTGGAGCTGCACGGCGTCGCCGCGACCGCCCGGCGCTCGCGCGTCGACGAGCTGCTGGCGCTGGTCGGGCTCGGCGACTTCGCCGACTCCTACCCGGACCAGCTCTCCGGCGGGATGCAGCAGCGCGTCGCCATCGCGCGGGCGCTCGCCGAGAGCCCGCGTCTGCTCCTCATGGACGAGCCGTTCGGGGCGCTCGACGAGATGACCCGCGAGCGGATGCAGACGGAGCTGCTGCGGATCCGGCGCGAGACCGGCGCCGCCGTCGTCTTCGTCACCCATTCGATCCCGGAGGCGGTGTTCCTCTCGGACCGCGTCGTGGTGATGTCGCCGCGGCCGGGCAGGATCCGCGACGTCCTCCCGGTCGGACTCGCCGGAGCATCCGAGCGCGACGCGGCGGTCAGGGAGGACACGGCGTTCTTCCGCGACGTGAGCGCCGTGCGCGAGCTGCTGCACGGCGATCCCGCCGCCGTGCCGCGCGGAGTGGAGAGCCGGTGAGCACGACGGCGCTGGCGCGCAGCGTGCTCGCGCCGGTCGTGCTCGGGATCGCCGCGGTCCTGCTCTGGCAGGCCGGGGTCACCGCTCTGGCGATCCAGCCGTTCGTGCTCCCGTCGCCGCTGGCGATCGGACGGGAGTTCGCCGCGAACCTCGGCTCCGTCGCCGAGGGCAGCGCGGTGACCGGCCGTAACGCGCTGGTCGGCCTGCTGGTCGGCGCAGTGCTGGCGGTCGTGGTCGCCGGACTCTCGGCGCTCGCGCGGGTGTTCGACGGACTGGTCGCGCCGATCGTGGCCGCGGCCGCTGTCGTGCCGATCGTCGCCCTCGCTCCGGTGCTCTACACGATGTTCGGAGCGAACGCCGAGACCGCGAGGCAGCTCGTCGCGGCGCTCGCCGTGTTCGTGCCGGTGTACGTGACGACGCTGCGCGGGCTGCGGCAGGCCGCTCCGGTGCACCGCGACCTGCTGAAGGCCTACGCGGCGACCCCCTGGCAGACCGCCCGCACGATCACGCTGCCGGGAGCAGTGCCCTACGTCTTCACGGGGCTCCGCATCGCCTCCTCGCTCGCGGTGATCTCGGCGCTGGTCGCCGAGTACTTCGGCGGACCCGTGGGCGGGCTCGGCAAGTCGATCACGACGGCGGCCTCGGGCAGCGACTACGCGCTCGCCTACGCCTACGTCCTGGGCGCTGTGCTCGTCGGCCTCGCGTTCTACTGCGTGACGGCCGCGCTCGAGGCGTTCGCGCTGCGCCGCAGCCGGCTGCGCTGAGCGCGGCGCCGCGCGTCCCCGCACCCTCCTCGATCCTCCCGATTCCCGATTCCCGACTCCACCCGACGCACCATCCGCACCGCCCGCATCATCAGCGCCACCTGCACCACAGCGCCACCTGCACCACAGCACCACCTGCACCGCCGCACCACGGGGCGCGCCGCACCGGCGACCCCGCAGACCGCACCAGGAGGACCCGTGACCAGACGCACCCGCATCACCCTGACGACGACCGCCGCCTTCGCGGCCGTGGGCCTCGCGCTCACCGGCTGCAGCGCCTCCGGCGGCTCCGAGTCGGGGTCGGATTCCGGCTCCGGCGGCCTCACGCCGGTCATCCTGCAGCTGCAGTGGGTGGCCCAGGCGCAGTTCGCCGGGTACTACGCCGCGCTCGACCAGGGCTACTACGAGGACGAGGGCCTCGACGTGACGATCGCCGAGGGAGGCGGCGACATCGTCCCTCAGGACGTGCTCGCCTCGGGCGACGCGGACTACGCGATCTCCTGGGTGCCCAAGGTCCTCGGCTCGATCGAGCAGGGGGCCGGGATCACCGACGTCGCGCAGATCTTCGAGCGCAGCGCCACCACGCAGATCTCCTTCAAGGACAAGGGGATCACCTCGCCGGCCGACCTGGCCGGGAAGAGCGTGGGCAGCTGGGGCTACGGCAACGAGTGGGAGCTGTTCGCCGGCATGCAGAAGGACGGCGTCTCCCTCGACGACATCTCGCTGGTGCAGCAGCAGTTCGACATGAACGGCTTCCTCGCGGGCGACATCGACGCGGCCCAGGCGATGACCTACAACGAGTACGCCCAGGTCCTCGAGACCGTGAACCCCGCCACAGGCGAGCTGTACCGGCCGGACGACCTGAACGTCATCAGCTGGAACGACATCGGGACCGCGATGCTCCAGGACGCGATCTGGGCGGACGCGGGCAGGCTCGCCGACGACGACGCGTACGCCGAGCAGACGGTCGCCTTCATCAAGGCCTCGATCAAGGGCTGGATCTTCGCGAAGGACGACCCGCAGGCGGCGGCCGACATCGTCACCGCGGCCGGATCCACGCTCGGCACCAGCCACCAGCTCTGGATGACCAACGAGGTCAACAAGCTGATCTGGCCCTCGACGAGCGGCGTCGGGATGATCGACGAGGCCGCGTGGCAGCAGACGGTCGACATCGCGAAGGAGACGGAGAACGAGACGGGGGCGACGATCATCAGCGCGGACCCGCCCGCCACCGCCTATTCGAACGAGTACGTCGAGGAGGCGCTCGCGGAGCTCGCCGACGAGGGAGTGGACACGAGCGGTGCCGACTACGCGCCGATCGACGTGACGCTGGAGGCCGGCGGCGCCTGAGCCCGGACTCCGCCCCTCCCGGCTCCTCCCGGCCCCTCCCGCCCCGGAGGGGCCCGGGAGGGGTAGGCTGGACCCTCGTGACTACTTTCAAGAAGACGCCGTTCACCGTGAACGTGCGCGACCTCGTGAGGCGGCCGGGCGAGATGCGCGAGCACCGCCTCGAGCTCGAGGCGCCGGAGCCGTTCGGCGAGGGGATCGTCGCGGTCCGCAAGGGATCGGCCGTCGATCTCGACGTCCGGCTCGAGTCCGTGCACGAGGGGATCCTGGCCAGTGTCGAGGTGTCGGCGAGGGCCGACGGCGAGTGCAGCCGGTGCCTGACCGACATCTCCCTGCCTGTCGATGTCGAGTTCCAGGAACTTTTCGCGTACTCTTCTGACGAAGCTTTCGACTATGAGGTTCACGACGACCACGTGGATCTTGAACCTCTGGTCAGGGATGCGGTGGTTCTGTCGCTGCCGTTCCAGCCGGTCTGCCGGCCGGACTGTCCGGGCCTCGACCCCGTCACGGGGGAGCGGCTGGCCGATTCCTCCACGCCCGAACCCGAGGCGCCGCGCGACTCCCGGTGGGCCGCGCTCGCAGGGTTGAGCGAGGGGGACGGCGGGGCCGCAGCGCCCGGAGCTTCCACCGACAGAGCTTCCGCAGACAGCGGTGAGGGCGCGACCGCCCGCACCGAATCCGACTAGAGGTAGAGAAGAGAGAATCATGGCTGTTCCCAAGAGGAAGAAGTCCCGCGCGAACACCCACGCCCGTCGTTCGCAGTGGAAGGCCGAGGTCCCCACCCTCGTCAAGACCATCGAGAACGGCAAGGTCGTCTACAGCCTTCCCCACCGCGCCAAGGTCGTCGAGGACTCCGCGGGCACTGCGTTGTTCCTCGAGTACAAGGGCCGCAAGGTCGCCGACGTCTGATCCCGCTCCTGGTCCGCACGGCGCGGGGCGCACCGCCCCTCGACGAACGGACCGCGGTCCATGGTGAACCAGACCTCCGCACGACCCTCCAGCGACGACCGGTCGCGTCTGGAGGCCACGCTCGGCGTGAGCCTCGACGGTGAGCTCTTCGAGCTCGCCCTGACGCACCGGTCGTTCGCTTTCGAGCACGGCGGCATCCCGCACAACGAGCGCCTCGAGTTCCTCGGCGACTCGATCCTCGGGCAGGCCGTGACCGTCATGCTCTACACCGAGTACCCCGCCCTCAGCGAGGGCGACCTGGCCAAGCGCCGGGCGAGCCTGGTCTCGACCGTCGCGCTCGCCGAGATCGCCCGCGGCATCGGCCTGGGCGAGTTCCTCCGCCTCGGACGCGGCGAGGAGCTGACCGGCGGCCGCGACAAGGCGTCGATCCTCGCCGACACCGTCGAGGCCATCATCGGCGCCGTCTACCTGGGCACCGGCCCCGACGCGGCCCGCGACCTGGTGCTGCGCCTGATCGCCCCTCTGCGGGCCGATCCGCTCCGCTTCGGCGTCTCGATGGACCCGAAGACGAGCCTCCAGGAGGCGGCCGCCGAGCGCGGTGCGCCGGCCCCGCGCTACGAGATCGCCGCCACCGGCCCCGACCACAACAAGGTGTTCGTCGCCACCGTGATCGTCGGCGGACTCGTCACCGCCCGCGGCGAGGGGACGAGCAAGAAGGCGGCCGAGATGGCCGCCGCGCTCGACGCGTGGACGCGTCTGGCGGCCCCCGGCGCACCCGCCGCTCCCGCGGTCTCGGACTGACCGTGCCCGAGCTGCCCGAGGTCGAGGTGGTGCGGGCGGGTCTCGCTCCCGCGGTCACCGGCTCCCTGGTGACCGGCGTCGAGATCGTCGACGAGCGCTCGCTGAAGCGGCACGTGCATCCGCACGGGACCTTCGAGCGCCTGCTCGTCGGGCGCCGGCTCGAAGCGGCGGTGCGGCGCGGGAAGTTCCTCTGGCTGCCCGCGGGCCGCGACGAGGCGCTGCTGGTGCACCTCGGCATGAGCGGCCAGGTGCTGCTGCGCACGGCGGATGCGGCGCTGCCGCGGCTGGCGCGCATCCGGATCGGGATCGAGCACCCCGAGCACGGCGAGCTCGCCCTGCACTTCGTCGACCAGCGGATCTTCGGCTCGATGGCGGTCGACGCTCTGGTGCCGACCCCGGACGGAGCGCCGGGCGGCTACGCGGGCGAGGAGGTCCGCGGAGGCGGCTGGCTGCGCGCCGTGCCCTCGCAGGTCGCGCACATCGCCCGCGATCCGCTCGACCCCTCCTTCGACCTGGGCTCGGTCGTCGCATCGCTGGCGAGGAGGAGCAGCGGGATCAAGCGGGCGCTGCTCGACCAGACGCTCGTGAGCGGCATCGGGAACATCTACGCGGACGAGTCGCTGTGGGCGGCGGAGCTGCACCCGGAGCGGCCGAGCTCGTCGCTCGGCGAGGCGCGCATCCGCCGCCTCTTCGCCGAGGTGCGCTCGGTGCTCGAGCGGGCGCTGGCCGAGGGCGGCACCAGCTTCGATGCGCAGTACGTGAACGTGAACGGCGCCTCCGGCTACTTCTCGCACAGCCTGCACGCCTACGGGCAGACGGGGAAGCCGTGCGCCCGTTGCGGCGAGGTGATCGTGCGGGTGCCGTTCATGAACCGCTCCTCGCACCTCTGCCCGCACTGCCAGCAGCTGCCGCGCTGACGCGCCGGGAGGCGCCGCCTCAGGCGGCGGCGTCGGCGGGTGCCGGAGCGTACCGGGAGTGGACGACGAGCTCGCCCAGCAGCGTCGCGACGAGCGTGATGACGGCGGCGATCGCGAGGCCGAGCCAGAGTCCGACCAGCAGGGCGAGCGCGCCGACTCCGGCACCCGCGGCGATCAGGACGATCGCCGCCGCGCGGCGGAACCACGGCTGACCGGAACCACCCGCCAGGCGGGAGTCCGCAGCGAGGCCCGTGATCGTCGAGGTGACGACGACCGTCGTGACGTCCTTGACGGCGAGGTGGCGGGCGGTCGCGGCCTGGAGGCCCATCGCCCCGCCCAGTACGCCGGTGACGGTGAAGGCGAGCGGCTCGGGGTGCTCAGGCACGACCGCGAGCACGATCGCCAGGACGCCGAGCAGGATGCCGACCACCGCGAAGAGCCAGGTCGAGCGCGAGGTCCAGCCCTTCTTCACCGGGCGGAGCACCCGGCCGCCGATCACGGCGCCGATCATGAAGGCGCCCAGCGCGATCAGGGGGCCGACCACGGGCAGGTCGGCCGCGCCGGAGAGGGCCATGCCGAGGATGACGACGTTGCCGGTCATGTTGCCGGCGAAGACGCGGTCGAGCCCGAGGTACCCGACGGCGTCGATGATGCCGGTCGAGAAGGTGAGGGCGAGCATCAGGCCGAGGGTCGCGCCCTCGGAGCGGGTGCGCAGGCGTCGGAACACGGGAGTCCTGTCGTCGGGGGCGGGTCTGGAGAATCGTGGCACACGCGTGCACATGCTCGAAACACGGCGCGGTTAGGGTCGGACGGCGCGGACGGGCCGCGCGGGAGGCGGACGCGCATGCGGTGGACGGAGTGGGCGGTGCAGCCCGGTGAGGGAGTGCCGCCGGGGGTCGACTACCTGCCGGCCGAGCCGGGTTCGGTGCTGTGGGGGCGCCTGCCGTGCGCGGCGGACGCGCCCGTGCTCACCGTCGACTCGGGGGCCGAGGTCGTCATCGACACGCTCAGCCACGAGGGCGTGCTGGAGGATCAGGGCCGCGATCCGGTCGCCTTCTTCGGCCGCCACGGAGTCGCTCCGGAGGGGGTGCTGCGCGACGCGGTCGCGCTCGCCGCGGACGGGCCGTTCCGCGACGGCGAGACGGACGGGCCGCACGTGGTCACGGGGCCGATCGCCGTCCGGGGAGCGCTGCCGGGGGACCTGCTCCGGATGACCCTCCTCGAGGCCGAGCCGCGCGTGCCGTACGGAGTCGTCTCGAACCGGCACGGCCGCGGCGCGCTGCCGGGCGAGTACCCGCTGCAGGAGGGGCCGTTCAGCGTCTTCGCGCGCGTCGACGAGGACGCGCAGGGCGGTCTCCGCGGCGTGATCCCGCTGGTGCCGGGAGGAGAGCGGGCCGCCCGGTTCCCGCTCCGGCCCTTCCTCGGGATCATGGGCGTCGCCGTCGCAGGGGAGGAGCGCCCGCACTCCGTGCCGCCCGGTGCGCACGGGGGCAACATCGACATCGCACTGCTGACCGCCGGAACCAGCCTCTACCTTCCCGTGCAGGTCCCGGGCGCGCTCGCGTACGTCGGCGATCCCCACTTCGCGCAGGGCGACGGCGAGGTGGCGCTGACGGCGATGGAGGCGAGCCTGCGCGTCCGGGTGCGCCTGGAGGTCGTCCCGCGTGCCGAGGCGCTCGCGGCGTTCGGGGAGCTGCTCGGGCCGATGGGGGAGACCGGCGAGTTCCTCGTGCCCACCGGGATGGACGAGGACCTGGACGTCGCCGTGCAGAAGTGCGTCCGCGCGGCCATCGCGCTGCTGGCGGCCCGCTACGGGATGGACCCGGCTCACGCCTACGCCTACCTCAGCGCGGCGACCGACTTCGACATCTCCCAGGTCGTCGACCTGGTGAAGGGCGTGCACGCCCGGGTCCGGACGGCCGACTTCGATGACTGACCCGCGGGTGACGACGCTCGAGGGTGACCTGCCGGACGGGCTGGTGGACGCGGTCCTGGCGTACGAGGCGGCGCTCGGGGCTGACGACGTCGCGGCGCTCGCCGACGCGTTCGTGGACGCGCCGACGACGCTCCGGGGCGACGCCTCCGGACTGCTCGTCGGCCACGCGGTCATCACCGGCTTCCGGGGTCGTCGCGGCGGGGCGCCGGTGCGGGAGCTGATGGAGCTGCACGTCAGGGCGGTCGATGCGGGCACGGCGCTCGTGGTGAGCGTGAACGCTCCGGCCCGTGGCGGGCGCGGGCTCGTCACGCAGCTGTGGTCGCGCGAGGGCGGGACCTGGCGGGTGCGCGCCGCGCAGGTGCAGGCGCCCTCGCCCGCGCTGGACCCCCGTGTCTGGCGGGCCGTCGGCGTGCCGCTCGTGCCTGCCGCCGGCTCCGGGACCCTCGACGGACTGGACGTCGCGGTCAAGGACCTCTTCGCGATCGAGGGCCAGCGGATCGGCGCGGGAGTGCCGGCCCGCCTCGCTTCCGCGCCAATCGAGGCGGCGACCGCTCCGGCCGTCGCGCAGCTGCTCGCAGCGGGAGCGTCGGTGCGCGGGATCGCTCAGACCGATGAGTTCGCCTACAGCATCGCCGGCCGGAACTCCGGCTACGGGACGCCGCCCAATCCGGCCGTGCCCGGAGCGATCCCGGGCGGATCGTCGAGCGGACCGGCGACCGCCGTGTCGCTCGGGCAGGCAGCCGTCGGGCTGGCGACCGACACCGCGGGATCGATCCGGGTACCCGCCTCCTACCAGGGCCTGTGGGGGCTGAGGACGACCCACGGTGCAGTGCCCGTCGAGGGGCTGCTGCCGCTGGCGCCGAGCTTCGACACCGTCGGGTGGCTGACGCGGGACCTCGGCACGCTGAGGCGGGTGGCCGAGGTCTGCCTGCCGTCCGGCCCGCCGGTGCGGAGTCTCGCGGTGGCGCCGGCACTCCTGGGCGGAGTGGACGCGGCCGTTCGGGCGGCGTTCCGATCGGCGGTCGGGAGGATGAGCGCCGACGAGGTCGAGCTGCCGCCCGTGGCGGAGATGCTCGAGGCGTTCCGGCTCGTGCAGGCGGCGGAGGCTTGGCGGTCGAGCGGCTCGTGGGTCGCGGCGCATCCGGGAGTGCTGGCGGCGGACGTCCAGGCGCGCTTCGACGCGGCCTCGCTCGTCGACGAGCAGACGGAGGCGGACGCGCGGGCGCGAGTCGCGGGGTTCCGGGAGGCGCTCGACCGTGCGCTCGAGGGGCGGGTGCTCCTCCTGCCGTCGACGTCGTCGGTGGCGCCGGCCCTCGATGCGTCGGCCGAGGCGATCGACGCGGCGCGGACGGCGACGCTCGGCCTGACCTGCGTCGCCGGGATCGGCGGGTATCCGGCGCTGTCGGTGCCGCGGTTGAGTGTCGGCGGCGCTCCGGTGGGGCTCTGCCTGGTGGGACCGCGGGGGTCGGATCTCGCACTGCTGGAGCTGGCCGGCACGCTCTGAGAGGGGCCACGCCCGGAGCTCGTTCTCTCCCTCGTCGTGAATCGAGGCGGAAGCCGTGACCCGCTCTCCCTCTCCCTCTCCCTCTCCCTCTCCCTCTCCCTCTCCCTCTCCCTCTCCCTTTCTCTCTCGCTCCGTCCCTCCGTCGCTCCGTCCCTCCGTCGCTCCGTCCCTCCGTCCCTCCGTCCCTCGTCGTGGATCCGAGGCGGAAGCTGCGCCGTTGTGGCCGAGTCGCTGCGCTGACCGCTGTCCTCGAGTGCGATCTCAGCGGTGAGCAGGGGCGCCGAGCCCGGAGGGTGGAACGAGCCCGGGTGCAGCGAGTGCGGGCTCGGTGGACCGGTTCGTCGGCGGGCGCGTCGGACGACCGTCTTCCACGGCTCGGCCCTCGGCTGAGACAGGCCGCCGGCTCGGACCCGCGCGGCGCGAGCGGGCGTGCACGAGCACGCCCGCTGGAGCACGCGCTGGAGCATGCCCGCAGGAGCGCGGCTCCTTCCGCCGTCAGAACGGGGGCGGCGCATCGCCGAAGGTCGGCCTGCGCCGCGGCGGCGCGGGCGGCGCGGGCGGATCGGGTGGACGGGTGACCACGCGGCGGCCCGTGGGGGTGGTCCAGTCGGCCGATCCGTCGGGGTGGAGCGTGTAGGTCCAGCGGTCGCCGTGGCGGGTGTGGTGGTGGGCGACGCAGAGCGACGCCAGGTTGTCGAGGGCGGTGGCGCCTCCGTGACGCCACTCGAGCGTGTGGTCGGCCTCGGCGGTCGCCGCGGGCCGGGTGCAGCCGGGGAAGCGGCATGTCCGGTCG
Organism: Rathayibacter sp. AY1F6; assembly: GCF_002932035.1. Classification (NCBI taxonomy): domain Bacteria; kingdom Bacillati; phylum Actinomycetota; class Actinomycetes; order Micrococcales; family Microbacteriaceae; genus Rathayibacter; species Rathayibacter sp. AY1F6. The sequence continues at coordinate 18,946 of NZ_PSVD01000001.1, read as the reverse complement.
CGCAGCTGGAGGGCGAGGCGCATCCGCGGGGGAGGGAGGCGGTGCGTGCGTCCGACGGAGACCACGGCGCCCGTGCTCGGATGGGTGAGCACCGGGGTGACGGCCGAGTCGGCTCCGAGGAGCTCGCGCGCGACGCCGGCCGGGATGAGGCCGTAGCCGTCCAGTTCCGCGGGGGTCTCGTCCTGCCCGGCCGCGGTGCTCGCGGCGAGGGTCAGACGCACCTCGGCCCGGATGCCGCGAGCGGACGTGTGCGGACGCTCGTCGCCCGGCGCCGTGCCGGACACGTCGCCGTCGCAGAGCAGGTCGACCAGGGCGTCGGCCCGCAGCTGCGCGAGCGTGCGCTCCTCCGCTGCACCGCTCCCGTCGCGGAGGGCGCGGGCGATCCGGTCGAGCCGCGCGAGCGCACCGAAAGCGGCCGGAGCGGGGAGGGTCGCGCAGAGCGTGGCCATGCCGTCCTGCTCGGGCGAGACCCGGACCGACCGGTCCTCCCGAGCGCGGGCGTGTCGGTCGGCCAGAGGACTCTCGTGGAGCTCGTCCCGCAGCCGGGTCAGGCGTCGCCGCAGCTGGGTCGGCGTCATCGAGGCGGCCAGTCCCGCGGCGCGCTCGTCGAACTCCGGGAGGGTGGCCGGCGGCAGGGTGGCCGCGACTCCGCAGATGATCTGCCCCGCCTCCCAGCGCAACCGCGCCTCGGCCAGCGCGGCGCGCGTGCAGGGCAGGTGGTCGACCAGCAGGCGGGCGTGCTCGAGCTCGCGCGCGGCCACACGCTCGGACACGGCGAGTGCGACGGCGAGCTCGGCCCGGACGGAGCGCTCCACGAGGTCGCGCGACTCGGCGGGAGACCCGCCGCGCGCGAACGCCTCCGGGCGACGCAGAGCAGCCGCGTACGCCTCGTGCAGCGCCTCGGCGGAGGCGAGGTGGAGCGGAGCCGCCGAGCGGGCGAGCAGCGCCGCGCGGTCGCCGAGGGCGCGGACCTCCTCGAGTCCCTGCCGCATCCCATCCGCCATACCCGTATTGAACCAGTGACCACCGACACGCGGGCCGCAGGTGCGTCCGATCGGGAGAACCCGCTCGCCTGACGGCCCTGTGGAGGAGGCTCGCCGCACCAGCGGACGTCGAGCCGGCTTCGATCAACCGGATCAGGACGATCCGCACAGGACCGACGTCGCCGTCAGCAGGACCACGAGGACGCCGATGACGACGAGGAGAGCTCCGCCCGCGGCCGTCAGGAACGGCGACTGCCCCGAAGGCCGGGCCCGTTGCCCGTGCTTCCGCAGCTGATCTCGGGCCCGCGCAGAGATCCGCTCGCTCTGAGTGATGAACACCACACCGAAGATGATCGCGATCGACGCCTAGGTGAGGGCGACGATCCGGTCCTCGATCACCGTCCGGAGGCCCTTCCCTCCATCACGGCCCTCCTGCCGACCAGCGTCTCGCGACCCTCCCCGACGACCCGCGCCACACCGCGAAACACCGGCGAAACGTCCGTCGCATAGGCTCTCCGGGTGAAACGACTGTTTCTCTCCCGCTCGTGAAGAGGTGGCCCATGACCGCGCCCGCACCGTTCCTCCCCGTCGATCCGCCGCCGCGCCTGCTGATGGGGCCGGGCCCGATCAACGCGGATCCGCGCGTCCTGCGTGCGATGTCGGCGCAGCTGGTCGGGCAGTACGACCCGTTCATGACGGCGACGATGACGGAGACGCAGGAGCTGTACCGGCAGGTGTTCCGCACCCGCAACGAGAAGACGATGCTCGTCGACGGCACGAGCCGTGCGGGCATCGAGGCGGCGCTGGTCTCGATGCTGGAGCCGGGCGACCGCGTGCTCGTGCCGGTCTTCGGGCGGTTCGGGCACCTCCTCCGGGAGATCGCGGAGCGCTGCGGCGCGGAGGTGCACGTGATCGAGGCCGAGTGGGGGCAGGTCTTCCCCGTCTCGGCGATCGCCGAGGCCCTGGCCCGGGTGAAGCCGAAGATGCTGGCCGTGGTCCACGGCGACACGTCGACCACCATGGCGCAGCCGCTGGAGGAGCTCGGCGCCCTCTGCGAGAAGCACGGCGCCCTCTTCTACACCGACGTCACCGCCTCCGTCGCGGGCAACGCCTTCGCGACCGACGAGCTCGGGCTCGACGCGGTCACCGCGGGGCTCCAGAAGTGCCTGGGCGGCCCGTCCGGATCGGCTCCCGTCACCTTCTCGGAGAAGGCCGTCGCGGTGATCGAGTCGCGCAAAAGCATCGAGGCGGGGATCCGCGACGAGGGCGACACTGTCAGCGCCCGCCGCGTCCGCTCCAACTACTTCGACCTCGGCATGATCTTCGACTACTGGGGGCCGCGCCGCCTCAACCACCACACCGAGGCGACCACGATGCTCTACGGCGCGCGCGAGTGCGCCCGCATCGTCGTCGAGGAGGGCCTGGACGAGACGGTCGCCCGCCACGCGCTGCACGGGTCGGCGATGCTCGCCGGAGTCCGCGGCCTCGATCTCGAGGTGTTCGGCGACGTCGGGCACAAGATGACGAACGTCGTCGCGGTGCGCATCCCGCAGGGCGTGAACGGTGACGCGGTGCGCGGGGAGATGCTCGCCGACTTCGGCATCGAGATCGGCACGTCCTTCGGGCCGCTGCACGGGAAGGTCTGGCGCATCGGCACGATGGGCTACAACGCCCGGACGGACGCGGTGCTGACCACCCTGGCGGCGCTGGAGGCGGTGCTGCGCCGCGCGGGCGCCTCCGTGCCGGTGGGCGGCGGAGTCGCGGGGGCCTACGAGGTCTACGGGGCGGCACGCGCATGACCGGCACGACCGCGGACCCCACGACCGCGCCCCCCGCCGCCACCGCCGCGACCGCCCCCGACGCCGCCGCGATCATGGCCCGCTGCGACGAGCTCGCCGCGGTCTCCTCCAGCCGCGACGGCATCGAGCGGGTCTACCTCTCGCCCGAGCACGCCCGGGTGAACGCGATGGCCGCGCGCTGGATGACCGAGGCGGGCATGCGCACCTGGCAGGACGCGGCCGGCAACCAGTGCGGCCGCTACGAGGGCGCGACTCCGGGACTCCCGGCGCTCCTGCTCGGCTCGCACCTCGACACGGTGCCCGACGCGGGCCGCTACGACGGGATCCTCGGCGTGATGCTCGCGATCGCCGTGGTGTCGCGCCTGCAGGGGGCGGGCCGGCGCCTGCCGTTCGCCGTCGAGGTCGTCGCGTTCGGCGACGAGGAGGGCACCCGCTTCGGCACAGCGCTCCTCGGCTCCCGCGCCCTCGCCGGCACCTGGGACGAGCACTGGTGGGAGCTCGAGGACGCCGACGGGACGACGCTCGTCGAGGCGTTCCACGAGTTCGGGCTGGACCCCTCGCGCATCCGCACCGCCGCGCGCGACGCGCAGGACGTTCTCGCCTACCTCGAGGCGCACATCGAGCAGGGCCCCTACCTGGAGGAGGCGGACCGCGCCCTCGCCGTGGTCTCCTCGATCGCGGGCGCCCGCCGCTTCGCACTCACCCTCACCGGCAAGGCCGGGCACGCGGGCGGAGTTCCGCTCGACCGCCGCCGCGACGCGCTCACCGGGGCGGCCGAGGCCGTGCTCGCGGTGGAGCGCATCGCGCGGGAGCAGGGCGTGATCGCCACGGTCGGCCGGCTCGAGACCTTCCCGGGCGCGGTCAACGTCATCCCCGGCCGGGTCGAGTTCAGCCTCGACCTCCGCGCCGAGACCGACGCCCAGCGCGACGCGGCGTGGGACGCCATCGAGCACGCGATGTCGGAGTCGGCGTCGCGCCGCCGTCTCGCGCTGATGGTGGAGGAGACCCACTCGGCCCCCGCGGTCGTCGCCTCCTCTCGGCTGCAGGACGTCGTGCGCGCGGGCATCCGCGCGACCGGGGACGCGGAGCCGATGGTGCTGTTCTCCAAGGCCGGCCACGACGCGATGGCGGTCGCCGACCTCGCCGAGTACGCGATGCTCTTCCTCCGCTGCGAGGGCGGCGTCAGCCACCACCCGGACGAGAACGTGACCGAGGCCGACGTCGCGACCGCGCTCGACGCGTTCGAGGCGGCCGTGCTGGCGCTCGCCGACGGGACGCAGACCGCGTGACCCCCGCCCCGGCCCCCTCGACGAGCATCGGTCACCGCATCGATGCCGGCTACGCCGCGCTGTCGCGGCAGGAGCAGCGGGCGGCCGACTTCATCCTCGACCACCTCGGCGACCTGGCCGTCTACACGGCGACCGAGCTCGCCCAGCACAGCGGAGTGTCCAAGGCCACGGTCTCGCGGCTGTTCCGCCGCCTGGGGTTCTCGAACTCGCAGGAGGTGCGCGAGCACGCCCGGGCGCTGCGGTCCTCCGGTGTGCCGGTCGGTCCCGCGCAGGGACAGGGGGATCCGCTCGCCGCGCACCTCGAGAGCGAGCGGGCGAACCTGGCCCGGCTGGCCGCCGCGTTCGGCGACGGGCGGCTGGAGGAGGCGGTGCGGCTGATCGCGGGAGCGCGCGAGGTCGTCGTGATCGGACTGCGCAACAGCTACCCGGTGGCGCTGCACCTGCGCCAGCAGCTCGCGCAGGCGCGCGGAAGCGTCCGGATCGCCCCGCAGCCCGGCCAGTCGCTCGGTGAGGAGCTCGAGGGGCTCGGAGCCGAGGACGTCGTGGTGCTGGTCGGCTTCCGCCGCCGCCCCGCCTCTTTCGCGGCCCTGATCGGGACGCTCGCCGCGCGCGAGGTGCCCGTGGTGCTCCTCGCGGATCCGCCCGCCCGGCGCTACGCGGAGCACGCGGCGGTCTGGCTGGAGTGCCCGGTCGACAGCGGCACGGCGCTGGACAGCTACGCGGCGGCGATGAGCGCGGTCGCGCTCGTGGCGTCCGGAGTGCTCGGCGCGTCCCCGAGGGAGTCGCGCGAGCGGATCGCCGGGATCAGCACGGCCTACGCGGAGCTCGCCGAGCTGGAGGACCGGCCGTGAGCGAGGCGGCGGAGCTGATCCGCGCGCACGCCAAGGACCCCGTCGGGCAGGCCGACCCGACTCCGGCCCTCGGCCGGGCCGAGCTGATCACCCCCACCTGCGGCGACCGGATCGAGCTGCGCGTCGACGGCGGCGCGGAGCAGGTGCGCCTCGCCTGGAGCGGGCGGGGGTGCGAGGTCTCGCGGGGATCCGCGTCGCTGCTCGCGGACGGTCTCGACGGGCTGCCGGCGTCGGACATGCGGGAGCGGATCGACGCGTTCCTCGCGGCGATGGCGCACCGGAAGGGTGCACTCGCCGGCGAGGAGCAGGCGCTGCTCGCGGTGGCGGGCAACCCCGTCCGCTCCGTCTGCGCGACGCTGGCCTGGCGGGCGCTGGCCGCCGCCCTCGACGACGCGGGCCTGGCGTGAATTGCTCAGTCCGGCCCGTCGCGGTCGGCTCCCGACCACAGATCGCCGCACTCCACCCCGCGCGCGCCCCTCGCGCGGAGCAGGTCGCGCGCGCCGGAGTCGCCGTGCACGCCCTCGAGGAGCTCCGGCCAGTGGTCCCGTCCCAGCAGCACCGGATGACCGGGCCGACCGCGGAAGACCGCGCGGGCGAGCACGTCCGGCGCGACCGGCGCCTCCGCGAGCAGCCGGGCCCCCACGCTCGGCGGCTCCTCGGGCAGGTCGACCAGGGCGACCAGCGCGGCGACGCCCTCGGCCGCGGCGAGACCCGCGCGGAGCGACGCCGAGAGGCCGGTCTCCCACTCCGCCGCGACGACCACGTCCGCGGACGGCGGCACCAGGAGTCGCGCCCGTCCGGCCTCCGCGCCCAGGACCACGAGCACCCGCTCGCAGCCCACCGCGCGGAGCCTCTCGACGGCTCGCTCCACCCAGGGAACTCCCGCCGCGTCGCACCGCAGCGCCTTCGGGCCGCCCGCCCGGCGCCCCGCACCCGCCGCGAGCACCAGCCCGACGAGGTCCCGACTCCCGACCAGATCCATCCGACCATCGTGCCGCAGGCCGAGCCCCTGCTCCGCCGGACGAAGGAGACCGCATGACCGACACCCGATCCGAGACCGCCCGCGACGTGCTGCTCGCGTGCCTCGCCGTCTCCCGCTGGGCCGACGAGGTCGCCTCCGGCGCGCCCTACCCGTCGGCCGACGCGCTCGCCGACGCGGCCGAGCGGGCCGCGCGCACGCTCACCGAGGAGGAGGTGGAGGCGGCGCTGGCCGACCACCCGCGGATCGGGGAGCGGCACGCGGGTGCGGGGCGCTCCTCCGCGTTCTCGGCCGCGGAGCAGGCGGCGAGCCGCACGGGCGACGAGGAGCTGACCCGGCGGCTGCTGGCCGGCAACCGCGCCTACGAGGAGCGGTTCGGGCGCGTGTTCCTCCTCCGCGCGGCCGGCCGCGACCGGGCCGAGGTCGTCGCGGAGCTGGAGCGGAGACTCGGGCTCGACGACGAGACGGAGGCCCGCATCGTCGCGGAGCAGCTGCGGGAGATCACGGTGCTGCGGGTCCGCGGCCTCGACGACGGGCGCCTCGTCCGGGCGGAGGCCGCACGATGAGCGGGCACGCCAGCCGCGTCACCACCCACGTGCTCGACGCCGTCCGCGGCCGCCCCGCGCGCGGGGTCCCGGTGGCTCTCGACGCCCGTGCCGGCTCCGGCTGGGAGCGCCTCGCCGAGGCCCGCACCGACGACGACGGCCGCGTGGCGGCCTTCGGGCCGGAGCGCCTGGCCGCCGGGGTGCACCGGGTCGTCTTCGACACCGGCGTCTGGTTCGCCGCCTCGGGCACCGAGTCGTTCTACCCCGAGGTCGTCGTCGCCTTCCGCCTCGACGACGAGGAGGCGCACTTCCACATCCCGCTCCTGCTCAGCCCCTTCGCCTACTCGACCTACCGGGGCAGCTGATGCAGCTGCAGGACGTCCTCGACGCGCCGCAGCTGCGGCTGCGCGTGCTGGTCGCCGGCGACGGAGCGCTCGCGCGGCCGGTCGACGGCATCTTCACGACCGATCTCCTCGACCCGCGCCGCTACATCTCGCGCGACCAGCTGGTGCTGACCGGTCTGGTCTGGCGTCGGGACGCCCAGGACAGCGCGGCCTTCGTCGCCACGGTCGCGGACTCGGGTGCCAGCGCTCTGCTCGCCGGCGAGGGGCTGCTGGGCTTCGTGCCGGACGACCTCGTCGTCGCCTGCCGCGAGCACGACGTCCCGCTGATCGCCGTGCCGGCCGATGTGTCGTTCGGCGCGATCACGGCGCACCTGTCGAACGCCCTCGCCGGCGACCGCGTGGCCCGGCTGACGGCCGCCCTCGCCCGCCAGCGGGAACTGCTGACGGAGGTCTACCGGGGGCAGCAGCTCGACGAGCTCGTCACGCGCACCTCGCGCGAGCTCGGACTCCCCGTGTCGGTGCTGACCGCGACCGGCCGGACCGCGGCCTCCGCCTCGCCCCTGGGGCTGGGGGAGATCGAGCGGGTCGTGCACGCGGCGCTCACGGCCCGGCGCAGCCCGGTCGTGGTCGCGGACGCCCGCGGCGGCGGCCTGTCGGTCCTCACCGTCGCCGGTGCGGGCGAGCACCGCGCCACCTCCTGGCTGGTCGTCGTCGGGGGCGACTGGAACGACTGGCCCGCCGCAGTGCTGGACGCCGTGACCGAGCTCGCCGGAGTCGTGGGGGTCTACCGGCTGCAGCGGGAGGCGGCGCTCTCGGCCGACTCCGCTCTCGCCGACCGCCTGCTCGAGCTCGTGGAGGAGGACAGCGAGCAGCCCGAGGCCGCGGTGTACCTGCGGCAGCTCGGACTCGGCGGCGCCGGGCGGTGCGCCGTGGTCGCCGCCGAGTTCGAGGGCGACGCGCCCCCGGACCTGGCGCGCCGTGTCCTGGTCGACGCCGCCGCGCACCTGGGCCGCGCCGTGGTCGGACGCGACGCCCAGGGCTGCGCGGTGGCGGTGCTGCCCACCGAGGCGACCGATGCGATCCCCACCGGCGCGGATCCGCTCGCCGTCGTCACCTCGGCGCTGCGACGAGCGGGAGCCGCGTGGCCGGGCGCCGTGCTGCGCGTCGGGACGAGCGCCGCGACTCCGCTGCCCGCGCTCGGCGGCGCCCTCCGCTCGGCACGCTACGGGATGCTGCTGCCGGGCTCTCCGGGCGACGACGCTCCGGTGCGGGTCAGCGACTCCGGGGAGGTCACCTCCGCCGTGCAGCTGCTGACCGCGGTCCCCGACCACCTGCGCTCGGTGTTCGTCGAGCTGGTGCTCGGGCGGCTCGTCGAGCACGACGCGCGCTACGGCTCGCAGCTGGTCGCCACGCTCGCGGCGTTCCTGGACTGCGGCGGCTCGTGGGTGCGCACGGCGGAGCAGACGCACCTGCACCTGAACACGGTGCGGTACCGCATTGCGAGGGTGGAGGAGCTGACGCAGCGCGACCTGTCGGACACCGCGGACCGCGCCGACCTGTTCCTGGCGCTGCGCCTGCGCTGACGGCCGAGTGCGCGCGGTCCGCACCGCGCCGCCCGGGCCGGCCCCGTCACTCCGGAGGCGCGATCCGCCTGCCCCGGACGTGCACCGCGGCGATCGCCGGCTCGCGCAGGGTCATCAGCAGGGCGAAGAGCAGCTGGGCCGTCGCCTCCTCCTCGTCGTCCGCGCGGATCCCGTGGGCGAGGACGTCGGCGAGCGGCTCCCACCGGTCGGGCTCGATGCGGAGGAAGTCCGCGTCCTTCCCGGGGTCGAGGCTGCCGAACCGCTCCTCCTGGTCGAGCGCCCGCGCGCCGGCGAGCGTCGCCGTGAACAGGAGCTCGGCCGGATGCAGGGCGACGGCCGCGTCGCCGGGCTCCGAGAGGTGCACCTTGAAGGCGTCGTTCGCCACTCGCGCCAGCAGCCACTCGTCGCCCGCGCCCACGTCCGAACCGAGGGCGACGGTGACCCCCGAGGCGACGGTCCGGCGCCAGGGCATGGTGCCGGAGCCGAGGAACTGCTGCGAGGTCGGGCAGTGGGCGATCGAGGTGCCGGTCTCCTCCATCCGGTGCAGCTCCGCGTCCTGGCAGTGCACGGCGTGAGCGAGGATCGTGCGCGGCCCGAGGAGGGAGGAGCCGCCGCGCGCGGAGCCGGGCAGGAAGAGCCCGTCGTAGGTGTCGAGGTAGCTGCGGGTGCCGTACGAGCCGAGCACGGCGGCGATCTCGCCGTCGCCGGGCCGGTCGTTCTCGTTGAGGTGGCTGTGCACGTAGACGCCGCGTCCGCGGACGTCGTCGTAGAGGTCGCCGAGCGCTCCGAGGGTCCGGGGAGTGACGGACAGCGAGAACCGCGGGACGAGCGCGACCTGCAGGAGCGGGTTCCTCCCGTGCCAGCGGTCGATCTCCTCCGACGCGAGCGTCAGCGCCTCCTCCTCGGAGGTGATCAGGGGAGCCGCCGAGGCCGGGCCCGTGGTCTGGATCCCGCGCCCCGACACGATCCGCAGCCCCGCCTCGCGGGTGCGCTCGAAGAGGGCGTCCTGCGCGGCCGGGAACGCGGAGCCGAAGACCATCGCGGCGGTCGTGCCCGCGGCCACCCGCCGCCGGGTGAAGGCTCGCGCGACGACGTCGGCGAACTCCGGGTCGGCGAGCCGCGCCTCCGAGGGGAACACCGTCCGGTCGAGCCACTCGAGCAGCTGGCCGCCGCCGAAGCCGTCGGTCGAGAACGTCTGGGGGAAGTGCACGTGCGCGTCGACGAAGCCGGGCAGCAGGACCGACGCGGCGTCGCCGGAGACCGGCAGGAGCGCGAAGCGGTCCGGCAGCTCGCGGTACGGACCGACCCAGCCGATCGTGCCGTCCTCGTCCACGGCGAGAGCGCCGTCCGGGATCGACACCAGCGACTCCCGCGCGGTCGCGAGCGTCGCACCCCCGGCGACGTGCAGCACGTGCCCCCGGTGGACGCCCCCGGCGCCGGTCACACCAGGCCCGTGTAGGCGGTCCAGGCGGATCCCGCGGGCGGCGCGTCGTCGCGGGTGACGCTCGCCTGGATCAGCCCGTAGGGGCGGTCGGCGGCGTGGAAGACCTCGTTGTCGTTCTCGACGCCGAAGGGCGAGAGGTCGTAGACGAAGTGGTGCTTGTTCGGCGCGGAGAGACGGATCTCGACGATCTGCGGGTACTCCTCCAGGACCGCCTTCCCCATCTCGAAGAGCGTCTGCTGGAGGGCGAGGGAGTGCACGGTCGCGAAGCGGCTCGTCATGAGCGCCTTGACGCCCGCGTAGACCGCCTCCCAGTCCATCGCCGCGATCTCGTCCTCGCTCAGGGCGAAGCGCCACTTCGCGACCAGCGAGGTCGCCATCACCCGGTCGATCGTCGGCTGGAGGACCGTGTACGGGTCGGTGAGGAAGCCGTGGAACTCGCTCCCCGTGGACTTCAGGATCGTGAGGTCCTTGAAGCCGCCGGTGATCCAGATCCGCCGCTCGTCGCCCGAGCCCTCGACCGTGACCGACGCGATCCGCGTCTCCTGGCCCTTCCGGACCCAGGTGTGGTCGTGCTCGCGCCCGTCCACCAGCACGCGCTCCCAGGCGAACTCCTCGATCTCGATGCGGGCGCCGTGGACGGGCTCGTAGCCGTCGACGAAGTGGCGGGCCAGCTCGAGGCCGTAGGGCTCGATCGAGCGCAGGCCCTTCTCCTTGGCGAAGGCGTACGCCGTCTGCTTCTGCGTGTCCGTGGGCAGGACGGCCGACTGGTCGCCCTCTCGGTGCGCGGCCTCGAAGTCGCCGCGGAGGGCCGTGGAGACGTTGACGTCGTGGATCTCGTGCCGCGGGGTCTCGCGGTAGATCCGCACGACGCGGTTCTCGGCCTTCCCGTACTGGTGGTCCCCGAGGATGATCGACATGTCCGCTCCTGTCCGTTCCGTGCGGCCGGGCCCGGTCACGCGGTGGTGCCCGTCCTGCTCGCGGCTCCTGCGAGCCCGTCTGCCAGCCTCGCGCCTGCCGGGGGCTCCGCGCACCGGCGGAGCATCCCGAGGAGCCGCCGCCGGGACTCCGAGTCTTGTGCGATCCGCCCGCTCCGCGGCTCCGACCCGCCTCCGTTCACACGCTCGAAACCTGCCGATGACACGGCGGCGCTCTGCGTGAGCGGTCGAGCTCCCCGAGGTGTCGTCAGGGAGGCGGGGGATCGGCGGGTCGAGGTCAGGGGCGGGTGAGGAGGCGCCCGGCGGGCGGGACCGTCGCGGCGGTGACGCGGCGGCCGCCCACCCAGGTGGCGGCGACGGCGCCGCGGAGGACGCGGCCCTCGTAGGCCGAGACGGGGTTCCGGTGCGAGAGGGCGTCGACGTCCACGCGCCACTGCGCCTCCGGGTCGAACGCGACCAGGTCGGCGTCGGACCCTGCGTGCAGCAGGCCCTTCTGGCCGAGCCCGGCGAACGCGGCGGTCGCCGTGGACATCCAGGCGACGACCTGCTCGAGCGGGATGCCCCGCTCGCGGGCCCCGGTCCAGACGGCGCGGAAGCTCAGCTCGAGTCCCGAGATCCCGCCCCAGGCGACGCCGAAATCGCCGCCGGCGGGGAGCTTCAGCTCGGCGGTGGCGGGGGAGTGGTCCGAGGCGATGATGTCGATCGTACCGTCGAGCAGCCCCTTCCAGAGCAGCTCGCGGTTGCGCTCGTCGCGGATCGGCGGGCAGCACTTGAACTGCGTGCCGCCGTCGGGGATCGAGCCGGCGTCGAAGGTGAGGTAGTGCGGGCAGGTCTCGGCGGTGATCGGCAGCCCCTCGGCCTTGGCCTCGCGCAGGAGCGGCAGCGCGTCGGCGGAGGAGAGGTGCAGGATGTGCGCGCGGCAGCCGGTCTCGCGGACGGCCTCGATCACGTGCAGGATCGCGCTGCGCTCGGAGGCGGGCGGGCGGGAGTCGACGAACGCGCCGTAGGAGGCGCCGGGCTCCAGCGCGCTCGCCTCCAGCTCGGCCGGGTCCTCGGCGTGCACGATCAGCAGTCCGTCGAAGGCGGCGATCTCGCGCATCGCCTCGACGAGCTGCTCCCGGCTCAGGTGCGGGAACTCGTCCACGCCGCTCGGCGAGAGGAAGCACTTGAAGCCGAAGACGCCCGCGTCGTGGAGCTCGCGCAGCGTGCCGAGGTTCGAGGGGATCGCCCCGCCCCAGAAGCCGACGTCCACCTGCGCCTGCGGCCCGGCGGCCTCGCGCTTGGCCTCGAGCCCCGCCACCGTGGTGGTCGGCGGGATCGAGTTCAGCGGCATGTCGATGATCGTGGTGACGCCCCCGGCGGCGGCCGCGCGGGTGGCGGAGGCGAAGCCCTCCCACTCCGTGCGGCCCGGCTCGTTGACGTGCACGTGGGTGTCGACGATCCCCGGGATCAGGACCTGGCCCTCGGGGAGGACGATCTCCTCCGTGGTCCGCCAGGGGGCGTCCCGCTCGCCGACCGCGACGATCAGGCCCTCGGCGATCGCGATGCTGGCCGGACGCCGGCCGTTCTCGGTCAGCACGTCGGAGGCGCGGATCACGAGGTCGAGGAAGGGAGCGTCGTCAGGCATGGATCGACCCTATACTCGGCATGTTTCCTGCGTGTGAGCGCCCGTCGGCGGCTCCGCCCGGCCTCTCCGCAGCCCCGGCGCCGTCGCCTCCCGTCCGAGAAGAGGAGGCCGTCGTGCTCGACATCGCCGCCCCCCTGCTCGAGCGCGTCGAGGGGGGCGGGAGCGTCGCGGTCGTCACGGTCACGCACGTCTTCGGCTCGGCTCCCCGCGCTCTCGGCTCCTCGATGGCGGTGGACGCGGAGGGGCGCGCGATCGGCTCGATCTCCGGCGGCTGCGTCGAGGCGCAGGCGTACGCGCTGGCCCAGGAGGTGCTCGGCACCTCGGGCAGCGCGTCCGAGCACTTCGGCTTCGACGACGAGGCGGCCTTCGCCGCCGGCCTGTCCTGCGGGGGGCAGCTGCGCGTGTTCGGCCAGGTCGTCGACTCCGGCTCCACCGCGGTCCTCGCCGAGCTGCGCGCCGCCCGCGCCGGCCGCTCGGCCGCGCTGGCGATCGTCGTCGGCGGCCCGGAGGAGCTGATCGGCCTCGTCCTCACCGGAGCGACGCGCCTCCAGGACGTCGTCGGCCCGCACCTGGACGAGGACACCGCCCGCCGCATCCTCGCCGAGCGCGAGGCGCGCCTGGCCTCCGGCCGCTCGGCCACGGTCGAGACCGGCTGCCGGAGCGCCGAGCTCGAGATCGCCTACATCGTGCACGCCGAGCGGCCGCGCCTGCTGATCTACGGCGCCGTCGACTTCTCCGCCGCGCTCTGCTCCGCCGGATCCCTGCTCGGCTACCGCGTGACCGTCTGCGACGCGCGTCCGGTGTTCGCGACCGCCGAGCGCTTCCCCGGCGCCGACGAGGTCGTGGTCGAGTGGCCGTCCGACCACCTCGCCCGCGCCGAGGTCGACTCGCGCACCGTGATCGCGGAGCTCACGCACGACGAGAAGTTCGACATCCCGCTGCTCGAGACCGCGCTCGCGCTCCCGGTCGCCTACGTCGGCGCGATGGGATCGCGGCGCACCCACGAGCGGCGGCTGCGGCTGCTGCGCGAGGCGGGAGTGACGGAGGAGGCGCTCGCCCGCCTGCACTCGCCGATCGGCCTGGACATCGGCGCGTCGACGCCGGAGGAGACGGCCGTGTCGATCCTCGCGGAGGTCCTCGCCGCGCGCACGGGGACGTCCGGGGAGCCGCTCGCGGGGCGCTCGGGCCCGATCCACGCGGCGCGCTGAGCCGCACGTCCTCCCTTGACGGCGCGCCGTCGTGATCGCGCCGGCCTGCTCGCACTCCGGCGGGAAACGGCCGCGAAACACCGCGCTGCCATGCTCGGGGCATGCAGCGCCACGTCCTCACCGGAGCCCACGTCGCCACCGTCGACGCGCACGGGACCGAGCACCCCGTCGGCCACGTCGTCGTCGACGACTCCCGCATCGTCGCCGTCGGAGCCGGCGACCCTCCGGCGTGGGCCCTCGACGGACGGTCCCCGACGGGCCTGCCGGCGCAGGAGGCGATCGCGCTCACGCGGGTCGACGGCCGCGGCCACCTGCTCACTCCCGGGCTCGTCAACACGCACCACCACCTCTACCAGTGGCTCACCCGCGGCTGGGCGCAGGACTCGATCCTCTTCGACTGGCTCGTCGCGCTCTACCCCGCCTGGTCCCGCATCGACGCCGACCTGACCCGCTCCGCCGCCCTCGGCGCGATGGGCGTCCTCGCCCGGTCCGGCTGCAGCACCGTCGCCGACCACCACTACGTCTTCCCACGGGGCTCCGGCGACATCGTCGGCGGCATCGTCGACGCGGCCGGCACCCTCGGCCTCCGGCTGCACGCGACCCGCGGGTCGATGGACCTCGGCGAGTCCCGGGGCGGCCTCCCGCCGGACTTCGCCGTCGAGACCACGGCGGCCGCGCTCCAGGCCAGCGGAGAGGCGGTCCAGCTGTACCACGACGCCTCCGCCGACGCGATGGTGCGGGTCGCGATCGCCCCGTGCTCGCCGTTCTCGGTGACCACCGACCTGCTGCGAGAGTCGGCCGTCCTCGCCCGTCAGCTCGGGGTCCGGCTGCACACCCACGGCTCCGAGACCGTGGAGGAGGACGCCTACACGCGGGAGGCGTTCGGCCTCTCGCCCACCGACCACCTGGAGTCGCTCGGCTGGCTCGGCGATGACGTCTGGATGGCGCACTGCGTCCACCTCGACGCCGACGCGATCGCGAAGTTCGCGGCCACGGGCACCGGAGTCGCGCACTGCCCGTCCTCGAACGGCCGGCTCGCGGCGGGCATCGCGCCGATCCCGCAGCTGCTGGCTGCGGGAGCCCCGGTCGGCCTCGGCGTGGACGGCGCGGCGTCGAACGAGTCCGGTCAGCTCGGCTCCGAGATCCGCGCCGCGGTGCTGATGAACCGCCTGCGCGCCGGCGCCGACCGGATGAGCGCCCGGCAGGCGCTCTCGGTCGCCACCATCGGCGGGGCCCGGGTGCTCGGTCGGCAGGACGAGATCGGCTCGATCGAGGTCGGCAAGCTCGCCGACCTCGCGCTCTGGCGGATCGACGGGATCGAGCACGCGGGCATCGCGGACCCGGTCGCGGCGCTCGCACTCGGAGCGCAGCCCCCGCTGAGCCTGCTCCTGGTGCAGGGTCGCCCGACGGTGCGGGAGGGACGGCTGGTGAACGCGGACGAGGACGCGATCGCCCGCGAGGTCGCCCGGGCGAGCACGGAGCTGGCGTCGCGCGTCTGAGCTGCGGCAGCCGATCGGCGCTCAGCTCGTCGTCGTTCAACCGGGCGGCGCCTCCGCCTCGACGGTCGCGACCGGGGCGGCGTCCGGGTGCAGGAGCCGCCAGATCCGGTCGCGGGAGAGCGGCAGCTCGGTCGGCCGCACGCCGATCGCGTCGCGGACGGCGTTGGCGAGTGCGGGGGCGACCGGGTTGTAGGGCGCCTCGCTCATCGACTTCGCGCCGAACGGCCCGAGCTCGTCGGCGGTGTCCGCGAAGAGCACCTCGGTCTCGGGCACGTCCGCCATCTGCGGGATGTGGTAGTTCCGGAGGATCGCCGTGGTCACGGTGCCCTCGCCGTCGAGGATCACCTCCTCGTACAGCGCCGAGCCGATCGCCTGCGCCACTCCGCCCTCGACCTGCCCGCGGCACTGCGCCGGGTTGATCACGAAGCCGGCGTCGGCCGCCTGGACCGACTGCAGGATCCGCACCTCGCCCGTCGGCTCGTGCACCGCGACGCGGAAGCCCTGGACGTTGAACGCGAGCGAGCGCTGAGCGCCGTCCTCGCTCCCGGTCGCGGTGACCGGTCCGCCGGCCGCACGGACCAGATCGGCGAACGCGACCCGGGTGCCGTCCGGAGCGAGCAGGCCCTCGTCGTCGGGCTCGAAGGTCTCGTCGTGCCCGGTCAGCCGCTTGGCGAGCGCCTGCAGCTCGGCGAGGAGGCGCGTCGCGGCCGAGTGGACGGCCTTGCCCGCGACCACCGTGCCGGCGCTGCCGAACGCTCCGGTGTCGTAGCGGGCCGCGTCCGTGTCGGACTGGTGGATCCGCACCCGGTCGGCCGAGGCGCGGAAGGCGCTCGCGACCAGCTGCGTGTGCACGGTGGTCGTCCCGTTGCCGAACTCGGCCGTGCCGACGCCGATGGTCAGCACTCCCTCGGCGTCGACGGTGACGGTCGCCTCCGAGAAGTGGCCCCGCGGTGGGATGGTGGCGATCATCGCCAGTGCCGTGCCCTGCCCTGTCCGCCACCCCGGTCCGTCGGGGGCGGGGGAGCCGCCGCCGCCGGCCAGTGCCGCCTCGGTGAGGTCGAGGCACTGGTCGAGCCCGTAGGAGGCGAAGCCGATGTCGTCGCCCTCGACGTGCGTGACCACCAGCGGCTCGCCCGGGCGCACCGCGTTGATCCGCCGCAGCTCGAACGGGTCGATCCCGAGCTCGCGGGCGAGATCGTCCATCGCCGACTCGATGCCGAAGATCACCTGCCCGAGGCCGTAGCCGCGGAACGCCCCCGAGGGGAGGTTGTTCGTGTAGACGGCCTGCGCGTCGACGCGCTTGCTGGGCGCGCTGTAGACGGCGACCGACTCCGAGGTGCCGTGGAACATCACGCCGGGTCCGTGGTTGCCGTAGGCGCCGGTGTCCGAGAGCACGTCCACGGCGAGGGCGGTCAGCCGTCCGTCGCGCCGGGCGCCGAGCGTGACGCCGACCCGCATCGGGTGTCGGCAGGGGGCCATCGTGAACTCGTCGCTCCGGGTGAACTCGAACTGCACGGGCCGGCCGGTGGCGAGCACGGCGAGGGCGACGACGTCCTCCGTCAGGATCTCCTGCTTGCCGCCGAAGCCGCCGCCCACCCGTGCCGTGAAGACGCGGACGGTCGACGGATCGCGGTCGAACAGGCGCGCGATCTCGTCGCGCACGAGGAAGGGCACCTGCGTCGAGGTCCGCAGCACCAGCTCTCCGCCCTCGAGCCAGCCGATGGTGCCGTGGGTCTCGAGCGCCGTGTGCGCGACCCGGGAGGTCGAGTACCGGCCCTCGACGACCACGTCGGCCTCCGCGAGTCCGGCGGCCACGTCCCCGTACTCTCCGTGGAGCTCCGCGACGACGTTCGCCTCCGGCCGGGCGATGCGCGAGGCGATCGGATCCTTGTCGGCGTGCAGGAGCGGCGCGCCGGCCGAGCGCGCCTCCTCCGGGTCGAAGACGGCGGGCAGCACCTCGTAGTCGACCTCGACGGCGCGGCAGGCCGCCTCCGCCTCGGCCACCGACTCCGCGACCACCACGGCCACGCGCTGCCCGCGGAACCGGACGACCGTGTCGAGCATGCGGGTGTCGTCCGGGTCGTCGAGCCGGGACTCGTGGCGGGCGGTGGAGTAGAGGACGTCCGGGACGTCCTCGGCGGTGAGGACCGCGACGACGCCCCGCATCGCGCGGGCGGCGGTCGTGTCGATCGAGCGGATGCGCGCGTGGGCGTGCGGGCTCTGGACGACCTTCACGTGCAGCAGGCCGGGCACGGCGACGTCGAGGGTGAACGGCTCGCGGCCCTGGACGATCCGCCGGCCGGCAGGCGCGCCGAGCGAGCGGCCGACCCGGGACTCCTCGGCCGATGGGCGACCGGTGCGGCGGACGGGGGTGAGACCCGACGGCGGGGCCGCGTGCCGTCCGCGGACCGGGGCCTCCGTGCGATCCGCTCCGGACGGCTCGGCCGCGTGCGCGCCGTGCCCGGACGCGCAGGCGCCCGTCACGGCCTCGCGGATGGGGCGGTAGCCCGTGCACCGGCAGAGGTTGCCCTTCATCAGCCGCGGCACGTCCTCGGCGCGGACTCCGTCGAGCGCCGTGGCCGTGACCACCATGCCGGCCGTGCAGAAGCCGCACTGGAACGCGCCGGCCTCGACGAACGCCTCCTGCACCGCGCTCGGCTCCTCGGGCGTGCCGAGGCCGGCCGCGGTCGTCACCTCGCGGCCCTCGACGCGGTGGGCGGGGTAGAGGCAGGAGTGGAACGGCGTCCCGTCGACGAGGACGGAGCAGGCGCCGCAGTCGCCGGCGTCGCACCCCTTCTTCACCTCGAAGTGCTCGTGGTCGCGGAGGAGGGTGCGCAGCACCTGGCCGGGGCGGGGGGAGGCGTCGACCGGCTCCCCGTTGACGGTGAACCTCATCGGGCGCCTTCGGTCAGCTCGGTGCGGATCTCCTCGGCGAGCACGCGGACGACGGCGTGGCGCCAGTCGGCGGCTCCGTGCGGGTCGGTGAACCAGGTCGCGACGCCGTCGACGGCCGCGGCGAGCTCGGCCGAGGAGGGAACGGCGGCGAAGCGGAGCAGCTCCGGCCGGACGGTCGCCGCGGTGATCGTGAGGAGGAACGCGCCGTCGGTGTCGAGGCGGCCGATGACGACGGCGCCGGAGCGTCCGAGAGGGGAGAGCGCCGTCTTGCGGAACGCGGTGCGCGCCCGGAGGGAGGAGAGCGGGAACTCGATCGAGCGGATGACGTCGTCCTGGGCCAGGGAAGTGGTCATGTTGCCGGTCACGAGCTCGGCGACCGGCACGGCGACGTCCGAGCCGTCGGCCCGCCAGACGAGGGCGGTGGCGTCGAGCGCGGCGGCGAGGCTGATCATCGGTCCGGCGGGCAGGGCGTTGGCGATGTTGCCGCCGACAGTGGCGACGTTCCAGATCTTGAAGGAGCCCAGCAGTGCCGTGCAGCACTGGAAGAAGAGCGGATGGGCGGTGTCGCCCGCGTCGGGCATCGCGGCGAGCTCACTGAGCGTGCAGGTCGCCGCGATCGAGAGCCCGGCGTCCGTGCGCACGATCGGCTCCCACGCGAATCCCTGCAGGTCGAGGAGCTCGTCGAGGTGGTCGTGGGGGAGAGAGAACACCCAGGAGCCGCCTCCGATGACCGCTGAGCGCGGCCCGCGGCCCGCCAGCTCGGAGCGCTCGCGCACCACCCGGACGCGCTGGATCGTGTTCAGGTCCATGCCGCGCCTCCGTCCCGCGCCCGTCGGGCGTCTCCCCCCAGTGAACCCCACCCGTGTGACGCCCGTGTTTCATACCGAGCCCGTCCCCGCCGGGCTCGGAGCGGTCGGCCGGAGAGGGTGGCTGCGATTCGCAGAGCGGGGAGTGATCGCCTAGAC